>CAHJWO010000027.1 GCA_903642295.1 PVC group bacterium | reverse complement strand
GCGTCCGCCGCGCGCACGGCGGCGAAGAATTCCTGCAACTTTTCCGCATCTTTGCGTCGCGCGCCGCCTGCTCCCTCGACGCCGCTGGCCACGTCGATGCCGTAAGGCCGTACCGCCCGGATTGCCTCCGCGACGTTGCCGGGATGCAGGCCGCCCGCGAGGATCGTCCGCCGGTGCCGCGCCGCAAAGCGGGCCGCCAGCGTCCAGTCCACCGCCTGCCCCGTACCGCCGTAGGCTCCGGGATGATAGGCGTCGATAAGGAAGTGGTCCGTGCCGAACCGCTCCGGCTGATTCAAGACGGTTTCATCGCGCACCCGGAGCGCCTTGATGAAGGGAACTCCTTCCGCGCGCAGGGCGAGGCAAAACGCTTCTCCTTCATCACCGTGGAGTTGCACGGCATCGACGATCCCCTCGCCCAGCAATCGGGCGATCTCCCCGCGCGAGGCGTTGACGACCACCGCGACCCGGAGCGTTCCGGCGGGCAGTTCGCGCAGCCACGCACCGTCGCGCGCCAGGTCCAGGCAGCGCGGCGAGCGCGGATAAAAATTCAGGCCGAGCGCGTCCGCGCCGAGTTCGACGGCCAGCGCGGCGTCGGCGGGGTGGGTGAGGCCACAAATCTTCACACGCGTGCGCGTGGGCGCGCGAGGATCGGAAAGATCGTCGTCGCCGGGAAAAATCATGCGCTGGGGGGTTGTCCCGGCGGCGGGCGACGGGTGACGCCCGGCAAACAGCTTTCGAGCTTGGTCAGCAGCCGGTCGATGGTGAAAGGTTTGGGCAGCAACCCGACGACGCCGGGCTCCTTTAATAATTCCCGCGCGCGAGGCTGGGCGGCGTTGCCGGAGAGCAGCAGCAGCGGCGGCAGCCGTCGCGCCGGGACACGGCTGTCGTACTGGTACACCTTGCGGATGAACTGGTAGAGCGTTGCGCCATCGACGACCGGCATGGAGAAATCGAAAATGAACAGGTCGTAGGATTTGCGGAGCGCCAGTTCGAAGGCGTACTCGGAGGAGGGCGAGGTCTCCACCGAGCACGCGGCGAAGGCCCCCAGGGTCTCCCGCAGGAAGCGCAGCACGTCCACGTCGTCGTCAACGACCAGGACCGAGCGTGGGGTGGCGGGTGGGGACATGGCTCAGGACGTTGTTTTTCGGCGCGCGGAATCGTGTTAGACTACCACACTTTTCATTCCCGATGCCGACCACTGCCTTTGACTCCTCCGCCCACCGCGAACTCGCCGACGCTCTGCGCGAGCGCCGCGCCGTCATCGCCGACCGCGCTTTCTACGAGCGCGACCCGCAGGCTCATCTGCATCAACTCCAGGCGGTTTCCGAGCGGATCGTTGCTTTGGGCGAACGGCTACCCGGGCCGGTCGATCCGCAACTGGCGCATTTCCTCCAGCGATGCAGCTACGACAAGGCGCTGGCGTTTCTAACTACAAGGTAGGGATCGGCTGTCCCAGCCGTCCCGTTTGTTTTCCGGTTTCGGGGGCGCGGGTCGCCCCTGATGAAAGCTCATCAGACAGCCACGGACGGCTGGGACAGCCGTCCCTACCTGTGAAATTACCTCCCGCCGTTGCCGGTCCGGTAGGCGTCGTTGATTTTGTCGAGACCCGTCCGCCGTTTCTGTAGCTCGATGGCGGATTTGTTCAGTTTGTACTGCTGCCCCATCTCCGCCAGCTTCGCCGGCGAACGGTTGATGCCCAGTTCGTAGGCGGCATCCGCCGGGGGCAGTTCCCCGGGCGTCGGCGTGAAGGTGTTCAGGGCGATGAGCATCGGCTGACCGCCGCGCAAGTGCCGGTGTCCATCGACGAAGGCCGTCGGGTCCTCGTAGTTACTGAAATCCCGGGCATACAACGAGCGAAACATCCCGATGTGGATGTTCTTGCGGATTTCGAAATGCAGGTGGGCGTCGTAGAGCCCGCCGCCCGTGCCCATCGTGCCGAGAAGCTGCCCGCGGGCGAGAATCTGCCCCTCGCGCACCAGGATCGTGTCCAGGTGTCCGTAGAGGCTGTCGATGGTTTTGACGGCGTTGCCCTCCGCCGGCTCGCGGTAGCTGTGGCGCACCATCACCACGTTGCCCCAGCCCAGGTGAACGTCCGCCGCCAGGACGACCACGCCGGTTCCCGTGCAAAAGATCGGTGAACCGAGATCACCGTTGCCGGCGGTGCCGTCCTTGTCCCAGTCATCGCCCAGGTGCCCGTTGGGCGTGAAGCCCCGCGCCTTGTGGTAGCCGACGCTGTCCGGCTTACCCACCGGGTAATCGAAGCCGTCCGCCAGCGGCACCTTCATCATGGCGGCGGGGGTCGGCGCGACAGAGTCCTCACCGACGGCCAGCCAGGGGGCCGTCAGCAAACTCAGACCAACCAGCCCGGCGAGGCTCCGGCGGCAGATGGTGGTGTACGGAAGCATCGTGCCGCCTCTGTTAAGGAGGAAACGCGGCGGTGGCAAGAATTTTCTGCCCGGTTGTAGAGGTTTCCGCCACCGTCCTCCCTGTAAATAGGGGTTGTCTTCGTCGTCGGCAAAGGCTTAGCCTGAAGGCCTCTCAGACGCTGATGGCATGGACACCCTGACCTTCCTTGGCACGGGCTGCGGCTGGCCGATGGCGGACCGTTTTCACACCTCGCTGCTGCTGGAAGCCAACGGCAGGCGTTGGCTGCTGGACGCCGGGGAGCCTTGCAGCCACCGGCTCAAGGCGATGGGTGTCCCGTTTTGTTCCATCGACGCCGTGTTCATCAGTCACGGTCATTCCGATCATCTTTCCGGGCTGCCCATGTTCATCCAGGGGAGCTGGCTGGAGGGCCGGGACCGTCCGTTGCCCATCTACGCGCCTGCGGAACTCATCGCGCCCATCCGGGCGTGGCTCGAAGTGGTTTACCTGCCCGCAAAGATCCTCGGTTTCCCCATCGAGTACCACGCCTGGGAGGAAATGTCCGGCGCTTCGGTGCAACTCGACGCTGGCAAGCTGCGGGTCAGTGTCCATCCCACCACGCATCTTCACGGATTGCGCGCGTTGATCGAACCGGCGGCGTTGGATCGTTTTCTGGCGTACAGCCTCGCCTTCGAGTGGCCGGAGACCGGTCGGCGCTTTATTTTTTCCGCCGACCTGGGTCGGCCCGATGACTTGGATGCTGCCCTGACCGCACCCTGTGATTTGCTCGTCTGCGAACTGTCGCATTTCACCCCTGAGAACTTATTCGCATATTTGCAAGCCAAAGCGATCCGGCAACTTTGTCTGACGCATCTTGAGCCCGACCTGAATCGATCCACCAGGCAAATCTACGCTTTGGCGGCGGAGATGCTGCCGCAAGTGGAGCGGGTGTCTGTCGTAGTGGACGGCGAGCGGGTGGAGTTTTGAGGTGGCAGCGACGCTCTACGGTGCGGCGCCGGTCAATTTCCCGCTGAACACCAGCCAGAGGATCAGGCCGCCGAACAGAAGGCGGTACACCGCGAACACCGTGAAGTTGTGCGTCTGCACGTAGCGGATGAGCCATTTTACCACCGCGAGCGCCACGACGAACGACACCAGAAAACCCACGATCAACGCCCCGCGGATATCCGCCTCGTGCAGGACATGGCGCGATTGCCAGAGCTTGAAGATCGTCGCCGCCATCATCGTCGGGAACGACAACAGGAACGAAAACTCCGTCGCCGTGGGGCGTTCGATGCCCGAGAGCAGGCCGCCCATGATCGTCGCTGCCGAGCGCGACGTGCCCGGGAATAGCGAGAGCACCTGTGCGCAGCCGACCGAAAACGCCTGCCCCAGCGTCATGGTTTCGGTGGAGTTGGTCCGCAGCCGCAACGGCAGCCGCTCGATGAGGAGAATCAGCACGCCGCCGACGATCAACGCCCCGGCCACCGTCTTGGACGAAAACAGGTGTGCCTCGATCCACTTATTGCTGAGTTTGCCGATGATGGCGACCGGGATGAACGCCAATAGGAGCATGATGGCCAGCTTCCGGTCCGGGCCATTCTCCGTGAAGGAGCGGGTCGCCGCGCCGATGAGCTTGCGTTGGTACACCAGTCCGATGGCCAGGATCGCGCCGAGCTGGATGACGATCTCGAACAATTCGGCCTTCTCGGTCCCGCCCGTGCCGAACATTTCGCGGAAGTGCAACAATTGGTCCGCGACGATGAGGTGGCCGGTGGAGGAGACCGGAATAAATTCGGTCAGGCCTTCCACGATGCCCAGGATGATGACGACAATCCAAAAGTTCATAGGAGCGAAGGGCTACCCCTTCGCGGCAACAGGCGCAAGCTCCAAATCCCGCGACCCCGCAAAGAGCTACCACGCAGTGCCCGCCGCCCCCTTTCCTCCAGTGGGTCCTCCCCTCATTCCGCTGGCGTTTCCACGGCTTCCACGGTAGCCACGTCGATGAGCATCACTCGTTCTCCCTGCGTCACGATCAAGGTGCGTCCCGTTTCCGTGAACATGAATAGTTCGGGGTTGCCTACCGTGACGGTTTTGCCGCTGGGCAAAAACAGCGTGATGGGGTGAAAAGGCGCGCGATTGAGGTGCTCACGCAGGGTATCGCTGCTCATTGTATATCCACCTCCATCCCGCATCCCTTCAGATCGCCTCGACCCCGCGTTCGTCGGTGCGGATGCGGATGACTTCTTCCACGTTGTACACGAACACCTTGCCGTCGCCGATCTTGCCCGTCTTGGCCGCCTTGACGATGGCGTCCACCACTTTCTGGACGCGCTCGTCATCCAGCACGATCTCGAATTTCACCTTGGGCAGGAAGTCCACGGTGTACTCGCTGCCCCGGTAGATTTCCGTGTGGCCCTTCTGCCGGCCAAAGCCTTTGACCTCGCTGACCGTCATGCCGTCCACGCCGGCTTCGGACAAAGCCTCCTTAACATCTTCCACCTTAAAGGGTTTGATGATGGCTTCGATTTTCTTCAACATACGCCTACTCTCTCCCACCCGGCCTGGGAAAGGCAAGCGCGGAAACACGGGGAAAACACTGATTCATGAAAAAGATTTTTGTGTGAGGCGCTTTTTCTGCTATTGGACGCGCCATGCCGAAAAAAGCACTGATCACGGGCATCACCGGCCAGGATGGCTCCTACCTTTCCGAATTGCTGCTCGGCAAAGGCTACGAGGTCCACGGTCTGATTCGCCGCGCTTCTACCTTCAACACCGAGCGTCTGGACGCCGTTTACCAGGACCCGCACAACAGCGCCGCGCACCTGTTCCTGCACTATGGCGACCTGGCGGATTCCGCCTCGACCTTCAAGCTGATCGACAGCGTCAAGCCCGACGAGGTGTACCACCTCGGCGCGCAAAGCCACGTCCGCGTGAGCTTCGACGTGCCCGAGTACACCGCCGACATCACCGGCACGGGGACGGTCCGCCTGCTCGAAGCCATCCGGCAGAGCGTGCCGAAGTGCCGTTTCTACCAGGCCAGCTCGTCGGAAATGTACGGCCTCGTGCAGGCCGTCCCGCAAACGGAGACCACGCCTTTCTACCCCCGCAGCCCCTACGGTTGCGCCAAGGTGTTTTCCTATTGGCTGGTGGTGAACTACCGGGAGAGCTACAACATGCACGCCTCCAACGGCATCCTGTTCAACCACGAGAGCCCGCGCCGGGGCGAGACGTTCGTCACCCGCAAGATCACCCGCGCGGTGGCCCGCATCGCCGCCGGGGTGCAGGAGAAGCTCTACCTGGGCAACCTGGATTCCAAGCGCGACTGGGGCTATGCGCCCGAGTACGTCGAAGCGCAGTGGATGATCCTCCAGCAGGACAACCCGGATGACTACGTCATCGCCACCAACGAGACGCACACCATCCGCGAGTTCCTCGAAGTCTCCTTCGGGCGCGTCGGCCTGGACTACCAGAAGTACGTCGAGATCGACCCCCGCTACTTCCGCCCGGCGGAGGTGGACCTGCTCATCGGCGACCCCGCCAAAGCCAAGAAACAACTCGGCTGGGCACCCAAGACGACGTTCAAGGAATTGGCCGAGATCATGACGGACGCCGACGTGGCCCTGCTCAAGCACGAAATGAGCGGCAAGAATTTCCGGCTTTAATCGAAGTTACCGGGCAGAAGGCAGAATACAGAAGGACAGCGGGAGCCGTTTTCCCGATGTACGATGTGTTGTGCCTTTTTACTTCTGCATTCTGCGTTCTAACTTCTGACTCCTCGTCTTCCCATGTTTTCTCCCAAGAAAGTCTTTATCGCCGGACATCGCGGCCTGGTGGGCAGTGCGATCACCCGGGCCTTGCAGCGCCGCGTCGAGGGGGGCGAGCCGTGGGAAATTGTGACGCGTTCGCGCCAGGAATTGAACCTGCTCGACGGCGCGGCGGTCCGCGCGTTCTTCGAGGCAGCACGGCCCACGCACGTCGTGGTGGCGGCGGCGCGGGTCGGCGGCATCAAGGCGAACAACGATTTCCCCGTCGATTTCCTGCTCGATAACCTCAAGATTCAGAATCACCTGATCGAGTCGGCCCATGCCGCCGGCGCGGGCAAACTCTTGTTCCTGGGCAGTTCGTGCATCTACCCGAAATTTGCCGAGCAGCCGATCAAGGAAGAAGCGCTGCTGACCGGCCTGCTGGAACCGACCAACGAGCCCTACGCCATCGCCAAGATCGCGGGCATCAAGCTCTGCCAGGCCTATCGCAGGCAGTACGGCGCGGATTTTATCAGCGCGATGCCCACGAACATGTACGGGCCGTTCGATAATTTCGACCTGGTTTCCTCGCATGTCCTGCCCGCGATGATCCACAAGTTCCACCTCGCCAAGGTCGAGAAACACCCCGCGATGACGCTCTGGGGCAGCGGGTCGCCCCGGCGGGAGTTCCTGCACTCGGACGATCTGGCGGAAGCGTGCCTGATGCTCCTGGAAAACTACAGCAGCCCGGAGATTATCAACGTCGGCAGTGGCAAGGACCTGCCCATCAAGGAACTCGCCGGCCTGGTGCGCGAGGCCGTCGGCTACGAGGGAGAAATCGAATGGGACACCACCCAACCCGACGGCACGCCGCGCAAGCTGATGGACGGGACACGCATCCGAGCGCTCGGCTGGCAGCCACGCATCTCCTTGCGCGAAGGCATTGCCGACGCGTACCGGTGGTTTCTGGAAAACCGGTCATAGAGCGCATCCCGCTTGGATAAGCCTTGCACCGACCCCTCCCCCAAAGTCTGTCATCCTGAGCGAGTGGAACGAGCCGAAGGACCTTCCACCGTCGAGGGCACCCCAGGCTGACCCAAGGACGATGATCCCGCGGCTGATTCAAACGGGATTTGCTCTAGGCCACGGCGGTCGGAAGGCAAGCCAGCGTCAGCATTTCACTACCGCACCCCATGCATCCCCACGCTGAATTGTTGGAAAAGCTCTACACCGGCTTGAACGCCCACGATCATTTGGGCATGGCCGAATGCTATCATCCGGATGCCACGTTTGACGACATCGCTTTCCACCTGCGGGGAAAAAAGCAGATTCATGCGATGTGGCACCTGATCTCGGAGGGCGACCTCCGGGCGTCGTTCAAGGTGCTGGCCGCCGACGACCGCACCGGCTCGGCCGATTTGATCGACGACTACACCTTCCGCGAGACCGGCCGCAAAGTGCGTAACGTCATCCGTTCGACCTTTCGCTTTCAGGACGGCCTGATCATTGAGCACCGGGACGATTGTGACGCATTGAAGTGGGGAGTTCAGGCACTGGGGCCGGTGAAGGGCTGCGTTGCCTGGGCCGTCCCCGCGATGCGGCGGGCGAAGGCCGCCGCTCTGATCAAGGCGTTCCTGGCCCGGCACCCGGAGGATGCCTGACCCCGCTGCGGCCACGGACGGCGCCCGGGGGTCGCCATCCACCCAACCGGAATGAGGACACTGCTCCCGTCGCAAGGTCTTTGAATTTGCGGAGGATGCCGGGGAGCGAACGCGCCTCGCGTGCCCGCTTTGGCGAGGCGCGTGCGCTCCCCAAAGCTGACCTGCTTGGGCCAAATTGAATGACCTTGGCTCCCGGCGGCTGCCGGTTGACTTCGGCACGATTTCCGCTATACAATACGCCCGTCGTAACGGCCCCGCTACCCGCCGTCTCGCTCCTATGAAAACCGCCCGCCTCCTCCTTTCCGCCGCTGGTCTGTTGCTTGCCGCCGTGACCACGGCTTCCGCCCAGCAGCCGGGCCCCGGTACCAACGCCGTGCGGGTCAATGCCAACGTCGCCAACGTGCCGGGGCAGTCGCTCGCGCCCGCCGCGCCGGTCGTCAGCGGCCCCCCGCGCGAGTACGTCCTGCTGACGGGCGGGCCTTCGCTCACCGTCTGGGAAAAGTACAAGGCCGTGCCGCACGATCAGTTCTGGGGCAGCTTCACGCGCGCCACGCGCACCCGTTTCCAGCAGATCCAGGCCCAGCAGGGCAACGATCCCAACGCGGTGTACACCTGGCTCGTCTTCGTGGACGGCTACCGGGCGCGCGGCCAGCAGGATAGCCAGGATTACGTCTCCAACCTCAATTCCGTGCGCGACAAATACCATCTCCACATGGTTCCCGTCACCAGCGGCAAGGACGTGATCGAATACCTCAACAATGGCCAGGACCGCAATCGCCTCAAGGTGGTGGACTTCGAGTATTTCGGCCATTCCAACCGTTGCTGCTTCATGTTCGACTACAGCAGCAACATCGACAGCGCTTCCAAGAACTTCTTTCACGAGGACCAGTTCACGAATCTTCGGCGCACCATCTTCGCGCGCAACGCTTTCGTGAAAAGCTGGGGCTGCCATACCGGCGAGGAAATGAGCAAGAAATTTTACGAGGCCACGGGCACCCGCATGTGGGGGGCCATCGGGCGGACGGATTACTCCGGGCGCGACGAGGCGCTCAACGGGATCATCCCCATCCTGAGTTCGGCGGACGGCAAATGGGTGCAGTGAGGCGGAAAAGAATGCAGGATGCAGGATGCAGGATGCAGGATGCAGACCAGATGAATTGATCTACCCCTGCCCCGGCGTTTTCTGCTTTCATCCTGCAACCTGCATCCTGCAACCTGCATCTTGCAACCTGCATCTTGCAACCTGCATCCTGCATCCTGCATCCCATGAATTTCGACGAACTTGAGGCCATCTATCACCGGCCTTTCTTTGACCTGCTCCAACAGGCCCGCCAGGTCCACGAGGCTTACTGGCCTGAGAAGGACGAGATGCAGCTTTGCACGCTGCTGAGTATCAAAACCGGCGGTTGCAGCGAGGACTGCGGCTACTGCGCCCAAAGCGCGCGATATTCCACGGGCGTCAAGGCCGAGCGGCTCATGGAACGCGCGGAAGTGCTCGCCGCCGCCCGGCGGGCCCGCGAGAATGGTTCCACGCGCTTTTGCATGGGCGCGGCGTGGCGCGGCGTGCGCGCGGGCACCGAAAAGTTCAACCAGGTGCTCGGGATGGTGCGCGACGTGTCCCAACTGGGCATGGAGGTCTGCGTCACTCTGGGCCAACTGTCGGACACCGAGGCCCTCCAACTCCGGGAGGCGGGCGTCACGGCGTACAATCACAACATCGACACCTCGCCCGAGTTTTACCCCGAGATCGTCACGACCCACACTTTTCAGGACCGGCTGAACACCATCCGCGCCGTGCAGGACAGCGGCATGGCCTTGTGCTGCGGCGGCATCGTGGGCCTGGGCGAAACCGTGGAGGATCGCCTCCGGATGCTGGCCGTGCTCACCAGCCTGGACCCCGCGCCCGAGAGCGTGCCCATCAATTGCCTGATGGCCATGCCCGGCACGCCGCTGGAGGACCAGGCGCCGGTGGACATCTTTGACCTCGTGCGCCTGATCGCCACCACCCGCCTCGCCCTGCCCCGGGCGCGCGTGCGGCTGTCCGCCGGGCGCACCCGCCTCAGCCCCGAGGGCCAGGCAATGTGCTTCTTTGCCGGGGCGAACTCCGTTTTCTACGGCGACAAGCTGCTCACGGCCGCCAACCCGGCGGCCCGCGCCGATCTCGCGCTCTTGCAGGCACTTGATTTGCGGCCCCATGCCTTGCCCGTAGCGCCCGCCTTTACAGAGGAAAAGGGGCTGGTGTTCACCCCTGAAAATATTCCGCTCGAAACGGCAGAAATTCGTTGACGCAGCCCCTCTCCATCCCGCAGACTCCCCAGCGAATGAAAAAACTGTTCCCCTTGCTCCTTTGTTACACGCTGATGGCGACGCAGTGCTACGCCATCAGCGGTGGTCCCGTGTACGGCGGCGGCCGTTCGGTCAACGTGATCGGCGCATATTCGGGCGTCATCCAGGGCGTGTCCCAGACGGATAGCACCCAGGGGCCCGCCATCCCCGGCGAGCCCGGTAGCTCCACGTCCAACACCGTCGCGTCGAATGCGCTCGGCCTGTTCGACCTGGTCGTGCCCGGCGTCAGTACCGCCACGGGTGCGTTCATTCTCTTCGCCTCGGGTCGGGTGTTTGGCGGCACGATCTCGGCTTCGGTTGACCCTGACACCGCCAAACTCTCCGGCGTGTTGGATGGAGCCTACACCTTCACGGTCACCACTTTCAGCGCCGCCGGTGCCGCTGTGACAACGACCGTCAGCGCGCAGGCCATCGGCTTGATCAATGCCAACATCAAAACGGCGGGCGGCTCCAGCTTCACTTCGGCGCGTCTGACCGGCACCGCCAGCCTGGACATCAACTTTGGCAACCTTGACCCCATCAGCCTGGCACCGATCATCGCCCAGGTGATTACCTTCAACGTCAGCGGTTTCCAGCAAACCAACTCCGCGCAGGCAGCCAGCACGATCAGCAGCCTGACCTCCCTGACCGGCACCGGCGCGGGCACGGGCACGGGCAGTTCCGGCTAGCAATTTCGATTCGGTCGTCCCGAATTCTCTCCTCACGCAAACACGGGCGCGGCGAAAGCTTCGCCCGTGTTTGCTTTTGGCCGGCGAAGCGGGATGTTCGCGCGGGCCCAATTTCGTCGTTCCTTTTCCTCCCTTTCCCACATGCCCCCCGTGAGCCCCCGACGCGTGCGCGCGTTCACCCTGCTGGAATTGATCACCGTCATCCTGGTGGTGGCTATCCTGATGGTGTTGCTCATCCCCGTGGTGGGCCAGATCCAACGCCGCCTGGAGAAAACCAATTGCATCGGAAACCTCCGAGGCCTGCACGTTGCCACGGCGTCCTACGTGCAGGACCGTCACAGTTGGCCGCAGATCCCGATCACCTACGCGCAGGATCAAAAAGCGTTGGCGACCGCCTGGATTGCCGCGCTCAAGCCCTACGGCCTGATCCAGATCAACTGGATCTGCCCCACCATCCAGAAAAACCTCTCCGCGCCTGACCTGATGAACCCGGACAACTTGCGGATCGATTACTCACCTTTCCCTTATGGTCGTAATCCGCAAGACCCGTTTCAATACTCGAATCAGCCGTGGTTCATCGAGAGCGGTGACATCCACGGCAACGGCAACCTGATGATCTTTCCGGACGGTCACAGCGAAGAACTGGTGGATTTCTTGAAACGGATGGGAAAGCATTGAGGCAGCCGGCAAATGTCGCTTCGGCTGCGGAGCCCGGGCCTTTCTTGACGCCTTGGTTTCTTCCTCAAAGGGGCCTTAAATCGCCGGTTCCCTGGAAGCTTCCAGACCCGCGAAGGGTCTGATTGCATCCAGCGCGGCGGCAAGCGTGGTCACCACGCGGTCCGCCGAATAACGGTCTTTGCGCCGGGAGATCCTGGCGTCATCCACGGAGCCATCCCAGGTGCCCACCAGGATGTGCAGATTCGGCACCTTGGAGCGCAGCAGCTTGCACAGGTAACGCGTGTGCAGGTTGTCGTAGGGCGGGGCGGCGGAGATGCACACGGCGGCGCTGCCCGCCTCCTGCACCTGCGCGACCATCTCGTTGGCCAGCATCTTGAACGAGATGGATTCCGCCTTGTAGCCTTCGTGCTCCAGCAGTTGCGAGAGCATCACGGCCACGATTTCATCCGCCTCGTCGGCGGCGGGCAGGCAGAAAACCGGGAACTTGGCAATCGCCGTGACCTTGGAGGCTTCCACCCCGTCCTTCGCGGGCGTTACCGCCGCCTCGACATCCCGGAGCAGCAACTTTTTGTCGTCCTCGACCGCATCGGTGGCGGTTTCATCGACCATCTCGCGCGTCGCATCAAAAATGAAGCGGCGGCGGCGCTCGTCCATCGCGCCATTGTGCTCCTCGTGTTCGGCGGCGGTCAGGGCGGGCACGAACAACTGGGAATACAACTCCGGCAGGGTATGTTCCTTGCGGAATTCCGACGCGACCAGAGAGGCCTCGCGGCGATCCATTGCGAGGAGCCGCTGGTAGTAACGGTCGTTGACGGACAGGGTCGGTTCATCGCCGAGCAGGGCGTCGAGAAAACTCAGGCTGGGGATGTACTTGCCCAGTACGGAAACGCAGACGGTCAGCGGCATGGCGAGCAGCAGGCCAACGGGTCCCCAGAGCCACGTCCAGAAAATCGTCGCCACCATGATCGCCACAGGCGAGAGGCCGGTGTGCGCCCCGTAGAGCCAGGGTTCCAGCACGTTGCTGGTGACCAATTCGATCACGGCGTAGAGCCCCAAGACCGCGATGGGCATGGACCATGTCTCCGTGACCGCCAGCGAGAGCGCTAACGGGAAGAGCAGGGCAATCCACGCTCCGACGTAAGGGACGAAGCGCAACAGGATGGCCAGCAGGCCCCAGAGGAAGGCGTTCGGCACGCCGATGAAGTACAGCCCGATCCCGATGGGCACGCCGAAACTCACGTTGACGATCACCTGCATCGTCAGATAGCCGGTGACCTTGCCGGCGGCCTCGTCGAGCGCCTGGGTCGTCGTGTTGAGGTTGCCCGCGCCGGTGAGATGGATGATGCGGTCGCGCAGGTCCTCGCGCTTGAGCAGCATGAAGAGCACGAAGACAATGACCACCGCCGCCGTGCCCAACGGGCCGACGACCGGGCCGAGGACGCTCTGCGCCAGCGCGGCCGCGCTGGTGGCCGGTTCGACGATTTGCACCTTGGAGATGCTCTCTTTCTTGCTGGACAGCGCGGAATCGGGGCGGGTGCTGTTCGGCTCCGGGGCGGTGTCGGCGATCTGCTTGCCGAGTTCCTCGATGGTCGCCTGTGCCTTGCTGAGCGGGCTGCTCTTGTCGGTCTTTTTGAGCGCGGCGATGCGGTGGGCGATGTTGCTCTGGTAGTTGGGCAGCTTGTAGGTCAGGTCCACCAGTTGGTTGCCGACGAGGTAGCCCACTCCGCCGATCACGCCAAAAGCCAGCGCCACCGCCAGGAGGACCGAGGGCACCCGGCCCAGCCGCCAACGCTCGAAACGTGCGACCAGCGGCGTCAGCAGGAAGGAAAACAACAGCGCCAGCGCGAGAGGCACAAAGACTTCGCGGACGAAGTAAAGCACCGCCACGACGATGATCATCAGCAACACCGAGACGAGGGTGGCGAAGCGGTCGGGGGTGTGAGAGACGGTGGTAGGAGTGGCCATGACGGAGCGCCGGGGGGACGCAGGATTGCGCTTGAATCGGCGTGTGTCCGGCCGTTGGCGGTATGGCGGGGAGGCAGAACTCGAAAGCGGAGGGGCGGAGGGGTGGAATAGCGAGGGAGAATGGTCGGGGCGGGAGCGCGGACCATTAACGCGGGGGCACGGAGGGAAAAGAGACTCGCGGAGACGAAAGAGAAAAGGAGGAAGCCGACGACCGAACCTGTGGGTAGAGCCCACCAGCGGAACGCTGCTGTCATAAAAATCTGCGACCATACACAAAACTGCGGCATGGTGACGCTTGGATGGGGAAAGAATGGTAACCGTTGCGTGGACGCTCCTACTCGCTTCATTCCCTGGTCAGATTGGTTGGCGTCCAAAGGTGCCCGGTTTCTGCTGTTTGCCCGGTCACAGTCGAGGTGCGAGGCGGACGCTCAGGATCTCCTACAAGAAGCACTCGTGGAAGCCTGGCAGCGCGGCGACGGCCAACACCCGCCGGACGACTCCCTGGTGTTCACGACCCTCCGCCGCCGCGCCATCGACCTGGGCCGACGTGCCGACCGCCGGGTGCGGCGCGAGCAGGCCGCCCCCGGCTGGTTCGAGCCTGACACTCCGCTGCACGCGCCGGAACTCGACGCCGAAGTCGCCCGCGCCGTCGAGGCGCTATCCCAGCCGTTGCGCGAGGTCCTGGTAATGAAAATCTGGACCGAACTCACCTTTCAACAGATCGCGGACACCCTGGGCATCTCCATCAACACGGTCTCGGCGCGCTACCGTTACGCCCTCGGTCATCTAAGAAATGCGCTCAAGGAGGTACACGCATGAACGACGACCAATTAGCAACTTACCTGCGGGAAATGAGTCCCGCCCCGTTGCCATCGGCGCTGCTGAACCGGCTCCTGACCACGCCCGTGCCCGCAACGCAGCGAGTGGTTTATCCGGTCATCCACTGGCAATTTTTCGCCGGGCCGCCCGTCGCGCTCGCCGCCCTCTTGTTCCTGGTTGCCCTGCTCGATGGGCTTTCCAGTTCCACAAGCCCCTCCCTGCGGCCGCGAGTGGCTCTCCAGCCCCCGCCTGCCGTCCACCCGCCGCCACCGGCGGGGGCATCGCCAGCGGATTACCGGGTCTTTCTGCCAATCGCGCAGCAGAGCACCTTGCTGGACCTCAGCCCGGGCATCGTGGTGGAGGCCGGGCCGCACCGCCCGTTGCGTCTGCGGGAGGCCAAATGGCTAGACGACACAACCTACGTCGGCCTTGACCACTCGACGCTCCACCGCCGGACCACCCGCACCGAATTCATCGTGGTCGCTTTCAACCAATTATAAATTTTCCGCCCAGAACAACCAACCCACACATCTCATGAAAATACCCATTCCGTCCATTCCCAGCATTCTGCGTTTCACCCGAGTCAGCCCCGCCGCCCCGGCCCTGCTCGCCGCGTCGGTCTTCCTCCTGCCAGTCCTGACCAGCCGGGCAGAAATCACCGTCACCGTGGACCACAACGAGGGCGAGGAAGCCAAACCGGCGTTGCATTTCAAGGCCGTACGCAACGACCTCGACAACGTGCTCAATACCAGCGTCAGCATCTCGCTGTTGGAAGGCCAGCAGGACGACCACAGCGCCGCGCCCGACGTGTTGTTCGACGGCAAAAGCCCGACCGAGGAAGACGAGCCGGACCAGAACTTTTTCTTCAAGGACGGGGACGACGGCGGACGGCTGCTGGTCACCCTGGGCGAAACGATCCCGATCAAGGAAATCGACACGTACTCGTGGCATCCCGACACGCGGGCACCGCAGGTTTACAAGCTGTACGCGAGCGACGGCAGCGGCAAGGATTTCGTCGCCGATCCCAAGCGCCCGCAGGACCCGGCCGCCTGCGGCTGGAAACTGATCGCCAGCGTGGACACCCGGAAGAAATTCGCCAGCGCCGGAGGGCAGTACGGGGTCAGCTTGAAGGACTCCGCCGCCGCCCTCGGTAACTACCGCTATCTGCTCTTTGACGTGTTCTCCACGGAAGGAGACGACGCGTTTGGAAACACGTTCTACAGCGAAATCAACGTGATCAGCGCCGACGAGTCTGCCGACAAAACCGCCGACGAATCCTCCGACAAGACCGCTGCCGGTCCCGTCAAGACCGAGCGCGCGGTCTGGCTGGGCGTGCTCTGCGAAGAGGTGACCGAGGACCTGCGCAACACCTTGCCGCTGACGCCGGGCACCGGGTTGATCGTGCGCGACGTTTCGCCCGACAGTCCGGCCAGCCAAGCCGGTTTGCAGAAGTACGATGTGCTCACCAAGCTGGAAGACCAACAGCTCGTGAACGCCAGCCAGCTCCAGTCCCTGGTCAGAGGTAAGCACGACGGCGACACCGTCCATGTGGCCTACCTGCGGCACGGCCAACCCGGCACCGCCGAAGCCAAACTCGGCACCCACGAGGCTCCCGCTGGAAAGGAGATCATTGTAATCGCGCCAGTCCTC
Source organism: PVC group bacterium (assembly GCA_903642295.1). GTDB lineage: Bacteria > Verrucomicrobiota > Verrucomicrobiia > Chthoniobacterales > SZAS-18 > CAHJWO01. Next base: position 9,104 of record CAHJWO010000027.1, on the reverse strand, counting down.
AACCTGGACAAAGGCGGAGATCACCAAGGCATCGACTTCAGAAAACTGATGCCCAAGGATTCTTCGGCTTCCGGGCGGAGCAAAACCATCCTGATCGACAAGAACGGCAAAGTGATCGAAGCAACGATTGACGGTCCGGAACCCGGCGACCAAACCCGCGCGGGAGCAGACAAAGCCTTCAAGGGACTGGAAAAAACTTTGCGCGAGCAAGGGGTGGACGAAGAGGGCATCAAGAGAATCGAGAAGCAGATAACCGATAAGATACTGGAGGCTGCGAAGGGGAAAAAGCACGCGAGCGCCAAGTCCCCGGCGGAGGACACTGAGGAAGCTCAGGACAACGGTAACTGAACGAAATTCGTTTTTGTCGCAGCCGTTGCCAACGAGGGGGACGCCGAGGATCGGCGTCCCTCTTTCCTTTTAGAGCGCATCCCGATTGATTAAGCCTCGGGATAGTCGCCCCTGGGTCAGCCTGAGGTGCCCTCGACGGTGGAAGGCCCTTCGGCTCGTTGCACTCGCTCAGGATGACAGATTTTGGGGGAGGATTCAGTGCAAGGCTTATCCAAGCGGGATGCGTTCTAAGCATCTGCGAAATGGAATCTCGGTGGATAGCGATCTCCGAGCGCCATGTTTTCGTGACCGCGCAGCGGTCTAATAGGCTTGGCAGCATGGCGGCTGCGCCGCAGGGAACACCTGGCGCTCGGAGATCGCCATCCACCTGGAAACCTTCTCGTACATACTCAGAGCGGTGCAAAACTCGCCCTTGCCCATTTTGCATACCCGCGATTTTGAGGGCGCGCAAGCGTCTCAGGCACAGCAACCGGGAATTCCTGAACCGCGCGTCTCCGCACCGACATACAAAAGTTCCGGTTGAGCGGAGCGATGCCAAAACCCAATGGGGACGGGTTCGGAGCGCCCTCCTGACCTGTGCTCTACCGGATCCCCGCGTGTTCGGCCTCGCGCCGCGCCCCGGCTTCCTGCTCAAGGGCGATGCCGCTGCCCGGTTGTCCGGCGGGATCGCGGCTTTCGCCCGGATCGTCCTCCGGCGCCGGGGGCACGGGGGTACGGCCGCCCCCACCCCCACCGCCCCCGTCGCCGCCATCCTCTTCGTCGGAGGGTGGGATATAAGGATCAGCCAGATGGTCGATGGCCAGAAAATACGCCTTGGCGTGGCGGATGAAGAGAAATCCGACGATCCCCACAGGGAGGCCGGCTGCCAGGAGGGTCTTTGTGTACGACCAGTCGGCATGAAAGATTTGCACGTACACGGCGGTTAAAATGCCCACCACCGCTGCCACGCCGTAGTCGATGCCCCAGAGCGCCAACAGGAAGTAACCGGGTTCGCGGTCGTAGGCGTAGCCGCAGCGCGGACATCCGTCCAGCGGGGTAAACCAATCGTGGAAACTACGGACGCGATGCAACGGCAGAAAGATGGGCCGGGTGCCGCACACCGGGCATTTCAACCACGTCGCCCGCCACAGATAGTTGAAAATCCGGCGCGGGAGAGAAGCTCCGGCGTCAGGACCGGGCGAGTCGTTGGGAGAGGCCATGAAAGGACGGAGAAACTCGCGTTACAGGTCGAGGCTCGCGCCGATCCCGATGAGGATGAGATCCTTCCCGGCGGCGGTAAAGCGCTGGCGCGCCTCCTCGCGGTTCAGGCGGATCGGCGGGAAGGTGTCGTAATGGATGCCGAGGATGCGCTGGCACCCGATGAAATCGGCGGCGCGGATCGCGTCATCGACGCCCATCGTGTAGAAATCGCCGACGGGCAACGCCGCCCATTTCAAGCGCGACGATTGACCGATGAGTTGCATGTCCATCGTCAGAGCGGTGTCGCCCGCGTGGTAGAAGCTGCCTTCGGCGGTGTCCACGACGAACCCGACCGGGAAACCGCCGGGCGAGCCGTCCGGCAGTCGGCTGCCGTGGATGGCGGCGACCATTTTTACCCGTCCGAAGTCCAGCGTGACGCTGCCGCCCTGGCCCATGCCCTGCGTTTTTTCGACGCCTTGTTTTTCGAGCCACGCACAGACCTCCGGGGTGGAAATGACGAGCGCGCCGGTGCGTTTGGCGAGTTCGGGCGCGTCGGCGACGTGGTCGAAGTGGCCATGCGTGATCAGGATGTAGTCAGCCTGGATCTGGTCCACGTCGATGTGTTTGGCCAGTTCGTTCTCGCGGATGAACGGATCGAAGAGGAGAGTTTTACCGGCGGTCTCGACGGTGAGGCAGGATTGTCCGTAAAAGGTGACCTTCATCGTGGAATACATCGCGGGCGGGGCGGCGGGTGGTTCCGCGAGAAGAGAAGGATGCGGGCGGGCGGGCGCATCCGCCACCCGGTCGCCGCGCTCAGCTTTTCGCCGCTGCCAGGTTGGGTAACGCGCCGCCCGTGACGCGGCAGATTCGCCAGTCCTCCATGACGCGCGCACCCATATTTTTGTAGAAACCGATGGCGTTCTCGTTCCAATCGAGGACGGCCCATTCCAGACGCCCGCAACGGCGCTCGACCGCGAATTGGGCGAGACGGGTCAGGAGCGCGCGACCGAGGCCACGGCGGCGTTTGTCCGGACGGACGTAGAGGTCTTCCAGGTAGATGCCGGGTCGGCCCAGGAACGTGGAGAAGTTTTGAAAGAAAAGCGCAAAGCCCATCGGGGTACCGTCCGCCTCGAAGCCCAACAGGACCTCTGCCGCCGGACGCGGGCCGAAAAGTTGCTCGCGCAGGGCGGCTTCGTCGGTGGTGACCTCGTGGAGGAGACCCTCGAACTCGGCCAGTTCGCGGATCAGGGTGAGAATCAGCGGCACATCGGTTTCGGTGGCGGGACGGATGGTGAAGGGGGGCGTCGCGGCGGCAGGCATGATGGAAGGTTTGTCCGCAGATTACGCAGATTTTCGCAGATTGGAAGAAACGCAGGGATCGCTGGCGAAGACGACGATCAGCACTTACGGAGTTGAGTAGCGAGAGCGTTACCCGCGGTCAAGTTCCTCCGCCCTCCGGGATGCCAACCAACAACCTGGGTCGGACGCCCGGAGCGTATCCCACTCGGTTCCGCCCAAGCGACCGGGAAAAATTCGGCGGTGAATAATGGCGGCTCTGCCCTGGGTTGACTTCTGCATTCCGGCTGCTCGCCTCTGCCTTTCTACGTGGGCGGTCCGGTCCGCATTCGCCCGTTTGACGCGTTCCGTCCTGCGTCCGATGATTCCCGCCGTCATGGCCGTTATTTCTCTTCGTCCGGTTATTCTCGCTGCTACGCTGTGGTTAGGGATGGCCACCCGCCTGGACGCCGCTGACCCCGCCGGTGCCTCCAAAGCCCTGCACGATTTTCTCGCCACGGAGTGGGACTACACGCTGGAGCAAAATCCCACCTGGGCGTCCGATCTGGGTGACCGCCGCTTCAACGATCTATGGCAGGACCTGACGCCGCGCGCCATCGGTGCCCGCGCGCAGCACGATGTCATCGCCTTGGGCACGATGCACGACACGATCAACCGCGCCTCGCTGCCGCCCGCCGACCAGCTCGATTACGACCTTTACGAACGGCAACTGAAGACGGCGATCGAGGGGCGGCAGTTCCGGTTTTACCTTTGCCCGCTCAACCAGCGCGGCGGGGTGCAGAACGCGGACGATATTCTCAATAATCTGCGCGTCAGCACGCCGGAAGATTACGAGGATTGGCTCGCGCGGCTGGCCCGGCTGCCGGACTTCATCCAGCAGACGACCGACCTGATGCGCCAGGGCATGCACGAGAAAATTTTGCTGCCGAAGGTCGTCATGGGGCGCGTGCCAGCCCAGATCGCCAAGCAGGTCGTGGACAGGCCCGAAGACAGCCCATTTTACAAACCGTTCCGGGCGTTTCCGGCGAGTTTTTCCGACGAGCAGAAGCGGGGGATGAGCGAGCGGGCGGCGAAGGCCATCCGGGAGGGGATCGTCCCGGCCTACCGGGAGTTCCAGAAATTTTTCGAGAGCGAATATTTGCCCGCCTGCTACGACGGCGTGGGCGTCTGGCAGATGCCCGAGGGCAAGGCGGCCTACGCTTATTTCGCGCGACAGCAGACGACGACCCTGACGCCGGAGCAGATTCACCAGATCGGGCTGGACGAGGTGGCGCGCATTCACGGCGAAATGGAAACCGTGATGGCACAGGTCGGATTCAAGGGGACGATGCCCGAATTTTTCACGTTTTTGCGCACCGACCCGCAGTTCTTCTTCAAGACGCCCGAGGAGTTATTAGCGGCGTACAAGGTGCAGGCGAAGACGACCGACCCGCTGTTGGTTAAATTGTTCAAGACGCTGCCGCGGCTGAGTTACGGCGTGGAGCCGATTCCGGCGGCGCTGGCGCCGGATACGACGACGGCTTATTATCGGCCGGGGTCGCCGGATGCCCCGCGCGCAGGTTACTTTTGCGTGAACCTTTACAGGCCCGAGACACGGCCCAAGTGGGAGATGACGGCGCTGGCGCTGCACGAGTCCGTGCCGGGGCACCACTTGCAAATCGCGCTGGCGCAGGAATTGGGCGAGTTGCCGCCGTTCCGTCGGAACGGGTCGGGTGATTATACGGCGTTCGTCGAGGGCTGGGCGCTGTATGCGGAGTTTCTCGGCGAGGAGATGGGCGAGTACCACGACCCGTATGCGAAGTTCGGCGAACTGACCTACGAGATGTGGCGGGCGGTGCGGCTGGTGGTCGATACGGGAATCCATTTTTACCATTGGGACCGGCAGCAGGCGATTGACTATTTCATGGCGAACGCGCCGAAGACCGAGTTGGACGTGACGAACGAGGTGGACCGTTACATCGCGTGGCCAGGGCAGGCGTTGGCGTACAAGATCGGGCAACTCAAGATCAAGGAGCTGCGCGCGCGGGCGACGAAGGAACTGGGACCGGGGTTCGACGTGCGCGAGTTTCACGACGCGGTGCTGGGCGGCGGGGCGTTGCCGCTAGATGTATTGGAACGGCGGATCGACGAGTGGATTGCGCAGGAGAAGGCGGCAGCCGCGAAGGCGAAGGAAAGCGCCCGGTAAGGGCAGCCGGGGCGGTCGCCCGCCAGGATTTCGTTTGCAGCGGTTGAAAAAATACCCGGAGCGGCGACGTTATCACTGCTCCCTCGGACGCGGAGCGGATCAGACATCGCTCCTCGTTTTACCGGCTCTCATTCCCGATTTTCCGCGTGGCCACCAAAGAACTGCAAGCCATCATCGCGGCGCGCGAGGCGGCGCGCCAGGCACATCGTCCTGCCGCGCTGGTGACGGTTTTCAAAACCACCGGCTCGACGTATCGCCGCCCCGGCGCGCGGATGCTCGTGCTGGCTGGTCCAACCGGGCCGGGTTTTGGCAATACAGGCGGGGATTTTCTAGGTTCCATCAGCGGCGGCTGTCTGGAGGACGATGCACGGGAACGCGCTGTGGCGGCGCTCGCCACCGGGCGGGCCGTAGCCGTGCGTTACGACACCACGGCGGAAGCGGACATCGTCTTCGGCTCCGGGGTTGGCTGCCAGGGCGTGGTGCAGGGGCTCGTCCAGCCTTTGCCAGCGGAGGACACGGAGAGTGATCCCCTGGCCTACCTGGCCCGGGCGCTGCGGGAACGCCGATCCGCCGCGATGGCCAGCGTTTGCGCGGTCACCGCGGCCGATCCCGCACTGGTGGGTGCTTTCCTTTTTGTGGAGGAGAACGCGCGATTTTACTCCGGCACGCTTTCCGCCCTGGATTCCGCATTGGCGAACGCGGTAGCGGTCGATGCGCGCCGGATCTTGCCGCTGGGCCGCTCGGCGCTGCATACTTACCCGGTTCCGGGCGGCGGCAGCGTGGAGGTTTTCCTCGAAGCCATCGCGCCCCCGCGCTCGCTGTTGATCTGCGGGGCGGGGCAGGACGCCGTGCCGCTGGCGCGTCTGGGCAAGGAGCTGGGGTGGCGGGTGCGCGTGGTGGACGGCCGGCGGGCGTATGCCACGCGCGCACGCTTCCCGGAGGCGGATGAGGTCACGGTCTGCCCAGCGCATGACTTTACCGCGCGTTTGACCATCGAGCCGGGCGAAGCCACCGTGCTCATGACGCACAACTATTTGCACGACAAGGTTTTTCTGCGCGCCCTGCTGGCGTCGGATGCCGGATACATCGGGGTCTTGGGGCCGCGCCGCCGGACCGAGCGGTTGCTGGCCGAACTGGCGGATTTACCGGGTATCGGGTCGTCTTTGGGTAAGCGTTCGCGGCGGCGGGTGCATGGGCCGGCGGGGCTGGACATCGGCGCGGAGGCTCCCGAGCAGATCGCGCTTTCCATCGTCGCGGAGATCGAGGCGGTTTATGCGCGGCGGCGCGGCGGGGCGCTCAAGCACCGGCGAGCGCCGCTCCACGAGGCGGCGGGTTCCGGACGCACGCGTATGCTGGCGGCAGGGTGAGACAGGAGTCAATTACCCTCGAACCGGCTGGCGGCCAAAAGGCGGACAGTCTCGGCGAAGTGTTCCTGCTTGGAGGGGCCTGCGGCCCAAATACGGACGGCTGGGACAGCCGTCAGGACCTGGACCTGCCAATGCCGCTATTTGCTCGTTTTCGGAGCGTCCGCGTCGCCGGGGATTTCCACTTCCTTCTTTTGCACCCGCACGGCGTGTTCCTCGGGCTCGATGTGCGAGCCAAACTCGTTCGCGTACACCTGGGTAAACTCCGCGCCGAAAAGGAGGATTTGCGCCGAGTAATACACCCAGAGCAACGTCGTGATCAACGCACCGGCCGCGCCGTAGGCCGAACCCGCGCTGCCCTTGCCCAGATACAGGCTCAGACCCGCCTTGCCGGCGATGAACAGGAGCGTGGTCAGACCCGCGCCGATCCACACGTCGCTCCAGGCGATCTTGGCATCAGGCAGGTACTTGAAGATCATGGCGAAGAGCGCCGAAATGACGAGCAGATTGAGCAGGAGGCTGATACCCGTCGAAACGGCCGCGCCCCCCGGGAGCATGGCGTCCAACTGGTGGCTGAAACCACTGATCAACGTGGATACCGACAGGGAAACGAGGAGCATGAAACACACGCCGCCCACCATCGCAAAGGACATGAAACGTGCCTTGAGATAGCCCATGATGCCCTGTCCGGGCTTGGCCTTGACGCCCCAGATGGTGTTGAGCGCATCCTGCAATTGGCCGAAGACGCCGCTCGCGCCGAACAGCGCCACGATCACCGCGACCGCCGTGCCGATGATGCCGCTTTTCTTTTGCTTGGAGGTGGAATCGATGATCTGATCCACCACGTCGCCAGCGCTGCTGCCCGCAAACTGCGTCACCTGCTCTTTGATCCGGGTTTTCACCTCGCCATTGTTGTGGACGAACAGACTGAACACCGAGATGAGCAGCAGGATGAGCGGGGCGAGTGAGAAGACCGTGTAATAGGCGATGGCCGCGCCGAGCGTGGGGGCCTTGTCCTCGATCCAATCGTTGCCGGTATTTTTGAAGATCGTTGCCACCTTGTTCAGGTAAAAGGTGTCCAGGATGTAATCGACGGCTCCGGCCATAAGTATTGCGGTGAGTTGCTGCCCTTGGATTCTGTTCAACGTTCCATTCGCGGGACGGCGGGACCGAGGATGTGTGCGCTGGCAGGAAGGCCAGAGAAGACCCGCCAGCCGCCGTAAACTCTCCAGCTAACCACGAAAGGAGAAAAGCGGGAGGGCGAGGGTCCGATGCCGATCACCGGCGGCTCGCAGCGAATCGAAAACCCTGTTCACACGAAGAAATCCTTCTGCTGGCTGAGCCAGATGAAGAGTTCCAGGTCCTCGCCCTGTTTGAGGATCAGGTCCACCGGATCGTCCTGCAAGATCGCCGTGGCGACGCCCACCAGGTAGATGCGCAGAATCTCCTGGGGCAGCCAGCGGCGCTCCTCGCGGGAGAGCGGCAGATGGGTCGATTCGTCGTAGTGATCGACCCAGATGCGCGCGTTGCCCCAGGCGAGGTCCCCCCAGTTGCGCAGGGCCGTGCCGTGCGTGTTGCGCAGGTACGTGACGACGTTCTGCATCGCGTAGGCGATGTCGAAGATGCGCTCGCGCTCCTGCACGAAATCGTAGTCCACCACCGCCGCGATCTGGTCCGCCCGGTAGAGGATGTTCCAGAAATGGTAATCGCCGTGAATGGTCATCCAGGGCAGGTTGCCGACCAGCCGCGAATAATCGCGCAGCATCGGTTCGATCATCTGCCGGGCGCGGCGGCAAACCTCGATGGCCTCCTGCGTGCGGGCCTCGGGGCGGGCGGCGAGCGCGAGGAGCGTGGCCTCGCTCTCGTCGAGGAGCGTCCAGATTTGCTCGGGGCTCACGTCGTTACGCATCTCGGGCGGCACGGGGGTCTTGCCGGCGACGGCCTTGGCCAGGCAGCAATGCAGATCGCCCAGGGCGCTGGCCGCCGCATTCATCCGCCGCCAGTCGCGGTGGACGCCGGGGTCGTGCGGCACGAAGCGGTGGATTTCCACGATCCGGTCGCCCCAGGTGGTCCAGGAATCGCCTTTGCTCCCGCGCATCACTTCGGCCGTCGGAAATTTATGATGGTTCAGGTAATCGAGCAGGCAATGGAGATATTCCACGCGCTCGCCGAACTCCTCGCCGTGGCGCGCGCGCAGCAGAAACGTGCCGCGCCCGGTCTTGAAGGGGTCGGTCGTGTTGCACTGCGTGGTCAGCGGTTTGTCCATCTGGATGACGCGCCCGAGGTCAAAGGCGTCCGCCAGCCGCTGGACCTGGGCGAGGGTCAGGTCCGTCAGGCCGCACGTTGTCCCGCGCTCGCTCGGATTGTACTTGAGCGTGCGGAGAAACTTTTCGACCGGGTACGGGGTCTTCTGGATCATCGGAACGACGGCGTGTCCGGGCAGCAGGCATCAACGGGGTGAAGCTCGCGGCTTGTCGGATGGCGCTGAATGGCTAGAATGTGGTCGATCGTTTTCTCTAAGCAGGTCTTGGTCCCGATTCCCGCGCCACCGAATGATCCGTCGGGGACCAGCCTGCCGGATGCCGGATTTCCCCACCCCCCTCGCCCGCCCCCAGCCGTCCGCCGCACCGGTTCAGCAATATTGCTTTGCCGCCACGCTGGACCTGACCATGCCGGCAACGCTGCCGACCGGCGACTGGTCACTGTACCAGGGCTTCACCTCAACCCTGCTG
>CAHJWO010000026.1 GCA_903642295.1 PVC group bacterium | reverse complement strand
AGCGTCAGCAAGGCGCTGACCCGCATCGGCGCGCGGGTCGAACTCCTCGCCGTTCCCGACCGTCTGCACGCGATGGACGCCGTCGTGCTGCCCGGCGTCGGCGCATTTGGCGACTGCGCCGCTCAACTCCGGCAGCGTGGCCTCTGGGACCCGCTCGCTCAATGGCTCCAGGCGGAGCGGCCCTTCCTGGGGATTTGCCTGGGCTATCAACTCCTCTTCGAGTCCAGCGAAGAGACGCCCGGGATCGCGGGTTTCGGGCGGTTCGCAGGCGCGGTGCGCCGGTTTCAATCCGGGACGCTCAAGGTTCCGCAGATCGGTTGGAACTCCTTGCAGTTCACGCAGCCGCAGGCGCGACTCTGGCAGGGATTGGAGAACGGGTCGCACGTGTATTTCGTGCATTCCTATTATCCTCAGCCGCAGGACGAAACCGCCGTGGCCGCCACCGCCGAGTACGGCCAGCCGTTTGCCGCCGCCGTCGAGGCCGGTCCCACGATGGGCGTGCAATTCCACCCGGAAAAGAGCCAGGAGGCCGGTCTGACGATGTTGAGCAATTTTGTCGCCTCCGTTTGACCCTGAATTGCTGGGTTTTGCAGGGGCCGCGCTGCGTTGCGCAATTTTCTGGCCAAGCCTCCCCAGGCCGCGTTTGAGCCTGTCGTGAACTTGAGGTGAGCTAAAGTGAGCGGGTGAGACGAGTCGTCGTTCAAACCACGACCAGATCAACATTTTTGAGTTCTCGAAGCAACCGCTCGTGCAAAGAAGATCGCAAGCGCTGCCACACCCGGCGTTCGCCCGGCCTGCCCACGACAAAGTGAGTGATCCCGTACTCGCGCGCGAAGTCGATCAAAGCCACCGCCACGTCCTCCCGTTTGAGCACGATCACGATGCCCCCCATCCGCTGCGCCATTTCCAGGGTTTCGCTAATTGCCCGCTGAAGTTCGGCGGTGATGACCTGCGGCGCCTCGCCAGGAGTGCGGACGTAAACCGCATACCAGGGGGCATTTAGTTGGGACGCCAGCCGGGCCGTTTTGCGCAAAACCGCTCCCGGGTCTGGCCCACCACTGCTCAGGGCCACCGCGACCTGACCCACTCCTCCTGGCGCGTGTTCCTGATCGGAAGATTCCTCCGCGCGCTGGCGGCGGTCGAGGAAATTGGCGCTTTCGCTCAGGGCCATCTCGCGCAGACGCGTGAGGTTCTGTGGCGTAAAGAAGTTCGTGAGCGCCTGGGCCACGCGTTCCTGCGAGTAAATCTTGCCGGCCTGAAGGCGCTCAATGAGGTCTTCGGCGGGCAGGTCGATGTTGACGATCTGGTCAGCGCGGGTCAAGAACTCGTCAGGAATGCGCTCCTTGACGCGCACGCCCGTCGCCCCCTCAACGACGTTGAAGAGGCTCTCCAAATGCTGGATGTTCAGCGTGCTGATCACATTGATACCTGCGGCCAGCAAATCTTCCACGTCCTCGTAGCGCTTCTTGGTCTTGCCGCCCGGCGCATTGGTGTGGGCCAGTTCGTCCACCAGCGCCACCGTGGGCGCGCGGGCAATCACCGCCGCCGTATCCATCTCGCGCAACTCGACGCCTTTGTACTGGGCGACGATGGGCGGCACGATCTCCAGCGCGCCGATCTGCGCGGTGGTTTCCGGCCGGGCGTGCGGCTCCACGTAACCGATGACCACGTCTACGCCGCGCTTCTTCAGCCGGTTCCCTTCGACGAGCATCTGGTAGGTCTTCCCGACGCCCGCACAGGCGCCCAGATAAACCTTGAGCTTGCCTTGCTTTTGCTGATGGATGAGCGCCAGGAAATCCTCGGCCTTGCGGCGCGAGGGTTCGCCGAAACTCGTGGGCGGGTCGGTGATCATTCGGGGGCGGCGGCAGGCGTTTTTAACGAGGTGCTTCCAGGCGTTTATTTTTTACGCGGGTCTGAGGAAGTGGCTGCTTGTCCTTATAGTAGTAACAGATTCCCACCAGCGTCGGCCAAATATGTCTTTGACAAGCTATCGGCGAAAAGTTGCAGGGACCACCGACGTTCTTCTCCCCTCACCGCCGCGTCCTGTGATCCGACGCTTCGTCCTCGGTGAACTCCCGGTCATCAGGCGCCGGGAAATCCCGTGCGAACGCGTTGTAGCAGCGCTTCAGTCGGAACATCTGATTGACGAGGAAGATGATCGTAAGAGCCAGGATCAGGCACGGCCCGGAGGCTGCGGCGTCGATGTCCTGATTGGAGCGGTCAAAAGCGGCGATGACACCGGCGGGGTCCGGTTTATCCGCCGTGAGGACGTGTTGCAAATCATCATGGGCCTGCCGACGCGCCTCGTGCAGTTGATAGAGAGGCAAACCGCACGCGAACGTCAGCCAGAGCACCGCGACAACCAGGATCGTCGGCGGGTTCTGAGTAGGCAGCCGCAAACCTGCGGTGTCGTTGGAAAGGATGGGCTGGTGCATGGGTAACTATATTGACCGCTGCCCCACACCCCGGATGGAATGCGGGGCGAGAGTTCCATGACGGCAGGCCCGGCGGGGTGATGAAAGCGCCGAGAGTCATTTGCCGGCGACGGACGGCAGCTTGCCATCCAGCGCCAGATTGAGCAGCAGAGTGTTGACGTGCGGCTCACCAAAGATTCCGAGATCGCGGCCCTCCGTGTACTTGTCCACGATTTGACGAATCTCGTCCGGTGACTTGCCGCGTTCGCGCGCGACGCGCGGCAGCTGGAGCTGCGCGTTCGCCACCGAAATATGCGGGTCCATGCCGCTACCCGAGCGGGTCACCGCGTCGGCAGGCACGGCATCCGCGTCCTTCAACCCATTTGCCGTCCGATAGGCAGCGACCAGATCCTTGATCCCGTCGAAGTTGGACGGATCCGTCACGTCCTTGCCCGCCGCGTCCTTCTTGTGCTGGCCGTTGATGAGCTTGTCGCTGGTAGGACCCAGGTTTGTCCCACTGCTGGCCGTGGGATCGTACCCGGCGGCGCCGGCGGCGGACGGGCGCGGGTTGAAGTATTGCTTGCCGCCGAAGTTCTGACCGAGCAATTCGCTGCCGAGGACGGTCGTCCCGTCCGCCGCGACGATCAGGCTGCCGTCCGCCTTGTGATGAAACAACCCCTGGCCCAGCCCCCAGACCACCAGCGGATAAAGGCCGCTGACGATCAGGCCCAGCACGACCGTGGCGAGGATGGAGGTGAGGGTTTCCTGGAGGATGGAGTAATCTTTGCCGCCGGGGTTCGGCGTGCCGACGCCCGCCCGGTCCGTCTGGAGCAGCGGGGCCTGGTCGGCGGAGCGACGTTGGTTGAGATCGGAGGATTTCATGTGCGTTCTTTCGGTGATGGAAGTGGTGAGGCAGGGTTCAAACCAAGTGCAGGGCGGAGATGATCACGTCGATGATCTTGATGCCGATGAAGGGGACGATGATACCGCCCAGCCCGTAGATGAGAAGGTTGCGACGCAGGAGCGCGTCCGCGCCCAGCGCGCGGAACTGCACGCCACGCAGAGCAAGCGGGATCAAGGCGATGATGACCACCGCATTGAAGATGACCGCGCTCAGGATAGCCGAGTTGGGGCTGGCCAGATGCATGACGTTGAGCGGCGCAATTGCCGGGAACGCCAACAGCAGCATGGCCGGAATGATGGCGAAGTATTTGGCCACGTCGTTGGCGATGGAAAACGTCGTCAGCGCGCCGCGCGTCATCAGCAGTTGCTTGCCGATTTCCACCACTTCGATGAGCTTGGTCGGGTTGCTGTCGAGATCGACCATGTTGCCCGCTTCCTTGGCGGCCTGCGTGCCGGTGTTCATGGCCACGCCCACATCGGCCTGGGCGAGGGCGGGCGCGTCGTTGGTGCCGTCGCCGGTCATGGCAACGAGCCGCCCGCCGGTCTGCTCGCGGCGGATGTAGGCGAGCTTGTCTTCAGGCGTGGCCTGGGCCAGAAAATCATCCACGCCCGCCTCCTTGGCGATGGCGGCGGCGGTCAGCGGGTTGTCCCCGGTAATCATGACGGTCTTGATGCCCATCGCGCGGAACCGCTCGAAGCGATCCGCCAACCCACCTTTGACAATATCCTTGAGGTAGATAACACCCAAAGCTTTCTCTTTCGTGGCCACCACCAGCGGCGTGCCACCCTTGCTGGAGATGGCCGTGACGGCGGCGTCAATCTCGGAAGAGAACTTGCCGCCGACGTAAGCGCGCACGCTGTCGGCTGCCCCCTTGCGGTAGCTCTGGCCATCGAGGTCCACGCCGCTCATGCGCGTTTGCGCGGTGAAAGGGATAAACTCGGCGTTCGAGAGTTGCGTCAACTCGCGTCCCCGAATGCCTTCCTGCTGTTTGGCGAGTACGACGATGGAACGGCCCTCCGGGGTCTCGTCCGCCAGGCTGGAAAGTTGCGCGGCGTCGGCGAGTTCATGCGCGGTGACGCCGGGCGCGGGAATGAATTCCACGGCCTGGCGGTTGCCGAGCGTGATGGTGCCCGTCTTGTCGAGCAGCAGCACGTCCACGTCACCCGCGGCTTCCACGGCGCGCCCGCTCATGGCCAGCACGTTTTTCTGCACGAGTCGGTCGATGCCCGCGATGCCGATGGCCGAAAGCAATCCGCCGATGGTCGTGGGAATCAGACAGACCAGCAGTGCGATCAGCACCGTGGGTGAGAAATCCACGCCCGAGAACTTGCCGAAGGGCAGCAGGGTCATGCAGACGAGCAGGAAGATGATCGTCAACGCCGAGAGCAGGATCGTGAGCGCGATCTCGTTGGGCGTCTTCTGGCGTTTCGCGCCTTCGACGAGGCCGATCATGCGGTCGAGGAAACTCTCGCCCGGGTTGGCGGAGATTCGCACTTTGATCTCGTCGCTCAAGACGCGCGTGCCGCCGGTGACGCTGGAGCGGTCGCCACCCGCCTCGCGGATGACGGGCGCGCTCTCGCCGGTGATGGCGCTTTCGTCCACGGTCGCCGCGCCTTCGATGATCTCGCCGTCGCCCGGAATGGCCTCGCCGGCGATGATCCGCACCACGTCGCCCTTGCGAAGCTGGTCAGCGGAAACTTGCTCGGTCTGGCCGTTGTCGCGCACCCGGTTGGCGGTGGTCTGTGTGCGGCTGGCGCGCAGGGTGTTGGCCTGCGCCTTGCCGCGCCCCTCGGCCATCGCCTCGGCGAAGTTGGCGAAGAGGACCGTGAACCAGAGCCAGACACTGATCTGGCCGGTGAACGCCTTGCTCTCCTGCGAGGCGAAAACTTCCACCGTGGTCACGAGCGCGCCGACCTCCGTGACGAACATCACGGGGTTACGGATCATCGTGATGGGGTTGAGTTTTTTGAAGGCGTCCCCGACGGCGGGGACGATGATCTTGGGATCAAAGATGGAACGGGATTGAGCAGCCATAAAGACGAAGGATGAAGATTGAAGGACGAGCGATGAAGGCAGAGAGGCTTAGAACAGCTTGCCGGTGTACATGAGGAAGTGTTCCACGACGGGGCCGAGCGCCAGCGCGGGTAGGAAGTTGAGCGCACCGATGAGCAGCACCGTGCCGATGAGCAGGATGATGAACGTCCAGCCGTCCACCGGGAACGAGCCCGGGCCCGCCGGGACGAGCTTCTTCGCCGCGAGCGACCCCGCAATGGCCATGATCGGCACGATCATGAAGAACCGTCCGATCAGAGTCGCCAGGGCAATCGTGGTGTTGTACCAGGGTGTATTGGCACCGATGCCGGCGAACGCGCTGCCGTTGTTGCCGGTGGCCGACGAGAAGGTGTAGAGGATCTCGCTGAAACCGTGTGGACCGTTGTTGTTCGTGCCATTGGTCAGCGCGTTGGTAACGGGGTCGGGCGCGCCAAAGTTGTTTGCTCCCGCCGCCCAGGCCGCGAAGCCCAGGATCGACAGGGTGAGTACCAGAACGACCAGGCCCGCCATCTTGACCTCGAACGCCTGGATTTTCTTGCCGAGGTATTCGGGCGTGCGTCCGACCATCAGCCCGGCGATGAACACGGCCAGGATGACGAAGATCAACATGCCGTACAACCCGGCACCGACGCCGCCGAAGACAATTTCGCCAAGTTGGATGTTGAAGAGTGGAACCAACCCTCCAATAGGCGTGAAGCTATCGTGCATGGAATTGACCGCGCCGCACGAGGCATCGGTGGTAATCGTGGCGAACAGCGCGGAATTGAAGATGCCGAAGCGCATCTCCTTGCCTTCCATGTTGCCGTCGGTCTGGACGACGCCGTTGCGGTAAAGGTTGGGGCTGCCGTCCGCCTCCGCCTTCCAGCAGGTGATGACACCCACGAGGAAGATCGCGGCCATCGCGCCCCAAACGGCCCAGCCGTGTTTTTGGTTCTTGACCGCACGGCCCAGGTAGTAGGTCAACGCACTCGGGATGGCGAAGATCGAGAGCATTTGCAGGAAATTGGAGAGCGGGGTCGGGTTCTCGAAGGGATGCGCGGCATTCGCATTGACGAAGCCGCCGCCGTTCGTGCCGAGCATCTTGATGGCTATCTGGGAGGCAATGGGACCTTCCACGATGCTCTGAGTTTCAACGGATTGATCCTGCAACACGACGTTGCCCGCCGTGTCCTTGACGGGGTTATTGCTTGCGTCCGTCTTGGGGACCTGGATCGTCTGCTTTTCGGTGAGTTGCGCCGTGTCGTAGGGCTTGAAGTTCTGCGGGATGCCCTGTGAGATCAGGAATGCCGCATAGAAAATACAGATCGGCAGCAGGAGGTAATAATGGATGCGGACCAGATCGACCCAGAAGTTGCCGACCGTGCCGGATTCGTGCCGCGCGATGCCGCGCACCAGTGCTGCCGCGATGGCGATGCCGACCGCCGCCGACCAGAAATTATGGCTCGCCAGACCGACCATCTGCGAAAAGTAGCTCATCGTGTTTTCACCCGTGTAAGCCTGCCAATTCGTGTTGGTCGTAAAGCTGGCCGCCGTGTTGAAGGCCAAATCAGGCGTGATTGCCGTCTTGTTGAGCAGGCCGTCAATGATGCCGTGAAACGGCAGATGATCCTGCAAGCGCAGCACCGCATAGGTGAAAACCATCGTCACCAGACTGAAGAGCAGCATGGCGGCGGTGTACTGCTTCCAACCCTGTTCCCGGCGCGGATCGACGCGGAGTAACCGGTAGGTAAAGCGTTCCACTGGACCGAGCACCGGCTCCAGAAAGGTATTCTTGCCGTCAAGCACCTGAAACAGATAGATGCCAAGCGGTTTGGTGATGAGCAGCAGAATGCCCATGTAAAGGGCAAGTTGAATCCAACCAGATGAGGTCATAAAAAGAGAAGGCGAAAATGGAAGGCTAGTACCGGATCAGAATTTCTCCGGGTAAATCATAGTGGCGAAAAGATAGATGAGCAGAAGTGCGGCGATGATGCCGATGATAATAGTTCCCATAAAATGAAGTTAGGTTGTTGTCTCGAGGGCTAGATTTTGCTGCACCAGCAGGCGTACGCAATGGAACCGAAGAAGAAGCCAAAGGTGGCAAGGAGAAAGATGAGGTCTAACATGGTGAGTTGAAGGTAGCGGTGTTAATTACGAATCCTGATTTTCAAAATGTGACGATTACATCGATGCCGCCGGTGAATTGGTGGCTCTGCGTCGAATCGGTGTAAGAAAGCCGACCTTCGAGCGCCTTATCGTAGCGCAGTTCTGGCCGGATGAGCACGTGGTCATTGGGCTTGAGGTTCACGCCAACCGTGACCGCGCCGATGGTCGTGCCGCCGCCCGCTCCGACGGTGCGCGGGTCGATATTGCTCAGGTCGCCACGCTGAAGATCCACCACGTCATCATTCGCGGCAAACTGGGTGACGAAGAACCCGTCTTCGTCGCGGAACACCTCGCCACGGATGCCGAGGCTCACGTACTTATTGAGCGTGAAGGTAGCATACTGGGCCACCCCGTAGCACTCCGCCTGAAACCCGTCGTCGCGGGTGAAAACGAGATCGGTGATGAATGTTAACTTGTCCGTCGCCTTGTAGGTCAGATTAACGTTGTTGTAGTAACGCAGGTCGCCGTTGGTATCAACCCGATGGCCGTTGTTCCCGATGGCGCCTTGAAACGCCGCGTCGTTTTCCGCCCCGATGGAAGTGTTGCCCGCGAGCACGACCTTACCATCGAGCAGTGTCAGCATGAAACCGCCGAGAAAGGACAACACGTCGTTGTTGTCGTCCAAACCTACGTTGGTGCCGCGCACCACGCCCGCGTAGAGATCGAGGGACTTCGTCGCGTGCAGGGTCGCTAGCGCGCCCACGTGCTGGAAAGGCACGCCGAAGTTAAAAAGGTAGGAGTGCGAATAGAAAAAGTTGCCGGGCGGGTAGATGGTTTCCGCGCTCATAGGGCTCGCAAACTGACCCAAACGGAAATCAAGGCCTCCCGCGGTCAGATACGGCAGATGCAGGTTGCTGTAGGCTTCCACAACCGCGAACGTGTACCGGCCGTTGGACAAACGGTCGAATTCGCCGATGGGATTGAGGAAACGTGCGTCCGTGCCGCCGGTGATCTGGAGCTTGAAGCCGTAATCCAGCTTGCCGGGTTCGGGCACCAAGGCACGCTCCACGGTAAAAGTAGCCTGGTTGACCAGCGGCTCGCCGTTGCGGTCATCGAAGAGCCGCCCGAAAAGTTGATTGTCCTTGGGAGCACCGGTGCCGGCGGTGATTCCCGCGTCGAGCAGGTAGGAGAATTTGACCCTGGACTCGGCTTTTTTCTCGATGACCGCCTTGGTGTCCTTCGAGTCCGTGCTGTCTCCGGCGAAACCGGTTTGGGCACAGGCGAGCGTGGCCGCAGCGGCGAGCGCCAGGGCGAGAACTCCCCGAAGTTGGTGGAACGATTTCTGTAATGATGAACCGAGGATTTTTGTCATAAGAAAACGGGATGGCCCGGTGCGCGGAAACATCGCCGCCGGGTGGTCGTCAATGCGCGGATCTCCCATCAGGATCGATCTCCCAAGTGGAGGGGTTCTTCGCTGCGGCCGAAATTGAACAACTCGAACATGCGCCGCATATTTTGCTGCGCGGCCTCGTGGCGGGAATCGAGTTTGATGGCGCGGCCATAGGCCTTCTTCGCGCCATCCAGGTCGCCACAGATTTCGTGCAGCACGCCGCGGAGATTGTGGGCCTCCGGCGATTTGTCGTCGAGCCGCAAGGCCTCGGTGATCTTCTCGGCGGCGGGATCGAATGCTTGCAGATTGACGAGCCGTTTGGCCTCGCGCAGACAATCCTCGAAACTGCCGGGGATGACCGCTTTGGGCCGCGGACCGTGTCGGCCGATGATCTCCGCGACGATCTTGCGCAGCGCGACGGGCTCGATGGGCTTCTCTAGAAAGTCGATGGCTCCGAGTTGCATGGCACGTACCGCGTTGCGGATGCTGCCGTAAGCGGTGATCATCAGTGTCGGCGTCTGGATGCCGCGTCGGCGCATCTCGGCGAGGATATCCAGTCCGTTGTCTTCCCCGATGCGCAGATCGAGCACGACCAAGTCGTACTTCTCCGACTTGAAGCCCATCATCGCCTCGTCGGCTGACGCCGCTTCGTGCACGTCGTAGCCGTCCGTTTCCAGCGCGAATCGGAACGTCAGGCGGATCGTGCGCTCATCGTCGATGAGATAAATCTTGCCGTTGTTCATATCCGTGGAGAGTGGGCCGGGGCCGCCTGCGCAGCGGCGGGGAGGTTGAAGTAAAACTCGCTGCCCCGGCCGCCCGGAGCCGCCACGACGCCGATCTCGCCTTCGTGTGCACGGACGATCTCGCGGCAGATGGCAAGTCCCAGGCCCGCGCCTTCCCTCGGCTCGCCCGGCAGCCGGTAAAATTTGTCGAACACCCGTTCGCGCTCGGCGGGCGGCACGCCGGGACCGCGGTCCGTTACGCTGAAACGTACGGACCGCCCCTCGTCGTCCGAGCGCGCGGCGAGGACGATTTCCTCCCCGGCGGGCGAGTGCTTGGCGGCGTTGGAAATCAGGTTCGAAAACACGTGTCCGAGTTGATCAGGGGAAACGGCGACGGCGGGTACGTTCGACTCGATTTGCACGACGATTTGCGCCCCGGCCGCCGAGACCAGTTCGCGGGCGTCGTCCGCCGCGTGCCGGATGAGGTTCTCCGGGCTGCTGGCACGCCGTTCGCTGACCGCCGTGCCGCTCTCGAGCTTTGCCAGATCGAGCAGGTTGTTGATGAGATCGAGCAACCGCTCGGCATCATCACGCGAGGCGATCAGCAGTTCCGTCTGCTTCGGGTTGAGCGCACCGATGCGCTCCTCCAAAAGCAGATAGACCGCCATGCGGATGCTGGTTAGCGGGGTCTTCAACTCGTGGCTGACCGTCGCCACGAGGTTGGTCTTCACGTCGTCGAGCAGCCGGAAACGGGTCACATCATGCAGGATGACCACCGCGCCTGCGCCGCCGTCGCGCAGGCCGATGACGCGCGGCAGCAGAAACTTTTCCCGGTTATCGACGCGCACGCAGATGGCCTGCTCGAAACTCTCGGGCAGATAATCGCCCTCGCCTTGGAGAACCTTCATCGCAAGGGGTACAAGCGGCAGGACGGTCTCCGTCCCGGCCAGTTTTTTGCGCAGACGCTCGGAAGCGGGGTTTTGATAGGAGATTTCGCCGTCCGCCGAGAAAATGACGATGGGATCGAGCAACGCGGCAAAAACGATCTCGGTCGCCTGACGAGCATGGACGAGTTCGTCGGTGGTCGTCTGCCGGTAGAGACGCAATTTGCCCGCCATTTTGTTGAAAGCGTCGGCGAGTTGGCCGAGTTCGTCGTGGCTGCTGATGGGCAGGACCTGATCCAGGTTGCCCTCACCCAATTCCCGGGCGGAATCGGTCAAGCGGCGGATCGGGCTGAGCACGATTCCGCTGAGCCGATAGGCGAAGAACAGACCGATCGGAAGCGCGGCGACAATCGCCAGGATCATGACGCGGGTGGACCGGCGGGCCGTGTCCCGGGCGCGGTGATCCTTCTGCGTCATGGCCCGCTCATTGATGCCCTGGATGGTCGAAGCGGCATCCAGCACTTTGCTGGATGCGCGTGGCAAGCCAGCCGTCGCGCCCGTCTCCTGCGCGAGCGCCGCCGCTACTTGAGAGAGGAAAATGTCCGCTTCTGCTTTCAGTTGCCTGGCCGCCTCGCTTTCACCGGGCTCCGTGATCATCCTCAGTTCGGCATCGACGTTACGTCCGCAGACCGTCGCCTCCTTATCCAACGCGGCGCGCGTTTCGGCCGGCAAAGTGCCACCAGCGGGGGCCGCCGCAAA
Organism: PVC group bacterium; assembly: GCA_903642295.1. Taxonomy (GTDB): domain Bacteria; phylum Verrucomicrobiota; class Verrucomicrobiia; order Chthoniobacterales; family SZAS-18; genus CAHJWO01. Next base: position 13,800 of record CAHJWO010000026.1, on the reverse strand, counting down.
AGTTTGATCGATGCGCAACACCGCATCTTTGAGGTCGCGCATCGCCACGATGCTCGTGTAATTCTCATGGAGCGTCGTGTTGACCGCGCCGCCCAGTTGTACAAATAACCACACCGCATAGCCGCCGGTCATCATCAACAGGACGATGAGCGGGGCGACTCCCAGCAGGATGCGGTTGCGTAACATATCGGGCGAAAATCCCTTTAGCTTTCCGCGTGCCATCCTCGAGTGCTTCGGCTGTAAATTGCTTTGCATGAGTCATTAACAATTGATGATCCTATACGATAGCCGGGTTTTGAATTTTGGGCGACGTGCAATCTGCAATGTGCAAACCCGGCCAATCGCAATCTGCACGGTAATCAAATTGAGGATCACCGTGGCTCTACTCACGCGACATGGTGTTGGCGGTGTCGGAAAGCATCAGCGGTAGGTTCGCGTCGTCGGCTGACCGATTTCCGCACGCATTTGATAGACGAACTCGCCCCGCCCGCCCATGGTCGCGGGGCACGGATGAACCTTTTCAACGTATTGGCGCTCCTGCTAACGGCGGCGGCACTGGCGAGCTTCTTCAACGACCGCTACCTCCGGCTGCCGACGACGGTCGGACTCATGCTGATGTCAGTGGTCAGTTCTCTGCTGCTCGTCGCGGCCGGGCATTTCGGTTTTCCCCTCAAAGTATTCCTCGAACGCGTGGTCACGCAGATCGACTTTAGTCAGACTCTGCTGGGCGGGACGCTGAGCTTTTTGCTCTTTGCCGGTGCCCTCCAGATCGAGTGGGACGAACTACGCGATCAGCGCTGGCGCATTCCTTTTCTTGCGGTCGGCACCACGCTTCTTTCCACGCTTCTGGTCGCCGGTCTGGCGTGGCTGATCTTTCGTGCATTGGGTCTGACGCTTCCGTTGCTGTATTGCTTTCTGTTCGGCGCGATCATTTCGCCCACCGATCCCATCGCGGTGGTCGATATGCTCAAACGGGCCCGCGCCCCCCTGTCGCTTTCCACCAAGATGGCGGGCGAATCGCTGTTCAACGACGGGATTGGCGTGGTGCTTTTCCTCCTGTTCTCCGAGTCACTGGTGGCGGGTCCAGCGATGAAGTTGGACTGGCCGCGAGCGAGCATCTTGCTGATGCGGGAAGCAGGCGGCGGAATTGCTCTTGGACTGGTGCTGGGCTGGGTGACCTATTTCCTGATCAAGCGGGTCGAAAATTATCGCGTCGAGGTCCTCCTGACCCTGGCCCTGGTTTCCGGCGGCTACGCGCTCGCACAGAACGTACACGTCAGCGGCCCGTTGGCTATCGTGGCCGCCGGTATCCTCATCGGTAACCTCGCGCGAAATTTTGCGATGTCGAAGCAGTCTCGGGACAACCTCGACCTTTTCTGGGAACTGATCGACGAAATCCTCAATGCCCTGCTCTTCGTCATGATTGGTCTGGAGGTGCTAATTCTCCGCTATCACCCGGGGCACTTCCTCGCGGCGCTCTTGTTCATCCCAGCCGTATTGCTCGCGCGGCTGATTAGTCTGGCCGTACCGGGATACTTTTTTCGCCTTTTTAGGCGTGAGACCGAACGCGGCGCGCTGGTATTGTTAACTTGGGGAGGGCTTCGCGGAGGGATCTCTGTGGCTTTGGTGTTAGCGCTACCCGCGGGGGCCGAGCGCGACCTGTTAATGACCGCCACTTACACGGTCGTGGCATTTTCTATTTTGGTCCAGGGGACCACGATGCCTTGGCTCCTGCGACGCGTCTTGTCTGTGCGAGGTTCATCCTGATTCGGCTTGCCGTGCAATCTGCAATTCGGCGAGCTATTTTCCGTGTAAATCGCCATGCGCTCCAAGTTAAATTTTGGAAACTATATTCGGAATATTATACTTCAAAAACCCAGAAGCGGGAGAGACTGAAAGTTACCGATCTGAATATATCACTCCCCGTCGTTTGTAAGCTGAATCGGTTATCTCCTCAAAGCGTGCAAAGAACCTGTTTACCTCGTCCTGCTCAAGCGGCCTCGGGTTCAATTTACGGTATTCTATAGATCGCTGTAATTCATACAGAGGTGCCAAGGCAGTGCTATTTATGATCCATTTCTTTCTGCTTGCCATCAGGGCTTCCCAAGCCCAAACTACTGATAAAAAACTACTAGCAATCAACGCAATACGGTGCCCTCCGACGGTATTCAGTTCGGCGTGTTGCTCGCTGCCACGGCATTGTTGGTTGGCGCGCTGAACTTTCTTCCGGCCATCGCCCTCGGACCGCTCGTGGAACACTTTTCGATGTTCCGGTAGATCTGATCGGCTCATGGCCCTACCGTCTGCCACTTCCGCCTGCGCCGATACAGCGTTGCCACGTCGATCCCGAGAATTTCCGCGGCTTCTTCCAAGCGGGAAGTTTTTGCCAATACCTGACGGATGTGCTCGTCGGTAAGGTCCGCGATGGTTACCGCCGCGCCGACCTCCGGCGCGTGACCCGGACCAGACTTGGAAATCACCCCGGACAGATGCTCGGTTTCGATGAACGGCCCGGAACTCAGGATGACCGCGCGCTCGATGGTATTGCGTAGTTCACGCAGGTTGCCCGGCCAAGGATAACGCCGCAAAGCGATCCTTGCCTCCGGGCTGAAATCGTCGATGGACTTGCCAATTTGGCGGGCGAAAAAACGCAGGTGCGTAGCGGCCGCTTGCTCCAGGTCGCGGGGACGCTCGCGCAATGGCGGCAACTGCAACGCCACCACGTTGAGGCGGTAATACAGGTCTTCGCGGAATTTGCCCTCCTTGATGGCTTGACCGAGATCGCGATTGGTGGAGGAAATGATGCGCACGTCCGCGCGGTGGGTTTGCGTCTCACCCACGCGTTCGTATTCGCGCTCTTGCAGCAAACGCAGGAGTTTGGGCTGAATTTCCAGCGGCAATTCGCCGATTTCATCCAGGTATAGCGTGCCGCCGCTGGCGGCAGCGACCTTGCCTTGCGTCTCGGCGACGGCCCCCGTGAACGCTCCCTTGGCATGTCCGAACAACTCGCTTTCGAGTAACTCCCTCGACAAGCTCGGGCAACTGACCGTCACAAATGCCCGGGCGGCCCGCAGGCTGCGCCGGTGGATTTCCCGCGCCAACACGCTTTTTCCCGTTCCGCTCTCCCCGAGCAGGATAATCGAGGCATGGCTGGCAGCGGTCTTGTTTGCCAGGTCGAGCACGTCTCGCATGGCGGGCTCATCCGACACCGATCCAGCACCGGGAAACGGGGTCTCAAAAAACGATTCCAGTTCCTCGACCCGCCGTTGCAACCCCCGGGTTTTCTCGATGCGCGTGAGCACTAGCCGCACCTGCTCGGGGGTGAAAGGTTTCGGCAGGTAATCCGCCGCTCCGAGCCGCGTGGCTTCGACGGCGGTGGGGATGGAGGCATAGGCCGTAATGATCACGATGGCCAGACCGGGATCGGCCCGTCGAAGCTGGGTAAGCACCTCCATGCCGTCCTCTTTCCCGAGGCGCAGATCGAGGAACGCCACGTCGAAGCTGGCTTTCTGCATCTGCCGCAAGGCCCCGGCGCTGCTCTCGACTGCAGCCACCTCGTGCCCGTCCGTTTCCAATGCCACGGACAACATCCGTGCAATGTTGCGCTCGTCATCAATCAACAGAATTTTCATGCCAGCACCGCCGCAGGGTGGCGGCTTGCTAGAGATACCACAAACGCGAAATTTTGATATTGCGCGGGGTCCGAATAACCTGCCATTCCGCAGCCTGCGTTGGCGAGAGCGCAATCGTCATTGGCCAAAACGACGCCGGTGGCTAGGTTTCCATCCATGCCGCCGCCGTCCACGTTTCATTCGATCTACCGCCACGGCTTCATCCGGGCCGCCGTTTGCGTTCCGCACGTGCGGGTAGCGGACCCGGCGTTCAACACGGAGCGCACGCTCGGTCTGGTGCGGCGCGCGTCCGCGCAACATGCGGCGGTGGCGCTTTTTCCCGAGTTGGGCATTTCCGCCTACACGAACGAAGATCTTTTTCACCAGGATGCGCTGCTCGCTGCGACCGAGGCTGCCCTCGCGGGGCTGGTCGAGGCCAGCGGGGCCCTGACGCCGGTGATCCTCGTCGGCGCGCCATTGCGCTTCGAGGGCAAGCTTTTCAACTGCGCGGTGGCCATTTACCGCGGCCAGGTGCTTGGCATCACGCCCAAGAGTTTCCTGCCCAATTACCGAGAGTTTTACGAAAAACGGCAGTTCACCGCCGCCCGAAACGCCGTCAGCCGCGAGGTCCTTTTCCTGGGTCGCACGGTCCCTTTCGGAAACGATCTCATCTTTGACGCCGCCAACGTCCGGGATTTCTCGCTGCACGTCGAAATCTGCGAGGACGTGTGGACGCCGATCCCGCCGAGCACGTATGCCGCGCTGGCAGGGGCGACGGTGCTCACCAACCTCTCGGCCAGCAACATCACCATCGGCAAGGCCGACTACCGGCGCAACCTCTGCGCCGCCCAGAGCGGCAAGTGCGTTGCGGCCTATCTCTACAGTGCCGCCGGACCCGGCGAATCGACGACGGACCTGGCCTGGGACGGGCACGCGATCATCTACGAGAACAACGAACTGCTGGCGGAGACCGAGCGTTTCTCCGCCGACGAGCAGATGATCGTGGCCGACCTCGACCTGGAGCGGCTCGCGCAGGACCGGATGCGCCTGGGGAGTTTTCACGACGCCGTGGCCGACCATCGGGAGCACGTGCGCGCGATTCGCCGCGTGCCTTTCGATTTCCAGGTGCCTGCGGGTGACATCCCGCTCGTGCGCCACGTGGAGCGTTTCCCGTTTGTGCCGAGCGATGCTTCGGAGCGGGACGAGCGTTGTTACGAGGCGTACAACATTCAGGTTCACGCGCTGATGAAGCGGATGCAACATGCGAAGATTGAACGCATCGTCATCGGCGTCTCGGGCGGCCTGGATTCTACCCACGCGCTGATCGTGGCCGCAAAAACGATGGACCGTCTCGGCCTGCCGCGCGAGCGCATTCTCGGTTATACGATGCCCGGTTTTGCCACGAGCACCACCACGCTGAAAAATGCGCACGCGCTCATGCAGGCGTTGAGAATCAGCGCGAGTGAAATCGACATCCGGCCCAGTTGTCAGCAGATGCTCCGTGACCTCGGGCATCCTTACGCCCGGGGGGAGCGGGTGTACGACGTGACCTTCGAGAACGTCCAGGCCGGTGAACGCACTTCGCACCTGTTCCGGCTCGCCAATTTTCACCACGGCATCGTGCTCGGTACCGGCGACCTGAGCGAACTCGCGCTCGGCTGGTGCACGTATGGGGTCGGTGACCACATGTCGCATTACAACGTGAACGCATCCGTGCCCAAGACGCTCATCCAGCATCTGCTGCGTTGGGTTATCAGCACGGGGCAGTTCGACGAAGCGACCGATGCCGTCCTCCAAGCCATTCTCGACACCGAAATCTCCCCCGAACTCGTCCCACACGAAACCGACGACGCCCGGGAACCCGCGCAAAGCACCGAGGCGAAAGTCGGTCCGTACGATCTCCAGGATTTCAACCTTTACCATATCACGCGCTATGGTTTCCGGCCCAGCAAGGTGGCGTTTTTGAGCGAGCACGCGTGGGCCGACAAGGCGCGGGGAACCTGGCCGGACAATCTGCCGGTGGGCAAACACCGGGAGTACGACCTGCCGACGATCAAGAAATGGCTGGACGTTTTCCTCTTCCGATTCTTCCAGATCAGCCAATTCAAGCGGAGCTGCCTGCCCAACGGACCCAAGGTTGGCTCCGGCGGCTCTTTGAGTCCGCGCGGTGATTGGCGTGCCCCGAGTGATTCCGAAGCCACGGTCTGGCTGGAAGAGTTACGGCGAAATGTGCCGGATGAATCTCCTGTTCAGTCGATCTAACCTGAACTCTGTCATCCTTCGCGTCGTTATACTCGCTCAGAATGACAGAAGGAAAAACTTGACGCGACCATCATCGACGCGGAATCACTTGCCTTGCCGAAGTAGCTTTACATCGTCGAAGTAGATCACGTTCGACAGGCTCGTGGCGTAAAATTCGATCTCGAAACTGACCGTTATTTGCTTCACTTCCTGTAGCTTGGGATTCTGGAAGCGCGGGGTCAAACTGCCGGTGATTTCTTTCCAATCACCGGCGGCACTGAAGTTCTGGCCGATGTTGACCCATTCGTCCACGAAGTCGCCCCGGTTCTTCATTTCGCCGCGCTCGCCGCGCTCGATTTTGGCCGATGGCGCCGTTCCCCAGTAGCGGCCGAAAAAGCTGTAACGCATCCGCTCCATCCCCGAGTTCTTGACCCGGAAGCTCACGCCATAGGGCTTGTTGACATCAATCGTCTGGTTGGGAAAGAGGAAGGTGAAATGTTTCAACGCGCCGGGAATACCCTCCGGCGGGACGCCGAACGTGCCGCTGTTCGCTTGCGGCCAGTATCCTGCCTTGAGGCAGTTTTTCCCCTCGGGCGGCTTGCTGTCGGGATCGTCCTGTGCGTTAACCACCGAGAAATAGCCCGACGCGTTGCCGTACATCGGAAAAGTCGTCGTCACGACATCCTTTGGTAACTTGATGTTGCGCCCGAGCCGGTCCTCCCCCTTGAGGTCCTGGAGGGGGCCGAAGCTGGGTTGCGTTTTGGTGCCGGTGTTGAGCGAGACGGCGATGTGGCCGTTCGGCAGACCGATGATCAAGTCGAAGAGTCCGTCGCCATTATAGTCGGCGGCGCAAAGCGAGACGAGGCCCGGCAGAGTGGAAACCCCGCCAAAGGATAGGGTGGAAACGCGCTTGAGTTCTACCCCGGGCTTGGGTGGACCCGGGTTGAGATAAACACCGACCTCGCCGTTACGGTCGGCGACGAGGAGATCGGGATTGCCGTCCCCATCGTAATCGACCACGGCGGGCATGAGTTGTTCGCGGCCATCGCCGTGGGCGAGGATGGTATGCCGCGCATCGGTGAAGCGGAGGAGGTCGCCGTTGCCGATGTTTTCGAGCAGGTGGATGGAGTTGGCCGAATAGGTGCCCTCGCCGGTGATGAGGTCAGGTCTGCCATCGCCGTTCCAGTCGTAGGCCACCGGTGAAAGCAGGTTGGCCCAGTACCGGTTTTTCTCGCTGGTGACAACGCGCGCGCTGTCGATGGGCACCGGCTGGCGAAACATCGGTTGGCCCGGCTTGCCGATGTTTGGCAGGAAAAGAAGTTCGCCGTAGTAATTACCTACGACGAGGTCGAGCAACCCTTTTTTGCGCCAGTCAGCCAGGGCGAAGCGCGGGCAGAAACGCCAATCGTCCTCGTGGTTGTTCGGGCTCCACTCTGATCCGCGCGGATGGAACGCCGTGGAAAGGTAGAGGGGTAGAAGTTCGGCGTTGGTGAATTTCGGTGCGGTCGCGGTGCCCCGGTTGGGGAAGAAGCGAAAGTAGCCGGTGGGGTCAGCGGTGAGGAGGTCCGGCTTGCCATCGCCGTTGAGATCGACGAAGGCCACCGAGGGCGGCATCGCCATGGAGGCGTAGGCGCTGTTGTCGGTGACGACCTGCGCACTGTGTCGGAAGCCGGTGAGGTTGCCGTCGCTATCCACGCCGTCCCAGAGATTATCCTCCGTGCTGGAAACCTGCTCGAAGCCGCCGTTCGAGAGGATATTTACCTGGCCCAGGAGCCGTGGATGAAAAGACGAAAGCAGCAGGAACAGGAGCAAGGCAGGCCGCGCCGTCCGCCGGCGGAAGGTCCCCGGCGGAAGCCCGATGGGAGGGAGGAGCATGGAACGAATATAAACTCCCCCGCCAAAAGGCAAAGCCCCCTTTGGTCGTTGGTGTGCTAATTTTCAGGAAGGTGGCTGGCGACCTCCGGGCACCGTTGGGTTTGTGCCAAACAGAGGGAGCCCAATCCAAATGCCGGCGCTCTCAACGGCGTCCGGAGGTCGTCATCCACCTTGCCTACCCTCGCATCACACTCGTCACAGGACGCCGCCCATTACTCGTGCAGCGAGACGTATTTGTAAGGATGATCATCCAGGCGATTGGATGACCAGCCGTGGACGCCCGGCAAGAGCAGGTAGGCGCGCGTCCAGTAATACAGGGGGATCAGGGGCGCTTCATCGAGGAGAATTGTCTCGGCGTGCTGGATGCGTTCCAGGCGGGCCACCGGATCAAGCATTCGCGCGGCCTCGTCCAGCGTGCCATCAAAAGCCGCGTTGGCCCAGCCGCTCTGGTTGATGGGGCTGCCGCCGACGAACAACTCCAGAAAGCCGGTCGGGTCGAGATAGGTGGTGGTCCAACCTCCCTGGAAAATCTGGTAATCCTGCTGCGTGCGGCGGTTGAGGTAAACCTTCCATTCCTGACTGGCGAGCACGGCATCGACCCCCAATTCCTTCTTCCACATCTGCTGAATGGCTTCGGCGAGAATCTGGTTGGCCTCGGAGGTATTGAAGATCATCTCCACTGCGGGCATCCCCTTGCCGCCCGGGTAACCGGCGTCCGCGAGCAGGGCGCGGGCGGCGGCGGGGTCATAGGCCGTGCGCGGGCGGGCGGTGTAGCCGCCGGTGTCGGGGACGACGAACGAATCGGCCGCCTGCTCGCCTCCGCGCGTGATGTTGCGCACCAACGCCTCCCGGTCGATGGCCAGCCCCAGCGCCCGGCGGACCTTTGGCTGATCGAGAATCGGACGCCGACAGTTGATCCCCAGATACTGCGTGCGCGCGTAAGGATCGAGCCGCAGGACGTTGGGCTGGGTGCGCCGGTAGCTGTCGATCTTGGAAAAGGGGACCCCGTAGGTCTTGTGAAGCTGCCCGGCGCGGAAGGCGCGTTCCTCGGTGTCCAGGATGTCGATGGGATAGAAACGAACTTCGTTGAGACGCACGTTCGCGGCGTCCCAATAAGTGGGACTTTTGCGGACGGCGACCACCTTGTTGATGCTCCATTCTTTCAGGGTGAACGCGCCGTTGCCGACAAAATGCTCCGGCCGCGTCCAGTTCGTGCCGCGCCGTTTGCCGCCCCCGGCGGCCTCGACCGTGGCGCGGTGGACAGGCAGGAAAGGAGTGGTGCGCAGGAGGTTTAGGAAATAAGGCGTGGGATTTTCCAGTGTGACCTCAAACGTGCGGTCGTCCACCACCCGGACGCCGACCCGGGAAAAATCGGTGATCTGCCGCTGGTTGAACGCGCGGGCGTTTTTGATGATCCAGAGATAGAACGAAAACTCGGAGGCGAGTTCGGGCGTGAGGATGCGCTGAAACGAATAGGCAAAATCGCGGGCGGTGACGGGATCGCCGTTGCTCCACTTTCCGTTCGCGCGCAGGTGAAAGGTGTACACGCGGCCATCCGGCGAAATCTCCCAACTTTCGGCGGCGGCGGGAACGGGATGAACGTCGATGGGATCGACCCCGGCCAAGCCCTCGAAGAGTGACAGGGCGACGTTAAATTCCTTCGTGCCCGTGATGATCTGCGGATCGAGGTCGGTGGGTTCCGCGCCGTTGCCCAGATGGAGGACGCCCTCCCGGTTGCCGCGCTCGACGTTGGTCTCCGTCCGGCGGCACGCGGGCAGCACCGCGAGTGTGACGACGAACAAACCAAGCGCAACGGAGTGGTGAAACCTGGCCATATCGAGGAAACGAAGGGTCATTTCCTCGCCGGTGGCTCCGGCTTGAGAAACACGCCCTTGAGGTTGTGGATGTCCAGCAAGTTGCTGTACCAGCCTTGGATGTTGGTGCGTTGCACGATCACGCGCGTATAAAAATAGATCGGAATGATGGGAACCTCGTCCGCCAAAATTCCTTCGGCCTGCTGATAGGCTTTCGTACGGGTGCCAAATTCGGGGGCGTGGGCCGCCAGCTCGATGAGCTTGTCGTACTCCGGGTTGGCCCAGCCGGTTTGATTGTTGCCGCCGCCGCTGGTCATCAATGTCATGAACGTGCTCGGATCGAGATAATCGCCGATCCAGGCGTAGCGGGCAATCTGGTAATCCTCCTCGCGCATGGTGTTCTCCAGCACCTTCATTTCCTGGTTCTGGAGGCTCACGTTGATGCCGAGGTTCTTTTTCCACATGGCCTGCACTCCCTCGGCAACGCGTTTGTGACCTTCGTTCGTGTTGAAGAGAATGTTCAGCGTCGGGAAACCCTGACCGCCAGGGAACCCCGCTTCGGCAAGCAACTTTTGCGCGGCGGGAACGTCTTCCCGGAGTTTGACGACCGGCTCGTAACCGGCGGTGCCGGGCGGCACGAGGCTGAACGCGGGCTTTTGCCCGCCGCGCATGATATTATTGGTGATTTCCTGGCGGTCGATGGTCATGGCCAAGGCGCGGCGTACCCGGGGATCGTCGAGCGGCGGCTTGGTGACGTTCAGTCGGTAGAAATATGTGCCCAGATACGGGTCCAAATGCAATTGCTCGGGATGCTCGCGGCGGTACGAGTCTATCTTGTCGGACGGAAAGGTGTAAGTGCTGTGAAGTTGCCCGGCGCGGAAGGCGCGTTCCTCGGTGTCGGCGCTCTCGATGGGGTAATACCGAACGCCGTGCAGCTTGATCTTGTCGGCGTCCCAATACGTCGGACTTTTCTCGACGCTGATGAACTGGTTGGTGCGCCATTCCTTGAGCACGAAGGGACCGTTGCCGACGTAGTTTTCCGGTCGGGTCCAGCGCGTGCCGCGGTCGGTCATCTTGCCGAATTGTTCGATAGTTTTCTGATGGACCGGGAACCACGAATGATGCCCGATGAGTGAGAGGAAATAAGGGGTGGGGGCGTTGAGCGTGATCTGGAGCGTCAGGTGATCCAGCGCCTTGATGCCGACCTGCTCGAAGTCAGTGATCTTGCCGGTGTTGAACGCCTCGGCGTTCCTGGCGCAGTAGAGCATGTAGCTGTACGCGGAACCGAAAGCGGGCGTGAGCATCCGGCGGTAGGCGTAGAGAAAATCCTGCGCGGTGACGGGGTCGCCATTGCTCCAGCGGGCGTTGGACCGCAGGTGGAAGGTATAGACGAGGTTGTCCGCGGAAATGTCCCAGCTTTGCGCCGCGCCGGGCGTGGGGCGGAGGTCCCGGGCGTCGGGCGTCGTGAGGCCTTCGAGCAGAGCGAAGACGATGTTGAAATCCGACGTGGAAGTGATGACCTGCGGATCGAGATCAGCCGGCTCGGTGAGGTTGCCGAGTTCCAGGACCTGTTCGCGGTTGCCGCGCTCGACGGGGGTTTCCGCCTTCTTGCAGCCATCCAATAAACCGAGCAGCAACAGAACGGAGGCGACGGTGAACAGGCGATATGGACGACAATGGAGTTGCACGCGTGCCAATAGTGAACGCCCGGGAAAAAAGTTCAAGCCGCGATCCGCGCATCACCCCGTCCGGTGCCCGGCCCGACCGCCCCGCGTCCACAGATGCCCCTTGCATCCGGCACTGGCCGGATGATAGACAATGGCTCCCGGTCCGCCGTGCGAAGCCGGACTTTTACGCATGTCACGCTCCCCATCCCGCCACCCGCCGGTCTTCCTGTCAGCCAGCGTCCTGATCGCGGTGCTTCTGTCGGCTCTGTTGCTTGATAATCACCGTTACCTGTTCGACACCAATTTGTACGAATTCGACGACCTGGTGCTCAACTCGCTGCAGATCGACGCGGCCAAGTCTTTCCACACGCTTTATGGCCAATACTCGCGGTGGGGATTTCACCACCCGGGTCCGGCGTTTTTCTACATCCAGGCGTGGGGCGAGTTGCTCTTTCACGACTGGTTGCACCTCGTGCCGCAGCCGCTCAACGGACAGATGCTGGCCACCGGGGTGTTGAACGTGTTCTTCATCAGCGTCGCCCTGGCGACCGCTGCGAGCTGGGTCGGTCTGCGCACCGTCTTCCTACCCCTGGCGCTCGCGCTGGGGACGCTGCACATCGCCGCCATCCAATTCCCGGGCTGTCCGCTCGGCGCGCTGTTTCTGCTCGGCAACTGGCCGGGATACTATCTCGTCGTGCCGTTCGCCGCGCTGTTGATCACGCTCGCCTCGGTGGCGGCAGGGCGCGGGGAAAGCCTGCCTTTCGCGGTGTTGACCGGCTGCTTCCTGGTCCACGCGCACATCGTGCAGCCGGTGCTGTTCGTCCTGCCGCTTTCCGCACTGGCGTATCTCGGGTTGGTCGTTGCGTGCCGGGAAAAAGCGTCCGGGTTTGGCGCGGCTTCCGTGGGCGGTGGCCGGTGGGCGCTGGCGGCGCGACCGTGGCGGGTGTTTCCCCGTGCGCACCTCTTCGTCACGCTGATCGTGGCGGTTTTCGCGGCACCGATTCTCATCGACTTGTGCCGGGGCCGGGAAAGCAACTTCCTGCGCGTCCTGGCCTTCCACCGCGCATACGGCGGCGAGCCGCACAAGACGCTGGCGGCTTCCTTGCTGTACTTCGTCCAGTTCGGAATCTACCGCTGGTACGATCCAAACATGGGTTACGTCGAGGCGTACACGGCACAAGGGGTATGGCAGTTTCTCAGGGCGGGCCGTCTGGTGGGCGAGTTCTGGCTGGTCAGCGGGGCGGGTTCGGCGTTTGTGATGTGGTCCTGGGTGCGCCGGAAGGACATTGCGGCCGGGATAGTGTCCGAAGGAGACACCGCCCCAACCACCGCGCGGCGGCGCTACACTCTGTGGCTGGCGGGATTCACGGGTGCGGCGGTGCTGATGACCCTGGCATGGGGCTGCATCATGACCGGGAGGATGGAGTACTACAATGCTTACTTCAACTACGCCATCTTCTACGTCGGGATGTTGGTCGTGGCGGCGGTGGCAGCCGATCTCGTGTGTTCGGCGACTCCCCCCGGTTGGAACGGGCGCCCGGCGCGGTGGTTTCTCTACGGGGTGGTCATCCTGCTCGCCGTCCTGAACGCACAGGAGTTTCGCTTGAACGATTACGCGCAACCCCCGACCCTCAAGCTGATTGGACAAAGCGTGGCCGACATGCTGCGGAATGAACCTGCGGAACCACGCACCCGCTATCTGAGCTTTGCCGACCAGGATTGGATCGTCGCCGCCAACATCGCCCTGGAGTTGGAGCGGCAGGGCCACTCTTATCTCGCCGCGAAGCGTTGGGACGTTGACTTCGGCGAGGACCATTGCCCGGCGAACCCCTTGCAGGCCGGGCAGGCGGCGAGTAAAAAAGGGCAGTTTCGCTTCTGGAAGATCCTGCCGACAACCGAGGTGCCCGCCGGGGCGGTGACGCGGCTCGTCACGGCCAACCGCGTCCTGCTTGCGGACGCCGGGAGCGACGTTGATCCGACCAGCGGTTTTGAAATCCGTTTCGGTGAAATGGACGGCAACGAGACGGGTTATACGCCACTGGGCTGGAGCGGCCGGGAGGCCAAGTCTGACTTTCTCTGGAACGACGGGCGGCAGGCATTGTTGACCTTCCGGGCCAAGCCGGTGCCGGCGGAGAGCACCGTCCGCCTGGTTTTCCATTGTTTCCCCCATCTGGAGGCCGGCAAGGTCACCGCGCAACGGCTGGAACCCAGTTTCAACGGCCTTGAACTCGGAGATTGGCGGCGCACTTCCGACGAACCGTTCGAAGTGACGGTCCCGGCCTCTGCCTGGAACGCCCGGGAGGACGCCTGGCTGCTGCTGAATTTCCCCGACTCGGCCTCGCCCGCCAGTCTGCGGGTAAGCTCCGACACGCGGGTGCTGGCCTTCGGCTTCCGCCGGATCGAATTCCGTGTCGAACGACATCTAGAGGAGGGTGGGGGGGCGAAGGAGCGAGTAAGCGCCGGGAAATGAAGATCTCTCGACGGCACGTACCAGCGGAAAGCGACAGACGCTATATTAGAGCGCTGCCCGATTGAGTAAGCCCTAGCAGTAGCCGCAGTGAGCAAAGTAGCCGTGGGCATCTTCGGGACTGA
>CAHJWO010000025.1 GCA_903642295.1 PVC group bacterium | reverse complement strand
TTTTGGCCGTGCTGCTGCGCTGGCATCCGCCGTCCGGGCTGGAAGCGGCGGACGATCATGACTCGTTGCGTTGCCTATCCCTGCTCGAAGGCCGTTTTGAGTTTACGTCCAATGCTGATCCGTTGCCGCTGGCTCCCGCGCAAACTGCGGCGTTGGATGAACGCGTGACCGCACGTCCCGGGCCCCGCAGCGGCCTGGCGCAACCCGAGACGTTACCCGCCGCGTGGGTCGCCGACGATCCTGACATTTTCCCCGGTCAGCGCGTCCTCGTGGTGGGCACGGGCGAGTACGGCTTTCCGGCGCTGTTGCTCGCCGAATCGCTGGCGGCGCGAGGCACGGAAACATTCGTCCAGGCGACCACCCGCTCGCCGGTGCTGCCCGGCGGGGCCATCAGTCATGCGCGGCGATTCCCGGCCCTGAGCGGCGAGGCGCACGCCGAGTTCCTCTACAACGTGCCCGACGATCATCCTTACGACCATGTCATCCTGCTTTGCGAGGATCGCCTGCCGCCGCCCGGCCATCCCGCGCTCGACATTCCGCGGCTGCGATGCAAATTCGCCCCGGACAGCGAAGACGAATGATGAAGGACGAAGAGACAAGGACGCCGGACACCGGTTGGATTGCCACGGACCTCGATGGCACGCTGTTCGCGCGCAAGGCCGGGTCGAGCGCGGTTCCCGCGACGTGGAAAACCAACGCGCAGCCGCCGGAGCCGTCGTCCTGGATGCCCGCCGACCGCCACGCACTGCTCGCCGCGCTGGCCGAGCGTTTTGCGGTGGTGCCCGTGACGGCGCGCGACCGGGCTTCCTACTCGCGCGTGCAAATCGCGGGCGTTCCGTTACAGGCGGGCGCGATCATCGCCAATGGCGCGATCATCCTGCAACCCGGCACCATGCAACCCGATCCTGAGTGGGACCTTGAGATGGCCGCGCAGCTCGCCCCGTGGGCGGACGGATTGACGGAGGTCGCCGCGATCCTCGACGAGCGCGGGCGCGGCCTCGTCCGCGCGCGGCTCGTGTCCAGCAACACGCCGTTTGCCGCTTACCTGGTCGCCAAGGCGGAGCACCAGGTCTGGACCGAGGAGGCCGGGCTGCTCTTGCGGGAAGCCATCGCGCATTTTCCCGGACGCATCGCCGAACACGGGCGCGAGTTGCAGGTCTTGCCGCCGCCGGTTTCCAAGGCGGCGGGACTTTACGCCTTCATGGTGCGCCACGCGGGCGGACGCGCGCCGCTCCTCGCCCTGGGCGACATGCCGGAGGATGCGCCGTTCATGGCGAGCGCCGCGTTCATGGGCACGCCCAGCGGTTCCCGTCTGGCCCAACGCTGGCACGATGGAAACTGATCCCGCGCTTCCGGGCAGCTACGCCTCGCTGGAAGACGTGCGCTTTCTGCTCAAACGCATTGTGCTGCCCACCACCGCCCTGCCCGAGCGCGAGCGCGAGATGCAGTCGGGCCGACGCCATTACAGCGAGATGATCGGCCCCGAAGATCGACCGGGCCGCGAGCGCGTGCGCCTCTTCCGGGCGTGTCTGGACGGCAACGCGCCACGCCTCGCCCGCGACCTTTGCGCGCTGGCGGACGCGCTCATCGCCGACACGCTCCCGCTCCGGGAAATCACGCTGGTCTCCATCGCGCGGGCGGGCACACCCATCGGTGTGTTGCTGGGCCGGTTGCTGCGGCGGCGGGGGGCGGTCCTTTTGTGGAATCATCGTTCGGTGCGGCATTATTCAATCTCGATCATCCGTGACCGGGGGGTGGATGCGAGCGCCCTCGCTTTCATCACCGCGCGGCACCCGCCGGGAAGCGTCCGCTTCGTGGACGGTTGGACAGGCAAGGGCACTATTGCGGGCGAACTCGCGGCTTCCGTCCGAGCCGACGAGCGTTTTCGCCCTTATCCGAACCTCGCCGATCTCTGGGCACCGCTGGACATCTGCGGCGCAGCCGTCTGGAGCGCCAGCGAGGACGATTACGTCATCCCTTCCTCCCTGCTCGGCGGAACGATTTCCGGCCTGATCTCGCGCTCCGTCCTGCCGCGTGCAAGCATCGGCTCCGGCGATTTCCACGGCTGCGTCGAATTGCCGCACTTGCGTCGATACGATCTCTCGCGCTGGTTCATCGAACACCTGGACGCGCTGTGCTCGACGATCCCGCTGCCGCCCGACTTCGGCCCGCCGCCCGTGCTTCGCTCCCCGGCCCGCGCGGTGCGGCTGGAACTCACGCGCGGGTTCATCGAGGACACGCGCCGGCGCTACGGCATCCGCGACCCCCACCGCGTCAAGATCGGCATCGGCGAAAGCGTGCGGGTGGCGTTGCGCCGACTGCCCGAGCGGCTGCTGCTGCGGGGCGACGCGGGCCGTGACACCGAGATCCTCCGGCGGCTGGCGAGCCTGCGCGCGATTCCCGTCGAGCATCGCCCGGACCTCCCCTTTGCCGCCGTCGCCATCATCGCGGAAGCGCTTGCTTGACTCGCGGCGGTTCGGCTATTTCTACTCCATGCTCGCTGACTACGCGCCGCTGCTCTACGTCCCCGCGGACCGCCCCGACCTGATTGAGGTCGTCACCGGCGAGAAGTTCCCCGAGGTGAGCGCGGTGGCCGTTTGTCTGGAAGACGCGGTGCGTGCGAGCGAACGCCCCCGCCTGGCCGCTGGCCTGGGCAGCTTGCTTGCACGGATCGGCGGCGCGCATCCATCCGGCGGGAGACCGCACGTCTTCCTGCGACCGGCGGATGAGGAAATCCTTACCATCCTGCTCGATCTTCCGGGCATCGAACGCATCGACGGCTTCATCCTGCCGAAAGCCACCCCGCGCCGGATCGAACAGTGGGCGGAAATCACGCACGGACGCTATGCGCTGCTGCCCATTCTGGAAACGCGCGAGGCACTCAGCCCCTGGGGTCGCCACGAACTGGCCGAGGCGTGCCTGATCCACCGCGCGCTGATCCCGCGCGTCCGCATCGGCGCAAACGATCTGTTTTCTTTGCTCGGCGGCCTGCGCCGCCCGCCCGGGCGCACGGTGTACGAGACGCCCGTGGGCCGGGTCATCGACGAACTGCTGACCGTGTTCGCGCCGCGCGGTCTCGCGCTGTGCGGGCCGGTGTTCGACCGCCTCGACGATCACGCCACGCTCGCCCGCGAATGCCAGGAGGACGTGCAACGCGGCTGCTTCGCCAAAACGGCACTCACGCCCCGGCAGGTGGAGATCATCGCGGAAAGCTATCGCCCGACGGCGGAGGAAACGCAGGAAGCGATGCAGCTTTTGGACCCGGCTGCCCCGGCGGTTTTCCGCTGGGGCGGCGCGATGCAGGAACCGGCGTGTCACCGCGCCTGGGCGGAAGGGATCGTCCGCCGCGCGCAGGCGTTTCACCCGTTGGAGCGGTCGGAACGGGCGGCGTGACAGGCCGCAGGCTCACGGGAGGGACGGCTGTCCCCAGCCGTCCGTGTTGGGCCGCAGGCCCTTCCGGCTGCTAGCAGCGAGGGCTTTTCTTTCGGGGGTGACCGCCCCGCCGCAGACAATCACGGACGGCTGGGACAGCCGTCCCTACCAGTGGACGCCGCCTGCGGCGCTTCTCACAGGCTCTCAAAGCTTTTCCATCGGAGCGGCAGTTGCGCGCGCCCGAGAGGCGTTGTATCTCGTTCGTCCGATGATTTCCCTTCGTTTTGTTCGCGGGTATTTGCCATCCGCCATGCTGGCTGCCTTGCTAGCCGGGGTTTGCCCTGCTTCCGCTCAGACCGCGAAGAAAGGTTCGAGCCCGACCCCAAAGCCCGCCGCCAGCGCGGCACCGTCCCCGGCGTTTGCTCTCTACGTGCTGCCGGACACCGTGGCTACCCTCGACGGAGAACCGATCAAAAAGAAGGAGGTGGAATCGCTGACGGCGCTGCTCGCCGCCCAGGGCGGTAAAGCCCTGCAGGACCTCCCCACGGCGGAGCAGAAGAAGGCTTACGAATCCGTGTTGAACAATATCCTGGTGGATCGGCTCGTCAGCAAGGGGGCGGCGGCTGAACCGGTCAGCGACATCGACGTGGAGAAGCGTTACGCCGAAATGATCTCGCAGTATCACGATCCGCAGGCCTTCGACGACCAGGTCAAGAAGAGTGGGAAAACGACCGACGAGATCAAGGCGAACGTCCGGCGGCAGTTGGCCCAGCAGAATTGGCTGGAACGGCAGGTTGCGGACGACATCAAGGTGACGCCCGACGAAGTCCAGAAATTCTACAAGGAAAGCCCGCCCGCCACTTTCGACGCGCCGGAGCTTGTCCGCGCCCGCCACATTCTGGTGAAGGCCCGCAAGGACGCCCCGCCGGAAGATGCCTATGAGGCAGAGCAAAAAATCAACGCGCTCGCCGAGCGGATAAAGAAAGGCGAACCGTTCGAGCAAGTGGCGAAGGACCCTTCGAACGACCCCGCCGCCAGGCAAAACGACGGTGACCTCGGTTATTTCAGCCGGGACAAGATCATGCCGGAGTTCGGCGACGCGGCGTTCAAGCTGAAGGTGGGCGAGGTCAGCGCCCCCGTGCGCACACAGTTCGGTTACCACCTTATCAAATTGCTCGAACGCAAACCCGCCCACACCGCGACCCTGGACGAAGCACGGGACCAGATCACCTCCTATCTGCAAACCGCCAAACGGCAGAAAGCGGTGGCCCAGTTGATCCAGGGTCTGCGCGACAAGTCCAAGATCGCGGTGTTCCTGCCCGACATCAAAGCCTGAACGACGGCGGCGAGGGCCAGCCGTTTTTATCTCCCGCCAAGCGGCGGAGGCCGGACAGCCGCCCGGAATTTCCAGTTTACAAAGCTCCCCGCGCACGGGACGTTGGCGTTTCAGCTTTCCTGGTAGATGGCGGCGACACGCAAAAATAGGACCAAGGTCGGGGTGATCGGTTTGGGGATCATCGGCAGCCGCGTGGCGGCGGGTCTGCGCGGTGCGGGCCATCCGGTGTACGTCTGGAGCCGTTCGCCGCAATCCGCGCCCAACTTTCTGGGGTCGGCAGTGGAGGTCGTTGACATCTGCGACGTGATCCAGATTTTCGTCAGCGACGACCAGGCGCTGCTCGAAGTGATCCGCACCATTGCCGCCGCCCTGTTGCCCCGGCACATCGTGACGGCCCATGCCACGGTCTCGCCGCACGCGGCCCGGGAGGCGGCGTCCATCGTGGAAAGCGTCGGCGCACGTTATCTGGACGCACCTTTCACCGGCAGCAAAGCGGCCGCGCAAAATCGCCAGCTCGTCTATTACATCGGCGGACGGGCGGCCGCGCTGGAGGAGGTGCGCCCCGTGCTGGAAATTTCCTCGAAACAAATCGTCCACCTGGGCGAGGTGGGCGATGCGAGCGTGCTGAAGATCGCCACGAACATGCTCACTGCCGCCACGGTCCAGGCGCTTTCCGAGGCCCTGGCGGTCGTGCGCACCGCGGGGATCGACGGTCAGCGGTTGGTCGAGGCATTCGAGCACAACGGGTCCCAGTCGGTCACCGCCGCGCTGAAACTTCCGGCGATGCTCGCGCACAACTTCGAGCCGAATTTCTCGCTCAAGCACATGCTCAAGGATGTGCGGCTGGCGCTGGGAATCGCGGGGGAGCGGGAGGTGCCGCTGCCGTTGGTGGAAACCTTGGACGCCGTGTTCTCCGCCGGGATGGAAGCCGATTGGGGCGACGAGGATTTTTGCGTGGTCACGCGCAATTACGACGGGTTGCTGCCGGAAGAACCGGTGCCTGCGGCGGTCGAGAACGTGGGCGCGACGGAGCCGTTGGACGGAAATGACGCCGGGAAGACGGGTTTGACGGAGACCGTGACGCCCGAAGCTCCGCCCCCCACCGACCAGCCGTCCGCACCCGCGCCGGCTGCGAATGAGCCTCTCTCAACACCGGAATCGACGGCCAAGGCCGACTTGCCTCCCATCGGCGGCGACCCGGCGGGCAGCGGGCCGCGCAAGAACACGTTGCGCATCATCCGCGACCTTTTCAACAAACCGGCCTGAGTGCCGGTAGGTTTCTTTGCACTCGATGACTCCCTCGCTCCCGGCGGAAAACGTGTTCCTGGACCTCTCGGACCGCGCCAAGCTGCGCCTGACGGGCAGCGACCGGCTGCGTTTCCTCAACGGACAGGTCAGCAACGACATGGCTCGCGCCACGACGGAAGAAGCGATTTACACGGGCGTCATGACCATCAAGGGCAAGCTGTGCGCGGATGCTTTTGTCCATGCCGAGACCCAGGCGCTGTTGCTCGATTCGGAACCGGAACAGCGCGAAAGCCTCGCCGTCCGGCTGGAGAAATACATCATCGCCGACGACGTACAAGTCGAGGACGTGACCGACGCGCTGGGCCTGTTTCACCTGCTCGATTACGACGCTGCCCCGGGGACAAACGCCCCCGCCCTCACCCTGCCCGACGCGCTGAAAACATTGGCTCCCGGCGTGTGGGCCATCCGCGCGACCCGCTTTGGCCGACCGGGTCTGGACGTGTTTTTTGAAGAGGCACTGGACGAGGCCGTGCGCGCGCAGATGCACCACGCGCGTTACACGCTGCTCAACGAGGACGCGCTGGACTCCCTACGCATCCTGTCGGGCGTCCCGCGTTGGGGGGCGGAACTCGACGAAAGCGTGCTACCCGCCGAGGCTGGCATCGAAGAGCGCGCCGTCAGTTTCACCAAGGGCTGCTACATCGGACAGGAAGTGGTCTCGCGGATCCGGAGCGTGGGCCACGTCAACCGGCACCTCTGCGGGCTGCGCGCGACGGATGATTCGCCGCTCTACGCCGGGATGCGCCTGTTCGCCGCCGGGGACGTGGGCGGCCGGGAGATGGGCCGGATCACCAGCGCGGCGCCCTCCGCCGGACACGGCGGCGCGGCGTTTGTGGCGCTCGGCTACGTGCGGCGCGAACTGGCGGCAGCCGGGACGGCGCTGGACGCCGTGTTGCCGCCCGAAACCTCCCCGGGCGACGCGGGAGAAGGTCTCTCGACCAACGCCGCGCCCCCGCCCTGCCGCGTCGAAGTGAGCGCGCTGCCTTTTATTTGAAATGAACGTGATGTTTACAAATCGCCGTCGGGCGGTCGGCTCGCGCCGATTGCGGTCGCTATGGATGTGCTCGATTCTCGTGGCTGCGGGGCTGGCCGGTGCGGGGGTAGCGAGGGCATCGACGGCCGTCATCCACTTCCAGACCACCCAGACCAAGGACGATCAGGTGGTGACCATCCAACTGTTCGACCAGGATGCGCCGCTCACCGTGGAAAACTTCAAGAAGCTGGCAGCCAAGAAGTTTTACAACGGTCTCTCCGTGCATCGCATCGTGCCGGAGACGCTCGTGCAGATCGGCGATCCGCTCAGCCGCAAGAATGACCGTAGCAAGACCGGCACCGGCGGACCGGGCTACACGCTGCCCGCCGAAATCCGCCGCAAGCACTTGCGCGGCGCGGTGGCAATGGCGGCGCTGCCCCCGGTGTTGAACCCGTCCCGCCTCTCCAATGGGAGCCAGTTTTACATGGTTTTGCGCCCGCAACCGGACCTGGACAAGGATTACACGGTATTCGGACAGGTGACGGGTGGCCTGGACTTCCTGGATTCCATTAGTCGGCGCGGACGCGACACGAATGATTACCCGCTGGAATCGGTAACGATCCGATCCATCGAGATCAAGTAGGGACGCCCGCACAAATTGCGAAGTTTTTTTGTTCCGCGCCTTGCCAAGACGCCGACGACCCCCTATAGAAACAACTCCTTCCTGCTCCCCGGGAAAGAAGCTGGTGGTATCTCTCCGGGAGCAGTGTCGAGTGAACGGGTAGATACCGAAGTGGCCAAACGGGGTGGACTGTAAATCCACTGGCTTACGCCTTCGAAGGTTCGAATCCTTCTCTGCCCAAACTCCCAAGGTTCCGGCGGATTTGGATGGCAAGATTCGGTGGAGGATCAGAGATTGGGCGATGCCCATCCTCCCTGCCCTGCTTCCTGGCCATCCATGAAAACGCGTTTCCTCCTATCGCTACTTTTGGGATTCAGCCTGACGCTTGGCAACGCGGCGGAACCGGACAAGGAAGAAATTCCCGAGCCCTTTCGCACCCTCATTCCTCTGGCGCAGGAGCACGTTGCCGATTTCCCAGAAATTCCTGTCGGCACGAAGCAAGGCGAACACACCTTCAGCACGATCCGTCTCGATGACGACAAAGTCATCCGTGTCGGCGAGGCCCGGTTCGCCTGTGTCCGGTTCACGACGCCGACCGGGGGCTCGCTGGACATGGTTTGGGCGTTCTCGGTGCCGGCAAGCTGGCGCACCTGGTACATTCTGCCTGCCAAAGGCGTCATGCAGGGCTTCGCGGACTGGCTGGGCGCGGATCGGCTCTACGACGGGATGCCTGCCACCGCCGATGCTCCGGCCTGCCTCCAGACCCTGCCGGCTGCCCGGCTGAAGCCTGACACGACGTACATCCTCTGGTTCCAGCAGCAAAAGCCTTCGGTGGGTCCCGTCAACCTCACCGCGGCAATCGGCTTCTTCCCGACGCCTTCCGGCGGCCAGTGGGATGCCGACGCCATCGACGCGGCCCTCGGGCTGAAAACCGCCCCCGCCCGGCAGCAGGCGGACTATCTGGACTCCCGCAGTCTGCGCGCCGTGCTGGACACCCGTTTCTTTACCTCGTCCGAGGGCGAGGGCTACGTGAGGAACGTCCTGTTGGCGCGCCGCCAACTCCGTTTTTTCAAGGATGGCAGATTCATCGCGTTGAAAACGCAGGTTCCGCCTTGCACCTCCCAGCCGCTGTTCGCGGACGTGCGCGCCGCCTGGGGCGAGCCTGACTTCGTGCTCTCGTCCGCCGAACAGAAATTTTTTGGCGACGAAGACTCGGCGCGTCCGACCACCTACTATTACGATTATCTCGGTTTCCAGGTGCAGGAGGCGGCGGGTGGGGCGCGCATCGTCAATGTAATCGCACAGGGGGCCAGCGCCGCCAGCTTGAGACCGCAACAGGGCGGCCTGACCTGGAGCGACTCGGCCATGCCCGAGGTTCCGCTGCGCATCTTCTACCGCGACAAAAAAGAGATCGCCCGCATCGCGCACTGGGGCGAGGGCAACGCGAGTTTACTCTCCGGCAGCCTGCCGACTGAAACGTTCAGCTTGATCGATCCCGACGGGGAACGCGAAGAATTGAAGGGTCTCGGCGAGGGTAAGTGGGACTACCGGGCGCTATACGCGGACGGAAAGCTTGCCCGCACGGCCACCTTGGAAAAACACATTTACGAGGGAGTTTTGCGGGATTTTTATCCCGACGGCAAACCCCGCGCCGAAGTGCCTTACACGCACGGCGAGATTGACGGCACCGTCCGACAGTGGAACGCGGATGGGGAAGTTCAAGAGGTAAAGTACGAGGGGGGACACGCCGTCCGATAGCGCATGGCAATCGTTCCGATTTCGGACATCCAAGCACCGCGAGAACGGGCTGCTCTCGGACGAGTAGTACCCTGACTTCGGTGGGTGATCCTCCAGTGAGACAAGGTGGATGGCAGCCCGCGCTGCGTTGCGGCGAGCGAAGACCAACCCGTGAGCAGTGATCCCCCTTCCGCAGACCCGTGCTTGCGGTTTCAGAAAGGAGTTGGCAAGCATTGACGCTGTTCCTTCAGAATCCGACCAGTTCGTGTTCGCAAACCCGCTCCTCCCCGCCCCGTCGCAGGACCCTTGGGTCACGCTCCACGACGGGGTTTACCACGCGCTCGTCACCGACGGCAGAAATATCTTCCTCCGCCGCGCCCCCCGCCCCCAGGATCTCTTCCAACAGCCCGCCACCACCGTCTGGCGCGCCCCCCATCGCGGCCCGGCTTCCAGGCACCTCTGGGCACCCGAGCTGCATCGCCTCGACGGGCGTTGGTTCATCTACTACGCGGCGGACGATGGCCGCAACCGTAACCATCGCCTCTGGGTGCTCGAAGCGACGGACGACGATCCCGCCGGTCCCTACCGCAGCCGGGGAACCATCCAGACCGGGGGCTGGTCCATCGACGCCACGATCCTGCCTGCTCCCAATGGGCAAAGGTTCTTGCTGTGGTCAGGGTGGGAGGGGCCCGACAAGGGACCGCAAAATCTCTACGTCGCGTCGATGCGGGACCCGGTGACGTTGGCGGCGGCCAGAGTTTTGCTCACCCGCCCGGATCAGCCGTGGGAACAGCACGTCGCCGCCGTCATCGAAGGTCCGGCGGTCTGGCAGCACAACGGCCTGACCTGCATCGTCTATTCGGCGAGCGCTTCCTGGACGGTACATTCCTGCCTCGGAATGCTGGTCAACCGCGACGGGGATTTTCTCAACCCTCACTCCTGGATAAAAATGGGTCCTGTCTTTGTCCGAACACAGGAAACTTGGGGAATCGGCCATTGCAGCCTCCTTCCTCTGGACGACGGCGGAATGATCTTCTACCACGCCAAAACCCGTCGCGCGCGGGGCTGGCGGGATCGCAATATCCGTGCACAAACTTTCACTTGTGACGCGGAAGGTTTGCCCAGATTTGGCTTCCCTATGCCCATCCAACGTTAACGTCCAGGGCGGAAGGCTCCCATCGTCTCCGAGAGGGTCA
The DNA here is from genome assembly GCA_903642295.1 of PVC group bacterium. Taxonomy (GTDB): domain Bacteria; phylum Verrucomicrobiota; class Verrucomicrobiia; order Chthoniobacterales; family SZAS-18; genus CAHJWO01. Next base: position 14,647 of record CAHJWO010000025.1, on the reverse strand, counting down.
AGGCAATATCATTGGACTTCCGACAAAAGTCGGAAAGTGTCCGCAGATTCCGCAGATTTTCGCAGATTGTGGAGAAGTGGAGCGACCGCCTGTCCCCTTTTCTCTCCCATCTGCGGAATCTGCGGACACCTTTCTCTCTTGGGAGCACTTTTGTCGGAGATCTATTTTTGTCATCCAAGGGAAAATTTCACGAACTGGAAGACCCCGTGTTGGCTGCTCTTCCCACGCTCTGACCACCAGCGCGGCATCGATGTTCTCTCCGCTATTTTTGTGTCACCGCCCCGCGTCGCGCTCCTGCTCCTCCGCCGTGCGATTGCATTCCTGCACGCGCTCAATAAACCGCTCCACCTGCGGCCCGTGCTCGGTCCACATCAGCGGATCAACCCATAATTGACGACGCGTCATCGCCTTGTTCCACGCATGATAAACGATGTAATCCTGTTTTCCGTCCGGGGACGAAACGAGGCCGTTGTGTCCCGGCCCGATGACCTTACCCGGAACCGTTCGCATGATCTGAGGCCCGCGAAATTCCCCCGTCTCCCTCCAAGGTCCATCGATATGGTCAGCGACCAGATAGTCCACCCCGTAAGTGTCGTTCGCGTAATTCCCGCCCGAATAGAAACAGTAATACTTCCCGTCGTGCTTGATCACGGCAGGCCCCTCCAGGGTGTACCAATCCGCGCGCACGCCGCCCATCAAACGGTGCCGCAAATAGAGCTGCCATTGCCAGTGCGCGCGCATCACCGTTTGCGGATGCCCCTCCAGCTCGGTCATGGATTTCAACCGATCCACCACGAGCGCGGTGCCGCGAAACGTCGTTGCATCCGAATCGTAAAAATCGGTGGCGTAGAACAGATACCATTGCCCGTCGTCGTCGCGGAACGCGGTGGAGTCGATGGCGAAATTGTTCTTCAGCACGTCGGTCAGCGGACTGCCCGTGTCTGTATAAGGACCTTCGGGACTATCGCTCGTCGCCACGCGGATACGGAATCCGTGCCCGTTGCCGTCGGCATGGTAGTACAGGTAAAAAGTGCCGTCGTTGTAATGGACTTCCGGCGCCCAGAAACTTCCGCCCTTCTCTTCGGCGGGCGGCTCCAGCAGATGACCCACCGGTTCCCAATGTTGCAGATCGCGGGATTTGATCATCGGGATCACCCGGTCCGGCAGTTTCTCGTCGCCCGCCTCCGCCTGGCCGGTGCCAACCGCATAATAAGTGCCCTGATAATAAAAGCATTGCGGATCGGCGAGGTAAACGTCCGAAACCGGGTTGGAGAATTGCGCGGGAAGGGGAGCGATGGCCGGCTCCTCGCTCGGCACGGATGAGGGGGTCATACACAGACACCCTACAACGACGGCGCACGAAACGGAAAAATGTTTCACGCCGCGCAAAGTGGCTTTACCCGGCGGAATCTACCCCGTCCGCTGGCTCGTTGAACCAGTCGAAGCTGGGCGTCGATTCCTCTCCCGTCCGCCGCGTCCGGCGAGGTTTCGCGTTCGGCAGCGCGGACGGCGTTTGGAACACCTCCGCCTTGGTGCCGCCCGCTTCCAGACGACCCAGGATTTCCTTCGCGCGTCCGATGACCTCCGTCGGCAATCCCGCCAATCGCGCCACCTGAATCCCGTAAGAGCGATCCGCCGCGCCGGGTACGATTCGGTGCAAAAAAATAATCTCGTCGTTCCACTCGCGCACGGCGACGGTGTAGTTCTTCGCCGCCGCGTGCGTGACGGCCATTTCCGTCAGCTCGTGGTAATGCGTGGCAAAGAGCGTCAGCGCGCCCAGGCGGTCGTGCAGATGCTCGGCCACGCTCCACGCAATCGACAATCCGTCGTACGTCGAAGTACCCCGCCCGATCTCGTCGAGAATCACCAGACTCTCCGCCGTGGCATGATGGATGATGTTCGCCGTCTCATTCATCTCGACCAGAAACGTCGATTGGCCGCGCGAAAGATCGTCACTGGCACCGATCCGGGTAAAAATGCGGTCCACCAACCCGATCTCGGCCTCGGCGGCAGGCACGTAACTGCCGGTCTGCGCCATCAACACGAGCAAGGCCGTCTGCCGCAGATAAGTCGATTTACCCGCCATGTTGGGCCCGGTCAGGATGATGAGCCTGTTCCCGGCGCGGTCCAGCGCGACATCGTTGGGCACGAATTTTTCGCCCGCCAGGTGTTGGTCCAACACCGGATGCCGTCCATCGCGGATGCGGATGGTCCCCGGCGCAATCAGTTTCGGTCGGCAATAGTTGAACTGACGCGCCGTCTCTGCCAAGCCCGCCAAGGCATCGAAAACCGCGATGGCCGCCGCCGTCTGCTGCAGGGCCGCCGCCTGCGCGAGCACCTCCTCACGCAACTCCAGAAAAAGCTGGTTTTCCAACTGTTGCGCGCGTTCCTCGGCACCCAGGATCCGATTCTCGACCTCCTTCAATTCCGGCGTGATGAACCGTTCGCCGCCCGCCGTTGTCTGCTTGCGCTGATACTCCGCCGGAACATTCGCCAGGTTGCTCTTGGTGATCTCGATGTAGTAGCCAAACACTGAATTGTACCGGATCTTGAGCGACCGGATGCCCGTGCGGGCGATTTCTTTCTCCTGCAACGCGGCAATCCAATCCCGCCCCCCCGTGGTCGCGCGGCGCAACTCATCCAGCTCGGCGTGGTACCCGTCGCGGAAGATGCCGCCGTCCTTCAACGTGGCGGGCGGCTCCGGCGCCAGCGCACCGGTCAGCCGCTCAGCGAGTTCGGGCAACGGGTGCAGCCGCCGTTCCAACCGCGCCGCCAGCCGCGCTGCTTCCCCGGTCCCGTTCTCCGCTCCACCGACGGGCAGCGTGGTCAGCAACCGCTTCAACTCGGGCACGACTCCGAGCGAGGCCGCCAGCCCGAGCAAATCCCGCGCGTTGCCCGTGGACTGACTGAGCCGTCCCACGGTCCGCTCCAGGTCCCGCACCTCGCGCAGCGTCTCCCGCGCTTGCCGCAGGCAATCCGGCGCCGCCAGCAGATCACCGATCAAATCCTGCCGTGCTTCCAGCGCCGCGAGGTCGCGCAACGGATACAGCAACCAGTGGCGAAGCTGCCGCGCGCCGAGCGGCGTCACCGTGCGGTCCAGCGCTGTCAGCAGGCTGGTGCCGCCCTCGCTGCGCGCTTTGACGATCTCTAGATGCACCTGGGAAACCGCATCCAACACCAGAAAACTCTCCGGCTGATAGCTGCGCAACCCCGTGACGTGCCCCAGGGGCCGCCGCATTTGGTGTTGCAGATAATGGAAAAGCGCCCCCGCCGCGCTCACCGCCCGGGGCAGGTTGGCGCAACCAAAACCATCCAGCGACTGCACCCGAAAATGTTCGCGTAAAAGGTGGTCCGCCCCCTCGCAGACGAACGCGTGGGCATCGTAGGGCTGCGTCCCCGCAAAATCCGCGAACGCCCCCGCCTGCGCGGGATCGTCGCTCACCAGGAATTCGGCGGGCGAGACGCGCGCAAGCTCATCCAGCAAAGCCGCCGCGCTGCCCAATTCCGTCGCGCGGAACTCGCCCGTGGTCAGGTCGAGATACGCAAAGCCGTACACTCCCTTGCGAAAACAAGCGGCGGCCAGGTAGTGGTTGCGCGACGCATCGAGCAGCCGCACGTCCGTCACCGTCCCCGCGCTGATCACCTGCGTCACCTCGCGTTCCACGAGTTTTCCCGGCAGCACCTCCCCCTTTTGCTCGCAGATGGCCACCCGCTTCCCCGCCTTGATCAGCTTGGCGATGTAATGTTCCGCCGCGTGAAACGGCACGCCGCACATCGGCGTCTCCTGCCGCCGCGTCAGGGTCACGTTGAGGATCGGACTGGCCGTCTTCGCGTCCTCGTGGAACAACTCGTAAAAATCCCCCAGCCGGAAAAACAACAGCACGTCAGGCGGCAAGCTGGCCCGAATCCGCTGGTACTGCCGCATCATCGGCGTGCTGGGTGCCGGCACCTCGGCCACGCGCGGAACAGGTTCATCTCCCATTTCGTCAGGCGAAGATGAAGGAGTCGAAGCAGACACCCGGCGAGCCTATTCAACGCCGGACCGCACCGCAAGTCCGCAACCGGGCACTCCGGCCGCCCGGCTTTTTCTTCATGACTGCCGGATCACCTTTCCCGTGTGCGCATCCACCTCTACCGTCCGCACCTTCACCTCTTGCCCCGCGCCTCCGGGCAGTGCCTGCTCGAAATGCCACACCAGCCGGTCCCCCTTCCGGTCATAGGTGACCGTGGCCGTTGCCGCCGCCGGATCAATCAGCCGCTGCTTCACCAGTCCCGCGCAAACCTCCGCCAGCGCCTTGACCGCTGTTTTCCTTGGCTCCTTCGCAGACGCGGGCAAATCCAACTCTCTGATCACCTCCCCACCCCCCCGTAATCCCATCGAAGCCGTGTAATGCCGGATGCCCGACTTCGGCATCTCAAAATCGAAACGGAGCAGGTAAGCAGGCACCTGCGCGCGAAACTTCCGCGAGGCCGGGTTCACCCGATGTAATTCCTCCACATCCACAAATTGCCCGCCCGCGAAGCGCAGTCGCGCGTAGAATTCCTCACCCACCCGCGCCTTGACGTGCGCCACCGCCGCCGCCCGGACCGCCGCCGGCAACTCCTCCAACGTCCGCATTTCCTTCGGCTGGTAAGGATAATAAGCCGGGGGCTCGTCCGGCAGCGGTCCGATGGCCTGCCCCTCGCGCACCGGCGTGTACAAACTCCCGTAGAATGGAGCCGCACTCCCCGCGCCCACCCAAACCATCAACGCCGCCACGCCTGCCAGGAATCCCCCCCGCACGGTGGTTGATTTTGCCCGATAAAGCGTCTGCATCGCGCTATGATGGCGAATCCCGCCGCCGACGCAATCCGCTTGCTTCCCCGCGCACCCTGTAAAAATTGATGCTGCGGTTAGTTTTATCAATTCACGCTTCTGGCCAGATTGGAGCATCATAAGGTAAACCTCACCCCTTCCTCCTTTGTGAACCTGGCGCGAGGGAATGATCCCGCATCCTTCCGCCAGCCGATTTTCGATTGTCGACTTTCCACTCCCCCCTTCCGATGAGTCCCTCCCGCCCCTCCGTCCCGCCCCCCACTGCTCTGCGCGAAGGCCTGGCCAAGGTCATCCGCCTCGTCGTCGGAGCCTTCGTGCGCCTGATCTACCGTATCCACCTCAATGGCGGCGGGAACATGCCCAAAACCGGCGGCGTCCTCATGCTGCCCAACCACATCAGCTGGGTGGACGCCGTCATCCTGCAACTCGTCTGTCCCCGCCCGATCCGCTTCCTCATCTACGACGCCATCTACCGGCAGCCCTTCATCAAGCAGGCCTGCCAGATCTTCGGGGCGATCCCGATTAACCCCACGCGTTCCAAGGAGGCCCTCCGCGCCGCCGCCGACCACCTGAAAGCAGGCGAGGTCGTCTGCATCTTCCCCGAGGGCGAACTCACCCGCACCGGCACTCTCCTCAAGCTCAAGAAAGGTTTCGAGATCATCGCCCGCCAGGGCGGCGTACCCGTCATGCCGGTCTGGCTGGACCAACTCTGGGGCTCCATCTTCTCGTTCGAGGGCGGACGCTACTTTTCCAAGTGGCCGCAGCGGGTCCCCTACCCCGTGACCGTAGCGTTCGGCCAGGTCCTCGAACCCGCGCAGGCCACCGTCGAGACCGTCCGCGAAAAACTCCTCGCCCTCGGTGAAAGCTGCTACCAGCACCGCCCGATGCTCCAGCGCCACCTCGGCGAAGCCTGTATCCGGGGCCTGAAAAACAGCTCTTCGCTCATCGCCGTCATCGACGGCATGGACGGCTCCACCCTCACGCGGGGGATGCTGCTCGCGGCAGCCATCGTGTTCTCCAAGGAGGTCAAGCGACTCATCCCAGGCCAGCGTGTCGGCATCGTCCTTCCACCCAGCAAAGGCGCCGTCCTCGCCAACCTCGCCGTCCTTCTCGCAGGCAAGGTCCCCGTCAGCCTCAACTTCACCGCCGGACGCGACGCCCTCCAGTCCGCCATGAAGCGCGCGGAAATCACGACGGTCATCACCGCCAGGATCGTCGAGCGCAAGATGGAGACTTTCCCCTGGCCCGAGCACCTCGTGCGCCTGGACGAAGTCCTCCCCCCGCTCAAGAAGAAGATCGGCCTCTGGCGTGCCCTGGTCGCCGTCCTGCCGTGGTTTGCGCTGACCCGCCACCTCGGCCTGCCGCGCGTGGGCGGCCATGACGAGGCGGTCCTTCTCTTTACGAGCGGCAGCAGCGGCGATCCCAAGGGCGTCGTCCTCAGCCACCGCAACATCCTGGCCAACATCAGCCAGTTCCGCCTGATGGTGAATCTCGACCCCAACGACGGCATCCTCGCCTCGCTGCCGTTCTTCCACAGCTTTGGCTGCACGGTCACCCTCTGGTTCCCGATCATCGAAGGCCTGCGCGCCATCACGTACCCCAACCCGCTCGACGTGGTTAAAAACGCCGAACTCGTCCAGAAGTACAACTGCTCGATGCTCCTCGCCACGCCCACTTTTCTGCGTTCCTACCTGCGGAAGGTGGACAAGGAGCAGCTTGCCAGCCTGCGCCTGACCATCACCGGTGCGGAAAAACTCCCCCGGGCCATTGCGGACGCCTTCGAGGAGAAATTCGGCAAGCAGGTTTTCGAAGGCTACGGCCTGACGGAAACCGCCCCCGTCCTGAGCTGCAACCTGCCCGACGTGAGCCTCGATGACGTGGGTCGCACGGTCCAGCACGCCTACCGCCCCGGCAGTGTGGGCAAGCTGGCCCCCGGCATCGCCGCCGAAATCCGCGACCCCGACACCGGCGCGAAGCTCGGCCTGCACGAAACCGGGATGCTCTGGGTGCGCGGACCCAACATCTTCGAGGGCTACCTCGGCCAGCCCGAGCAAACCGCCGAAGTGATCCAGGACGGCTGGTTCCGCACGGGCGACCTGGGCCGGTTTGACGAGGACGGTTTCCTCTTCATCGAAGGCCGCCTCTCCCGTTTCTCCAAGATCGCGGGCGAAATGGTCCCGCACGAGACGGTCGAGGCCAAGATCACCGAGGCCCTCGGCCTGCCTGCCACGGGCGAGCGTCTCTTCATCGTGCTGGGCATCCCCGACGAGGCCAAGGGCGAAGCCCTGGTCCTCCTCACGACGGTGGACATCACGCAGAACGATCTCCGATCAAAACTCTCCGCTCTCGGCGTGGCGAACCTCTGGGTGCCACGCACGATCAAGCGGGTGGAAACGCTCCCGCATCTCGGCTCCGGCAAACTGGACCTCAAGGGCTGCAAGGACCTTGCGATGGCAAAAGACCCGGCCCCCGCCCCCGCCGAAGCCCCACCGCATTGATGATGGGCTTGCCAGGATAACCAAGGAAAGGCCTACCGGCGCGCGGTGGCCTTCTGGGCGGCCGCACGTAATTTCGGGTTACTATAGAGTCCGGGGCAGCACCCGTAGGCTTCCCAGAACGCCTTGGAGAAGTGGCTCAGGCTGCTGTAACCCACCTCGACGGCGGCTTCGGTGACGTTGCAGCGACCGCCACGGAGCAACTGGGCGGCGCGTTCCAGCCGGAGTTGTCGGAGGTATTGCGGCACCGTCCGCCCGGTGTGTTGCGAGAACGTGCGGCTGAGATGGAATGCTCCGCAGCCCACCTGCGTTGCGAGCATTTCCAGGGTCGGCGGGTTCGCCAGGTCACGCGCCAGGACGGCGCAGACCTGTTCGATCCGCTCGCGGTTGAGCCGTTTTTGCCGGTCGCAGAAGAGTTCTTCCCTGGGCTTTTCCTCGGGTGCAAAAACCAGGAGGGCAAGCAGTTCGAGGATTTTGGATTCGTACCACACCCGCCCGGCCGGGGTCGCCCCACCGAGCGGCGGTTCGACGAGCGCCCGCGCGATGGTCTGCACGGCCATGTTCATCGGCTGGACCGCCGCGTAAGCGGGCGCATCGAGGGGTTTGCCCTCCAGAAACGTCCGCACCGGTTTGACCAGCGCGGCGGACATCGACCCCAGGCGCGATTTGAGGAACTCGCGCGACATCTCCACCGTCACGAAGTGGTGATGCTCGCCGGGTTGGCGGGTGGCGACGAACTTCTCGCCGGCGGCGGGCAGGTAGCAGGCCACGCTGCGCACGCCGATGACCGTCTCGTCCTTCCCGGTGCGCAGGACGCCGCTGCCCTGGAGGTTCAGGCACATCTCCAGGCTGTCCAGATGGAAGCTGCGGCTCCAATCCAGTTCTTTCTCGGAACGGAACTGGTGAAACTCCACGCTGACCCCTTCGCGCGAAAAGCTGCCGAAGAGTTGACGCCACTCCCCCTGGATATTTCGCCAGACGCCGTTTTCAGCCGTGAAGGAAGGGGATTTGGCGCTCATATCGAAAACTCGACGAGCGAGAGACATACCGCGAAATACCCGGCTGGGCAACGGCAATCCACCGGGCGGCCTCCCTGCGGGCTGACCCCGCGCCAGTAAAACGTCCGGGCTCTCCGGCGAGATTCAAGGATCAGCGCAACAGCCAGCGAATGCCTCGCAGCACCGCGTAGATTTTCGCCGCGAGCGAGTGCGAAGGCCGCCGCAAAAGAACGCGGCTGGTCTCCGCGAGAATCGTCCCGCCGATGCCGCCGGTCACCACGTCGCCGGGGTAATGGGCACCGAGGTAGATGCGCGAAAATCCGACCATCACGGCCAGCAGGTAAAAGGCCGCGGTCCACCGCGGGTAATGCCGCCGCAGCAGCGCCGCCCCCGCGAACGCCGCCGCGCTGTGACCGGACGGAAACGAGAAACTGCTGGGCCGCCGCCCAACCACGGTGGCGCGGACGATGTCGATGAACGGCCGCTTGCGCCGGAAGAATTTCTTCACCGGTGTTTCCATGATAAACGTGGATAGCCACAACGAGGGCAGCACCTCGGCCAAGGCAGGTGCGCCACGCCGGGGGTCACGCAGGGCGGCGAGGAAGAGGCCGACCGTCATCGCGTCGGCGCGCTTCATCACGATGGTCAACGCGCGCATGGAAGCGTTCATCCAGCGGGGATGCGGCAGTTGGTTGATGTCCAGGAAAAGGGAGGTGTCGGCGGCCTGGAGCGGCTTCAGCCGTTTGACCAGGGCACGGCGGAGCCGCCGACGGCTGCCTTCGAGTTCCGGTTTGCCGTCGCCGACGGCAGCGGCGGGGTTGGTCGCCAGGAGAACGCTTTCATCCAGGGCGCTGCCTTCGAGCGGCATCGCGGCGGCAAGCTGTTCGGCGGCGGTGGCAAAGACGCGGGGAATAAAGTCGCGGGCGTCCCCGGAAGAGCGGGCGGCGCGCGAAATCGTGGCGGCCTGGGCCGTCTGGTCGGTGGTGGTCCCGGCGGCCGGAGCGGGCATCACGTTGACGGTGCGTTCCCCGGCGCGGCGGTAAAGGTCGTGAATCAGGGCATCCGCCTGCGCGTCGGTTTTGATCTCGGACAACGCTTTTTCCAGCGCGGATTCGGCGGCCTGCGTATCGGAGTCAGCGATGGGCGGTGCGTCCATGTCCGTGTAATCGCATGTGAAGTGAGCACTTGCCGTCTATGCCGAAAGGAAGACTTGCGGCCCCTCGAGGACGCCTCGGAAACGCAACTCTCCCCCTGCCAGCGTCAGGCGACCGCAGCTTCGATTTCCACCGTCAGGTGGTCCATGATGTAGCTGCGCCGCTCGGGGGTATTCTTGCCCATGTAGAAATCCAGGATGTGCGGCGTGGCGGGCAGGTTTTCCACCTCCACCGGACTGAGGCGCATCTCGGTTCCCACGAAGGCCTTGAATTCGCCGGGCGAGATTTCGCCCAGTCCCTTGAACCGGGTGATCTCCGGCGAGGTAATGGCCTTCAACGCGGCGATACGCTCGCTTTCCTCGTAACAATAGACGGTCTTCTTCTTGTTGCGGACCCGGAAGAGCGGCGTCTCCAGGATGTAGAGGTGACCGCGCGTGATGAGGTCCGGGAAGAATCGCAAAAAGAACGTGATGAGCAAATTACGGATGTGCAGACCGTCCACGTCAGCGTCGGTGGCGAGGATGACTTTCTCGTAACGCAGGCCTTCGATGCTTTCCTCGATGTTGAGGGCGCGCATCAGGTTGTAGAGTTCGTCGTTCTTGTAGAGCGCAGCGCGTTTGAGGTCATTGACGTTGAGCGGTTTGCCCTTGAGCACGAAGATGGCCTGGGTCATCACGTCGCGGCAGCTTACCAGCGAACCGGCGGCGGATTGGCCCTCGGTCAGGAAAATCATCGAGCCATCCCCGCCGCCCTTTTTCTGGTTGAGGTGCATCTTGCAATCCTTGAGTTGCGGAATGCGCAGGGTGATGGCCCCGCTCCGCTCGCGGGCGAGCTTCTTGACGCTCGCCAGTTCGCGCCGCAAGCGGGCCGTGTCTTCCACCTTGGCCGAAATCTTCTCGGCGGCTTCGGGATTGCGGTGGAGCAGATCGCCGACGATGTCCTGCACGCGCTTGACGAGGTCGCCCCGGATTTCCGTGTTGCCGAGCTTGTTCTTGGTCTGCGACTCGAAGATCGGTTCCTTGAGCCGGATGGCGACCGCGCCGACCAGACCCTCGCGTACGTCGTCCCCCTCGTATTTTTTCTTGGTGAAGTCGTTGACCGCCTTGAGGATGCCTTCGCGGAAAGCGCTCAGGTGCGTCCCGCCGTCGCTGGTGAACTGACCGTTGACGAAGCTGTAATGTGTCTCGCTGAAACGCTGGGTGTGCGTGAGGGCGATCTCCAGCGTTTTGTCGCGGTGGTGCAGCGGCGGGTAGAGCGCGTCCTGCTGGTTGTCGGTATCTTCGTCGAGGAGATCGAGCAGGCCATTCTTGGAGTGATACAACGTGCCGTTGTAACGGATCTTCAATCCGGCGTTGAGGTACGTGTAGAGCCGCAGACGGCGGGTAACGTGTTCCTCCTTGAACTCGGCGCGCTTGAAAATGGTCGGATCCGGCAGGAACGAGAGGAACGTGCCGTTCTTCTCGTCGTTCTTGTCCGCGCCTTTCTTGTGTTGGAGCAGGACGCCGCGCTCGAAGCTGGCCCGGGCAAACTGACCGTCGCGGAAGCTGGCCACGGTGAACTCGCTGGAGAGCGCGTTGACCGCCTTCGTGCCGACACCGTTGAGACCGACGCTGAACTGGAACACATCGTCGTTGTATTTGGCCCCGGTGTTGATCCGGGAAACGCACTCCACGAGTTTGCCCAGGGGGATGCCGCGTCCGTAATCCCGGACCCGGACCTCCATACCGTTGATGGTGATCTGGACCTCGTGGCCGTGACCCATGATGAACTCGTCGATGGCATTGTCGATGACCTCTTTGAGGAGGACATACACGCCGTCGTCGTAGTGGCTGCCGTCGCCGATGCGACCGATGTACATCCCTGTACGGGCGCGGATGTGTTCGAGCGACGAGAGCGTCTTGATTTTGCTCTCGTCATAGACGGCGGAAGAGGAACCGGCGGGAGGCATTTGTAGTAAATGTAGATTACTACGCTGACGCCACAACGGCAAGTAGATTCACGCTTTCGCCGCCACAAGATGCGGGGTTTTTTTCGCATCTGCACCGGCTGCTTCCAGCGAAAGGTCCACCGTGAGCGAACCCTTGCAACGGACGACCGGACAGACCTGCATGAGGGCCTCGGCCATCGTCTCGACCACCCAATCCGCATGGACGGTCTGGAGGTTGCGGTGAGCGCCGACGGAAGGACGCTTGGAATCCCATAACCCGATGAGGATTTTCAGTTCCGGGAACCTCGCGCGCAGACGCTTGGCGAGGTGGCGCGCCTGCATCACTTGGAACGGGCGCAGGGCGGAAAGGCAAACCACTTCGACCTGCAACCGGTCAACCGCTTGGAGGGCTTCGTTGACCAGCGCCTTGGCCGAGAGCACTTCGCTGCCCACTTTCCCCAGGGCGAGCAGGTGGGCGAACATCGTCCCGGCCACCTCGTCCAGTTCGGTTTTGACGGGGACGATCAACACCCGGGGTTGCAGATCCAAAGCGGGCTCCGGCCGGGCGGATGCGGCGGGAGCAGGGTCCTCCTTTGCTTCGGCTGCCGGTTCCTCGGCGGTGTCATTGGCCGTGGCGACCGGCAGCAGGGCTTCGGGCGGGCGGTCCCTCAACTCGTCCACCAGGGTGTGAACCGTTTGCAGGATGAACTCCTGCCGGTCCTCGGCGAGATTGCCCTGGCGAGCGTCGTTTTGCGCCAGATTCAGCGCCGGGAGGAGGACCGCATCGTAAAATTCCACCAGCGGGTGTTCCGCCAGGTATTCGTCCACCACGACGGAGACTTCTTCCTGGTCGGCGGCGAGGAGCCGCTGATAGAGACGTGCATCCTGCGGCAAGACCGGTTCGTCCCCCAAAAGAGTGTGGACGAAGGCCAGTTGCGGAACGTAGCGGCCCAGCACGACGATGCAGACCGTCATCGGCGTGGAAAGCAGCAGCCCCACCCCACCCCAGAGCCACGTCCAAAAGGTCGCCGCAACCAGCACCGCGACGGGCGACAGGCCCGTACTGGAACCGTAGAGCCAGGGTTCCACGGCGTTGCCTGTGACCAGTTCCAGCACCACGAAGAGCCCGAGCGTTTCCAACAACGGCCACGAAGTTCCGAACGCCCCGATGGACAAGACGAGCGGCCCCGCCACACCGATGATCGCCCCGACGTAAGGCACGAAACGGAACGCCGCCGCCAGCAGCCCCCAGAGCGCCGCGGCGGGCACTCCGATGAAGAAAAGTCCCAACGCGATCCCCGAGCTGAAGCAAACGTTGACGGTGACCTGCATCAGCAGGTAGCGGCTGACGCGCTGCCCGGCCTCGTCCACCGCCTGGGTGGTGATCGGCAGCCGCTCCGGCCCGACGAGATGCAGCAGGCGGTCGCGCAGGTCCTCGCGCTTGATCAGCATGAACACCGTGAAAATCACCACGACGAAGGCCGTCCCCAGCGGCCCCAGCAGTGGTCCGAACAGGTTGCGCAGGAAGGTCGGTGCCGACGCCGGCGGCTCCACGACGCTGACCAGGACCGGAGCCCGGGCGGCCACCGAAGGAGCGAGCGCTCCCGGCAGCACGATCCCCGACTTGCCGTTCGGTTTGAGCGGCTCGGCCGGAGTTTCCGCCGACTTGCTCTGAAGATTCGAGAGGACCTTCTCGGCGGTTTGCAGGCTGCTGCCCTGCCCGCGCAGCGATTGCAGCTTGTGCTGAATATTATCCTGATAATCCGGCAATTTTGCCGCCAGATCGCTGACCTGCCGCACCGTCACATAGCCCAGGACCCCGAACAGACCAAAGAAGAGAAACGTCGTCAACAGCACGGCCGGAACGCGCCAGAGGCGGCAACGCTCCAGACGCCGGACGAGCGGGCTCAACAGGAAACTGAAGAGGACCGCCAACGCCACGGGGATCAGAACCTCCCGGGCGAGATACAGGACAGCCACCGTGCCCACCAACACCCCGTAGGGAAGTTGGCGGGATCGGGGCGCTGGCAGAGGACTTCGCACAGTGCCAGCGAACGACTAATCCATTTTTGCGAAGCTCCTACAACCTGAGCCGGGGTCCGGTCAGACGCCCCGGCGGCCCGTCACCAACTGGATGACGAATACCACCAAGGCAATCACCAGCAGAAGATGGATCAATCCGGCACCGACGTGGAAGGTGAAGCCAAGCAGCCAGAGGACGAGCAGGATGACGACGATGGTGTACAGCATATAAACAGGGGTAGAGACGGTATTTTCAGTGAAGACGAAGCGCCGCGTGACCGCGCCAGCCTCGCTTTTCCAATCCTATCGGAACCCGGCACCCTGCAAGCCGGATCAATCTGCGAAATTTACACCCAGGTTTATCGAACCTGCTTTCGCAAGCTTGTCACGCCACCATCAATGCGTGTGACAAAGCTCCTGGCGGTACGGCATGGATTTCTGCGCCAGCTTGCGCAGCGCCAGGTCGAGCCGGGTCTTGATGGTGCCCAGAGGAATTCCCGTCCGCGAGGCGATCTCACGCTGACTCAACTCCTTGAAATAACTCAGGTGGATGACCCGGCTTTGTTCCGCCGGCAGGCTGCCCATGATGCCGACGAGAAAACGGCGCAGGTCGCTGGCACCCGGTTGATCGTGCTGGGAAGCCACCGCGATGATCCCGCTCACCGCCGCGCCCGACGTTTCGTCGGCGCTGAGGCGCAGTTTTTCACTGGCTTCCGCCCGGCGGCGGATCTTGCGGTAATGGTCGATGGCGCGGCGGCGGGCCATGCAAATGATCCAACCGAGCGGCTTGCCTTTGCGCACGTCGAAGTTGGCGGCCCGGGTCCAGATTTCCATGAACACGTCTTGCAGGGCCTCTTCCGCATCGGCCTCGTTGGGCAGAATCTCCGAGACAATCTTGCTGATGAGCGGGCGGTAGCGCGCGTAGAGTTGGTCGAGCGCCCGCTGCTCGCGCTCGATGATGGCCTGCATCAGTGCCTCATCGGTGGGTTCCGGCGGCTTTGGCGTGAGCTTCTCGGTGGAGTCAGGCGAAGTGAGCATAAAGAAAGAGGCAAAGAGTTGGTTGCGACGTTATCCAACCATTCGTTCCGGGTTCGCGCTATCGGGCCAGCCTCCCGTTTGACCGTCATCCCCCTACCCCAAGGAAGGATAGGGAGTAACCCCCATAAACCCGAACGAAAGGATTGCTGGCGACCGCCGGAGATGGCATAAACGATCCGCGCCGGCGTAAGACGGAG
>CAHJWO010000024.1 GCA_903642295.1 PVC group bacterium | reverse complement strand
GCCAGGGCGCGGAAATCAGCCGCCTGCACGCCGAGGTCGATCACCGGCTGCACGAGGTCCGTGACTTGCAGCCCAGGCTGGAGGCCGCGCAGCACGAGTCCAACCTGCGCGCCGCCCAACTGGCGGATTTGCGCGGCCACTTCGAGAACAGTGAAGCGGACCGCGCCGCGCGCCTGGCAGTCATCGAGAGTCAGGGCGCGACGGTTGGCCGTCTGCAAACGCAGCTCGCCGCTCACGAAGGCGAGCGCGCCCGGCTGGCCGCCGACGCCGCCAGGTGGCAGGCGTCGCACGATGAATTGCAGTCGGCACACGGCGAATTGCAGACGGCCCAGGTCCGGTTGCAAGCGACCCATCACGAATTGCGCGCGACGCACGAGGGATTGCAGGCGACGCACGAGGAATTGCAGGCGACGCACGAGGAATTGCGGACGACGCACCGCGAAATGCAGGCAGCGCGCGGCGAATTGTGGACGGCCCACGATGAATTGCAGACGGCGCACGCCGCCCTGACCGGCGAATACGATGCGATGCGGGCACGCAAAAAAACCTTGGACAAGCACTGGACGGTCTGGCTGCTGAAAAGGCTCCGGCTCTGGCCGCTCTAAGCGATGGGGGCGAACCGCGCACAATCCAACACGCTCGTGTTGACGACCGACCTGCCGTTTTTCCCCGGCCGGAACGGTCACGATTTTTTTAACCTGCGCTACCTGGCGGAGCGCCACGCCGTGGGGGTGGTTGGCCCGCTGCACGACTTCTTTCCGGCTGAAGGCCTGCGGAATCTGGAAAGCTTTCTGGCGGGCAGCTATTTCTGGCCGCGCCCGGTGCCGGAGCCCGCGCTGCCCCCCCTGCGGGCGCTCCCCGCCGGACGGCTGAAATCCTGGGTGCGGCGACGCTCCACCGAGCGGTTGCGGCGCTGGCTGCTGCGGCTGCTCGGACTGCACGCGCAGCCGACGGACGCCTACGCCCAGGTGGCCACGCTGGCCAACTGCGCGCCGTACCTGCTCGCCGCCCTGGCCGCGCGCCCCTGGCAAGCCCTCGTCCTCATCCAGACGAACACCGCGCCCTGGCTGGATTATCTCCCCGCTCACCTGGCCAGGCTCGTCTATTTCCATGACGTGCGGTCCGATTCCCTGCGGCGCGCCGCCGAGCACGAGCCCGACCGCACGCTCGCCGCACAGCAGCTTCGCCTGATCCCGGCCATCGCCCGGCAGGAAGCCCGCGTCTGCCGGGAAGCCGACGTGGTCGGCTTCGTTTCCGACCTCGACGAGCGCCGCGCGCGTGCCGCTTACGCGCCCACCGCTGAAACCGGCGTGGCGCCGATCCCGGTGGACACGGAGTATTTCCATCCCGCCGCCGCCGACTGGCCGCGCGACCCTCGACCGGTCGTGCTTTTCACGGGCCACCTCGGGCACCCGCCCAACGTGGATGCCGTCCTTTTCTTCCTGGAAACGGTTTGGCCGCACGTCCGCCGACTGGTGCCGGACGCGGTGTTTCAGGCGGTCGGCTGCCTGCCCGACGAGCGGCTGAGGCAAACGGCCCGGACGGCGGCGGACGACGGCTTCGAGCTGCACGCGGACGTGCCGGACATCCGCCCTTATTTCTGGCACGCCTCGGCCTACGTGGTGCCCATGCGCTTCGGCGGGGGCGTCCGGCAAAAGATCTTCGAGACGTGGTCCATGCAGGTGCCGCTGGTCTGCACGACGATGGCCGCCGAGGGGACGCACGCCGCCCATGGCGTCAACTGCTGGCAGGAGGACGAGCCGGACGCCTTCGCCGCACGGGTGGCGGGGCTGCTCACCGGCACGGAACCGGCGCGGGGGGCGGTCGTGGCCAGGGCGCGGGAAACCGTCCTCGCCTTCAACTCGATCCCCGCCGCCGCCACGCACTTCGAGCGGCTGGTGGAGCGCGCCACGCACGTCCGCCGCGCGCGTCCCTACCGGCTCTTGCTCGACTTGCGCTGGATGGAGATCGGCAAGGCCGGCGGGGCCGAGCAGATGACCTACGAATTGGTGTCGGCCCTAGCCCGGCTCGACGGTCGCAACGCCTACCGCATCCTCTGCCCGCGCAGCACCTACCACGAATGGGATTTTCCGAAAGGGTTCCAATGCCGCGGTTTTTTCACGGACAAAAACGAGGCGCGGGCAGAGGCCATGCACGCCGGGGTGACCAACGGCCTGGCGGGCGAACTGCGGATGCAGCCGATCCTGACCCCGCCCATGCGGGCGCTCCGCGCGTACCGGAAAATGGACTTCGATCTGGTCCATTCCCTGCCCTCATACACCTTTCCCGATCTCGCCGGTTTTCCGACGGTGCTGACGACCCACGACTTGCAGCACGTCCATTACCCGGAATTTTTCACCCCGGAGGAACTCAAGGTGCGCGACGATCTGTACCGCGCTTCCTGTACCGCCGCGCGCCACATCCTCTGCATCTCCGAGTTTACCCGGCAGGATTTACATCGGTGCTACGACGTGCCGCTGGCGAAGATGACGACCGTCTGGAACATCCCGAGCCGCTCGGCGTGGCTCCAGTTGGCCCCGGCGCGCAGCCGGGCGCTGCTTCGCGGCATGGGGATCACGGGCCGTTACTTTTTCTTCCCCGCACACGGTTGGCCGCACAAAAACCACGCCCGGCTGGTGGCGGCTTTCGGCCTGATCGTCAAGGATTTGCCGGTGGACGTGCGGCTGGTGTTTACCGGCAAGCCTTTCCCGCCCGGCCATCCGGCGCACGAGGCGATGGCTGAATACCACCTCGAAAAGCGCGTCGTCCACGTCGGCTACCGTTCGCCGCTGGAGATGCGCGCCCTTTATGGGAATGCCCTGGCGTTGGTGTTCCCGTCGCTTTTCGAGGGCTTCGGGATGCCCGTGGCCGAGGCGATGATCGCCGGTTGCGCCGTGGCCTGCTCCCACACGACTTCCCTGCCCGAGATCGCCGGGGACGCGGCGGTCCTCTTTGACCCGCTGAACACCGCCGAGATGGCGCAGGCGATGCTGCGGCTGGCGCTGGACGACCGGTTGCGCGCCGACCTGATTGCCGCCGGACAGCAGCGCAGCCCGCTCTTTTCCGCCCGGCTCAGCGCGATCAAGACCCTGTCCATTTACCGGCAGGTCTTCGAGGAATTTTATCCGTGAACGGCCCTCTGTGACGCGGATACAGCTTCTTTCTCAGATTTGAACGAATCATCTTTGCGACCTGCCATGCCTGACCTGCCGCTCATCTCCATCGTCGTTCCGTCCTACAACCAGGGCCATTTCCTCGGCGAAACCCTCCAGAGCCTCGTCGATCAGGATTATCCCCGGCTGGAGGTCATCGTCCAGGACGGTGCCTCGACGGACAACTCGGTCGCCCTGGCCGAGGATTTTGCGCGCCGGTACCCGGGCATTTTCCAGGTTTTCTCGGCGAAGGACAAGGGACACGCCCAGGCGCTCAACCGGGGTTTCGCCCGGACCAAGGGAGAGATCCTCGGTTTCCTGAATTCTGACGACACGCTCTATCCTGGCGTCCTGCAACGGGTCGCCCGGGAGATCGACCCGCCGCGCGGACGCTACATCGTGTTCGGCCGCAGCCTGTTCACGGGCGAAGGATCGAAGTACGTGGGAGTCGAGCACCCGGCGGAGTTTCACGGCGCCTTCGAGCACCTGGCCATCTGGAAGCGCGGCTTCAACACGGTCCCGCAACCCTCGACGTTCTGGCACCGGAGCGTTTATGAGCGGTGCGGCGACTTCGACGAGACCCGCAACCACGGCCTGGACTACCTGCAATTCTGCAACTTCGCCCGGTCCTACCACTTCCATAAGATCGACGAGTTGTGGAGCACCTACCGGATGCACTCCGCCTCGGTGTCCTCGAACAAGACGGAGGATCAGTGGCTGGACATTTCCATCGGCCACAGCCGCCTGCACTGGGGGCCCTGGTGGTCGCCGTTGCGCTGGCGTTTGTCCCTGTCGCACTGGTTCCACAACAAGCACCTGCACGAGCGGGCGCGCCACCATGCCCGCCGGGCGGAAGCGGCCTTCGCGGAAAAGCGTTCCCTGGCGGCGAGCGGCGAATTTTTCCGCACGCTCCTGCTCTCGCCGGCGATGGCGTGGCACCGCCTGCTCCAGCCGCTGCTGGCGGGCAAGGGGCTGCACTTCGCGGAGAAACTGTTGTTCCGGCGGGGCGCGGGCGGCGCGGAGCCGGGGGAATTCACCGGCCGCCACGCCGACAGTTGGATCGGGCCGCTGTACGAGGAGACGTTCGTCGCCCCGGCCGACGCCCGGCGTTACGTCATCGCCATCCAGCATTGCCGGCTCGAAGGGGGTCGGCACGCGCGGATCGAAACCGAGTTGTTCCTGGAAGGCCGCTCGCAGGGCAAGCAGGTCTGCACCGAGGAAGGCCGGTACGAACTGAGCGCCGATCTCCACCGCCACGCGGGGAAGGCGTGCCGGGTGGAATTGCACACCAGCCCGTTCTTCATCCCGCGCTTTTTGAACGATGCCTCGACCGATGGGCGGAAACTTTGCGCCCAGTTGCTGGAGTCCCGCGTGGAAACGAATGTCCGGCCCGTCTCCGCGTCGGCGGTCGCCGCCGCCGGGTAGTTCCCGCTTGCGCGGATTCCCAAAATAAACGATACGTCCCGACCTTTCGATGCTTACTCAAGACCCTTTTCCTCTTCCCTTCGCAGCCGATGAACGCATCGTCGTGTGCGGCGGTGGAGGCTTCATCGGCGGCCACCTCCTTGCCGACCTGCGCCGCCGTGGCTACACGAAGCTTCGCGCGGTGGACATCAAGCCGCTCAAGCACTGGTACCAGGAGTTCCCCGACGTGCAGAACGTCGTCGCTGACTTGCAGGAAAAAGCGGCCTGCGAGCGGGCCCTGGAAGACGCGGCCGTCGTTTACAGCCTGGCGGCCGACATGGGTGGCATGGGTTTCATCGAGAACAACAAGGCGCTGTGCATGTTGACGGTGCTCATCAACACGCATCTGCTCGCCGCCGCGCGCGACGCGGGGGTCCAGCGCTTTTTCTTTTCCAGTTCCGCCTGCGTGTACAACGCCGAAAAGCAGCTCGACCCGAACGTCACCGCCCTCAAGGAGGCCGACGCCTATCCCGCCATGCCGGAGGACGGCTACGGGTGGGAAAAGCTCTTCAGCGAACGCATGTGCCGCCATTTCACCGAGGACTTCGGCCTCATCACGCGGGTTGCCCGCTACCATAACGTGTATGGCCCGCACGGCACGTTCCGCGGGGGCCGCGAGAAGGCCCCGGCGGCGATTTGCCGCAAGGTCATCGACGCGAAACTGAGCGGCAACCACGAGATCGAAATCTGGGGCGACGGCCTGCAAACCCGCTCGTTCCAGTACATCGACGATTGCGTGTTCGGCACCCAGGCGATTCTCTACAGCGACATCACGGAGCCGATCAACCTGGGCAGCAGCGAACTGGTGTCGATCAACGGCCTGGTGGACATCGTCGAGGACATCGCGGGCGTGAAGCTCCGGCGCAACTACAACTTGGGCGCGCCCAAGGGCGTCAACGGGCGCAACAGCGACAACACGATGATCCGCGAGCGCCTCGGCTGGGAGCCGTCGATTTCCCTGCGGGACGGATTAGAGAAGACCTACCGCTGGATTTACGACGAAATCCAGAAGGCCGCCGTCTGAGCCGTCCGTGCCGGATGCGCGGTCCGGCCCTGCCTCGTTCGGACCTGATGGCGGGGCGATCTTCCGATGACTTCCCAACCCATTCGTTCCGCGCCTCGCCGACTGACGCTGGACGCCCTGCGCGGCCTCCTGCAGGACGAGGAGGCCGCGGCCCCGCATCTGGGGGGTCTGCGGAGTTTCAACCATTTCCTCGTCGGCGAACTGGACAAATGCCGCGCGCTGCCCGGTTGCACGATGCTCGACCTGGGCGCGTCGATCCACGGCTACGCCCTGGAAGGGGCGCTGGACCGGGGCGTGGCGCTCTACGAGGGCATCGACTTCGACGTGGTCCGCCATTGGGGCGAGGACTCCGTGGAAATCACCGGTCCCGACGGACGCCTGGGCCGTCTGCGGCAGATGAACGCCGAGCAGTTGGACTTCCCCAACGCGAGTTTCGACTGCCTGTTGAGCATCTCGACTTTCGAGCATTTCCACCACCCGGACCGGGTGCTCGCGGAGATGTTTCGCGTGCTGCGGCCGGGCGGTGTCGCGCTGGTGAGCTTCGAGCCGATCTGGACGTGTTCCTACGGCCACCACCTGCATCATTTCGGCGCGCTCAGCGATCTCGTGCCGCCGTGGAGCCACCTGTTCCTGAGCGAGGAGCAAATGCGCGCGGTCCTGGCGCGCCAACCGTGGCCCGCCGACGCCCCCGTGGACCTCGATGGGGCGTTGCAGTGGACCTACCACGGCGACGGGATCAACCGCCACGACATCCGGCGGCTGAAAACCTACTTTGAACAAAGCCCGTTCGAGATCGACTGGCTTTGCCCCCTGCCGGACGAGGCGCCGCCCGAGCGCGCCGCCGTCGCCGCCTACCTGGCGCGCGTGCTGCCTTACACCGCCGAGGAGTTGCTCACCCGCGGCCTGTCGCTCCTGCTGCGAAAGCGTTGACTTTCCCCCCTCTCCTGTTTAGTGCTCAAACCCTACCAGCCATGACTTTTTCCTTTGCTTTGCGAGCCGTCCTCCTGTCAGCGGTGGTCTTCTGCGGAGCGGCCTGCCACCACAGCAAGCCCCCGCAAGATCCCCAGGCCAACCAATCGTCCACCCCATCGACGGAGGCCGAACCCGCCGAGAAACCCGACAGCCAGGGGGTGGCTTTCGGCGACGGGTTTTACAAGGATGAAGCCAGTCCCGTGGCGGTGATCCGCTGGGTCCGCCGGGACGCCAGGTTGCGCGTGGACGCACCCGCCGAGGGCCACTACCGGCTGACGTTCCGGGCTTTCACCGTCTTCTCCAGCGTGGAGAACGCCATTGAAGTCAGCGTCAACGACCAACCGGCGGGCAGCTTCCCCACCCGCATTTTCGATCTGGAACACCCGACGGTGACGACCCTGGAAGTTTCCCTCCACGCGGGCGGCAACGCCGTGCGCCTCCATTCCAAGGGGCCGGAAAACCGGATGAGCGACACCGATGACCGGATGATGGCCTACGGCCTGGTCGTGCCGATCATGGTGGAGCGCGCGCCATGAACCACACGGCGGCGGACGCCCCCGGCGCACGGGCGGAAATCGCCCTGGCAGACGCCGACCCGCAGCCGCCCGCGCCCCCCTCCCCCGGGCGCACCGAGCCCCCGGCTTTCACGCGCTCCGTCGTGCTGACGGCGCTGGCGCTGGCGGTGGTGTTCACCGCGCTTTGCCTGCAGTGGTCGCTCTCGCACGCCCGTCTGTCCCAGGACCCGACCTACGACGACTGCGCTTATCTCTACGACGGCGGCAAGCGGCTGCTCACCCTCTACGAACGGGGGGTCGGCGCGTTTCTGTCCGAAACCGTGCAGGACCCGCCACATGCGCCCTTTTCCGCCTTCGGCGCGACCCTGGCCTTCGCGTTGTGCGGAATGCACGACTGGGCGCCTTATGCGCTCAACGGCCTGCTCGTTTTCGCCTTTCTGCTGTTCGTCGGCTACCTCGGGCGCGCCCTGCCGGACCGCTGGCGAGGGGCCTTGATGTTCCTCGCGCTGACCCTGCCCATCACGGTCGGAATGGTGCATGATTTCCGGCCCGACGCGATGTGCGCGCTGTGTGCGGCCGCCGGGGTCTATCTGGCAGCGGAGGCCGGCGTCTATCGGAGCGGCCCGGCGCAACGCCGCGGGCTGATCGCCGGCGGCGCGGCCTTCGGGTTGGCGCTCTGGGCGAAGCCGGCCGTTTTCCCGCTGACCGTGCTGGCCGCCGGCCTCTCGGCGGGCGGGGCGTGGTTGGCGGCGTGCCTGTTCGATCCATCCGCACGCGCTCCGCGCCGGGCACTGGCGGTCGGGGCAGCGGTGGCGCTGCCGTGCGCGCTGGTGGCGTTGCCGTATTGGGCGGTCGGCGGCGCGGCGACGGTTCGCTATTTCCTTAATAACAGCAGCTTCGGGCAGGACAACCAGTTCACCAAGTTGGCCGGCGGTCTGACTCATTCCCTGCGCTTCTACACGGTCGGCCCGTCCGGGGCCATGCTGCTGGGCAACGGGATGATCGTCTGGCTCATCCTGTACGCGCTGTTCCTCGGCTGGCTGGTCTGGCGGCGGCACCGGCGCGAACTGGCCTTGCAGGCCCTGTTGCTGGCCCTGACCGGCGTGGCGCTGGGCGTCGTGGTTTACGGACGCATCAACAATCCGTTCTTCGGGGTGACCTGGGCGCTGCTGCTCGTGGTCGCCTGCCTGCGCGCCGGAGCTTTCTTTCTGTCCGCCCTGCCGCTCGACCGCTGGCCGGGCAGGGCGGGCGCGGTCCTGCTGGCGGCGGTCATCGCCACCGATGGGCTGGCCTTGCCGCTGGCCAAGATCTGGGCGAGCTACTACCCGGCGGTGGACGCGCTGACCGGCCACGGCCACAGTATCAACCAGGGCATTCTCGACGACATCGGCCGCGAACTCGTCCGCCATCCACCGCCCATGGGCGAGGAGCGGGCGACGGTCTTCCTCATGGCGACGGGCTTCATCAACGAAGGGACCCTGCGCTGGATGGCCTTCCAGCAAGGCAAACCGCTGGTGTTTTTCGACCTCCAGCGCGCCCCGCAGATCCAGCCCTTCCGCGACGCCATCACCACGGCCGGCTTCGTCGTTTCCGCCGACGAAAACGCGGGCGGCGTCTTCCAGATGAACCCCCCCTATAAAATCCGCGCCGAACTGGCCCAACTCGCCGCCGACGAGGAGCACGCGAAGCGGCTGCGGCTGCTCGCCAGTTACCCCACGCCCGACGGCGGTTCCTACCGGCTGTGGATCAACGAGGCGCGCGCGGGCCAGGTTGCCGGGGTGTACAGCCCCTTCGCTGATTGGGAAGGATTCCTGCCCTTTGAAGGCCCGTATCCCGAGTACCACGGGAGCCGGATCCGCTGGGCCACCGGCGCCCGCTCGGAGTTCACGTTCAATGCCGCCGCCGCGGGCCCGGGCGCGCTCGACATGTGGATGCGCGCTCCCGCTCCCTTCCACGCGCAGCTCTTGCTGGACGGCAACCCGGTCGGCGAGGTGGATGTGCCGGTGGAAAACAATTTCCAGCACGTCGTCCTTCCCGTGACCCTGCACGCGGGCGCGAACCGCTTCGCGCTCGTTTCCGCCAGCGAGCCGCCCGCCAACCCCGACGGCAATCACCGCTCGGTGTTGTTTTCCCAACTGGAGGTCGAACCCGCGCCCTAGATGCTTCCGAGCCACCCCATGACTGTCGATCCCGCCGCCGCTGCTTCCGATGCAGCCTCGCCCGTGGAGACATCGGCCACCCGCGACTTCCGCCAAGGCGTGATCGCCGCCCTGTTGCTCGCCGTGGGTTACACCCTCTTTTGCGTGCAGTGGTCCCTCTCGCGTGGACGCCTCTCGCAAGACCCCACCTACGACGATTCCATGTACCTGTTCGAGGCGGGCCGACGGCTGGCCGTCCTCTACGAACGGGGCTTCGTCGCCTACCTCGCCAACCTGTACCGCGACGCGCCGCACGCGCCGTTCACGGATTTCGGCGCGGAGTTGTCCTTCGGCATCTTCGGCCTGCACGACTGGGTGCCCTACGTTTTCGTCAACGGGCCGACCATTGCCGTGCTGCTGCTCGCGATTGCTTACTTCATGCGGTCGGTCCGGCTGCGCGCGCGGATTGCGATGATGGCCTTCGCCCTGACGATCCCGTTCGTCGTGGTCGGGGTCCACGAGTTCCGGCCCGATTTTCCGGGCGCGCTGTTCACCGCCCTGGGGATTTCGCTGGTCATCGAGGCGGCCCTGCACCACACCGGTCCCGCGCGGGAAAAACAATTCCTCGCCGGCGGGTTTTTCTTCGGGTTGGCGCTGGTCACCAAAGCGGTGTTCTTCGTGCATACGCTGACCATGGAGGCCGGGAGCATCCTCGGGGCGTGCGCCCTGACGTGGTGGGCGGCCCGCGCGACGGATACCAGACAGGAAACGCTACGCCGCTCGGTCAGGATTGCCGCCGTGGTCGCCATCCCCAGCCTGATCATCTGGGCTCCGTACATCCTCGTCAATTTCCGCGAAACCTTCGGCTATTTCTACGATTTCGCGCTCGGCAAGAACAGCCACGTCTCGGAGATCAAGGGCGGCCTCGCGGCCTCGGCCTATTTCTACACTTTCGGTTATGCGGGCATGTACATGCTCGGGCGCATCTTCTTCGTGGGCCTGGCCCTGTACGTGTTTTCGCTGGTTTGCGTCGTGTGGTCGCGGAACTGGAAGGAACTGATTTTTCAGGGTTTCCTGCTCGGCTGCGCCTGCGTTTCCCTCGGCTCGATCATCCTGAACCAGCGCGAAAATCATTACTTCGGCGTGCCGGCTGACACCCTGTTGCTGTTCATGCTCGTGCGCGCGGTCACCGTCGCGTGGACGGTGCTTTGCGGGACCCGCCAGCGCGCGGCGTGGGGGCTGACGGCCATGGTCGTGCTTTGCGTCGTGAACCTGAGCCTGTTGAATCCGGTCGTGCTCTGGCCCTATTCCACCCCGCAGTGGAACTACGTCGTCTCCCGCGACCACAGCATCAACGAGCGGCTGCTCGACGACATCTGGCGGGAGTTCGGCGCGCGCGCCGCCGTCCCGGCAGATCCGCCGATCACGTTCGTCACGCGCGGCGGCACCGTCACCGCGCCCACGTTCCGCTGGCTGGCGCTCAAGGCCGGACGCCGGCTGGACTTCACCGATGTTTGGGTGGATAACGATGTGGAGTTGTTCCGCGCCGGGATCCAGGCCGCGACGTTCGTCGTCGCACCCGAGGACAACGCGACCGGGGTGTACAACCAGAACGCCGCCTACAACCTGCGCTTTGAAGTGGAGCACATGCTGGCCGCGACCCCCGGCCTCCGGCTCCTGCGCCGGTATCCCAGCTCGCCCGGCGGCCCGGCCTTCCGGCTGTTCGTCAACGACGACAAACTGGTCGAACGGTACGGTGGCTTCGGCACGTTCGAGGCGCTGGAAGGCTTCCTGCCCTGGGAAGGCCCCTACCCGGAAGTCAGCCAGGGAAAGGTGCGCTGGGGGGTTGGGCCGAAGACCCGGTTTTCCTTCCAGGCGGATGCCCCGGGCAACGCGATGCTGCATTTCAGCGTCCGGGCGGACGCACCGGTGCGCGGAACCCTGCAACTGCGCGGCGTGACCGTGCTCAAGCTCGACGCACCCCATCTGCCCGATTTCCAGAAATTCACCGTGCCGGTCACCTTGCAGCCCGGTGAAAACGAGTTCGTCCTCACCTACGAAAGCGAGATTTACAAGGCGCCGGACGGCTACCAGCGCGCCCTGCTCTTTCGCCAGTTGGACCTCACGGCACCCAACGCCAGCCAGCCTTGAACATGATGATCACGCCACTGCCGGACCCACCGGCCACGACTCCTGCCAACACCACGGCCGTCAGCGGCCTGACGATTGCCGACGCGGCGGACGGTCCCCGGAGGCTCAACCGGCGGACGCTGTTGGCGGGGATTCTCCTCGGGATCGTTTTTACCCTGGGCTGCGTGCAGTGGTCGCTGATCCACGGCCGCCTGTCGCAGGACCCGACGTTCGACGACTCATTCTACCTGTGGGACGGCGCGCATCTGTTGAACATCTTCTTCCAATCCGGCTCGGGTGCTTTCTTCCACGAACTGGTCCAAAACCCGCCGCACAGCCCGTTTTCCACCCTGGGAGCCACCCTGGCGTTCGCGGTGTTCGGCATCCGCGACTGGGCACCCTATGTCCTGATCAACGGCGGCGTGCTGCTCGCCCTCCTGGCCTGTGTTTCCTACCTGGCCCGGGCATTCAGTCTGCGCTGGCGGCTGTTGTCGATGGGCCTGGTGCTGACGCTGCCGCTGGCCGTCGTCGCGGTGCATGACTACCGGCCCGACTTCGCCTGCGCCTTGCTGACCGCCGCCGGGATCTACCTGATGGTGGAATCCGCCGGAATTTCCGCCGCCGGGCCGCCCCGGGCGCGCGTCTGGCGCTGGACGGCGGCGGGCCTGGGGTTCGGGCTGGCGCTGCTGGTCAAGCCCACGTTCTTTCTGCACACCCTGTTCATGGAGGCGCTGGCGCTGGGAGCCTTCGTGGCGCTGCACGCGGGGAAAACCCGCCCCTTTTCCCCGCGGGATTTGCTGCGCGAAGGCGGGCGGGCGCTCGGCTGGCTGGTGCTGCCCTCCCTGCTGCTGGCCGCCCCGTACTACGTGGTCAACGCCCACGAGACGTACCAGTATTTCGTGGACCGCAGCGTGGGCCAGCACGGCAGCATCTGGCGGATACCCGGGGGGGCGTTTGGACTGATCCGCTACTATACCTTCGGCCTGACGGGCACCACGATGTTCGGCGGCGCGTTCTACGTCGGGCTGGTGCTTTACGTCGCCGCGGTCCTCCGGCTGGGGTGGCGGCGGCGTTGGCACGAACTGGCGACGCACGCCGCCCTGCTGCTGATCGGGGCGGCCTCGGTGGCGGTCATGGTCGTCGGCAAGCTGCCCAACCCCTTCTTCTCGTTGACGTGCTTTCTGCTGCTGGTGTTCGTGGCCTGGCGGGCGATCTTCACCGTGCTCGCGGATTTCCTGCCGCCGGCGGGCGCCGCTCTCCGGGGAGAAGGGACGGCGACAAGGACGGCGGGCATCGTTGCCGCCGGCGTGCTGCTGCTCGCGGGCGTGGTCAACGTCGGCCTGCTGCGCCTGGCCCCGATCTGGGACCGTGACAGCCCGGGCGTGCGCGCCCTCGTCGCCCGCAACCACAGCTTCCCCGCGCGCATCCTGGCGGACATGACCCAGGAAATGGGCGTCGGGATCGCCCGCATCAAAACCCCGATGCCCAACCTGGTGACGACCGGCGGCTTTATCAACTCGACCACCCTGCGCTGGCTGGCACAACGCGACGGCCTGCCCTTCGAGTTCTTCGATCATGAACTCAGCAGCACACCCGAAGACTTCCGCCTGGGCCTCCTGGACGCCTACTTCGTCATCGTGCCCCAAGACCACACGGCGGGGGTCTTCCAGGAGCTGCCCTCCTGGACGATTCACGAACAGGTCACCCGGCTCGTCGCCGCCGCGGTCACCGCCGGACGCCTGCGCTTGCTGCATTCCTACCTGACCGTGGACGGCGGCGAATACCAGCTTTTCGTCAACGACGACAAGATCTCCGAGTGGGTCGATGCCTTCAGTCCCACGCTGGCCTGGGACAGCTTTCTGCCCTGGGAAGGGCCGTACCCCAAAGTGCATCTCGGCAAGCTGCGCTGGGCGGTGGGACAGCATCAACACGTGACGATTGCCCCCGAACCGGCGGGCCGCGCGCTGCTCCGGTTCAGCGTGCGCGCGGACCAACCCGTGCACGGCACGGTGGCGGTAGATGGGACCGTGGTGACGGCCATCCAGTTGCCGGGGGCAACCGGGTTCCACGAATTCCGCGTGCCCATCAACCTGACCGGCAACGCCGTCGAAGTGACGTTCGACTTCGACAAGCCGCCTCTGCCGTCGCCCGATGGGATTCAGCGGGCGCTGCTCTTCCGGCAGCTCGAAGTGCAACCCACCCCCTGAGCCGCCGCCAGGGATACCCGCCGCCGCCGATGTTCACGGATTGAAAGGAAAGGGATCGGCCAAGCCCGTTGTTCCCGCTGCTTCCAACCCGCAAAATCCGCCTGATTGCGGACAACTTCCGGCACTTTCCTCCCCTGTATGCATTTTGATTGCCTCGTGGTCGGCGCCGGATTCGCGGGTGCCGTGATGGCCGAACGGCTCGCCAGCCAGCTCGGCCAGCGGGTGCTGGTCGTGGACCGGCGCGACCATGTGGCGGGCAACGCCTTCGACGCGCCCGACCGCCGGAGCGGCGTGCTGCTGCACCGCTACGGGCCGCACTATTTCCGCACCAACAGCCCGCGCATCCGGGAGTACCTCTCGCAGTTCACCGAATGGCGGCCCACCGAATACAAAATCCTGGCCTGGACGGACGGGCGCTTCTGGCCGTTCCCGGTCAATCTGAACACGTTCGAGCAACTCATCGGCCGGGCCTCCACGAGCGAGGAGATGGCGGACACCCTGGAAAAGTGGCGGGTGGCGCTGCCGGACGGACGCCCCCCGGCCAACAGCGAGGAGGTCATCGTCAGCCAGATCGGCCGGGCGCTGTACGAGAAATTCTTCGAGGGCTACACCCGCAAGCAGTGGCGGCGCGAACCCCGGGAATTGGATCCGAGCGTCTGCGGGCGCATCCCCATCCGCACCAACCGCGACGACCGCTACGTGAACGACAGCTTCCAGGCGTTGCCGCGCGACGGCTACACGCGGCTCTTCGAGCGGATGCTCGCGCATCCGCTCATCGAGGTGCGCCTGAAGACCGACTACCGCGAGGCGCGCGCGCAGGTGTCCTGCACCCACCTCGTTTACACCGGCCCCATCGACGAGTATTTCGACCACAGCCTCGGGCCGCTGCCGTACCGCTCCCTGCGCTTCGAGCCGGAAACCTTGGAGCAGCCGTGGTTCCAGCCCGCCGTGCAGGTGAACTACCCGAACGATCACGAGTTCACGCGCATCGTGGAAATCAAGCACATTACCGGCCAGGCGGACCTGCCCATGACGACCATCGTGCGCGAATATCCGGCGGACTACGCGCCGGGCGGCGAGCCGTATTATCCCCTGCCAACCGCCGAGGCGCGCGCCCTCTACGCCCGGTACGAGGCCCGCGCCGCCGCCGAGACCAACGTGAGCTTCGTCGGCCGACAGGCCACCTACCGATATTACAACATGGATCAGGTCGTCGGCATGGCGCTCACCGAATACGAGAAGCTTCGGACCAAGCTGCCGACGCCAACCGCCTGAACCCTGTCCCGAGCCTTCATGCCGTACTCTTCACCCGAACTCATGGTCATCATGCCCGTTTTCAACGAGCAGGCTTCCGTGCGCAAGGTGGTGCGCGAGTTCTTCGAGGAGGTGCAGAATTGGACCGAGCGTTTCGTTTTCCTGGCCATCAACGACGGCTCGACCGACGGCACGCTGACCATCCTCGAACGGTTGCGCGCGCAGTTCGGCGAGCGTTTCGAGATTCACGACCGGCCCAACCGCGGCCACGGCCAGAGCTGCGTCGAGGGCTATCAGATCGCCGCCGGGCGCGGCATTCCCTGGGTGCTGCAAATCGATTCGGACGGGCAGTGCGACCCGCAATACTTCTTTCGCTTCTGGCGCTTGCGCGAAAAGGCCGACGTGATCTATGGCCTGCGCACCCGGCGCGACGACGGCTGGCGGCGCGTCGTCGCCAGCATGGTGTTGCGCGCCTACATCCTCGTGCTGTTCCGGACGGTCTGCCTCGATTCCAACGTGCCGTACCGGTTGATGCGCACGGACCTCATCGCGCCTTACCTCCCGAAAATTCCCGGCGATTTCTCGCTCGCCAACATCGGTCTGGCCATCCTGCTCAAGAATGACCCGAAACTGCGCCATGCCTATGTGCCCTTCCACTTCCGGGAGCGCTACGGCGGCGAACCGAGCGTGAAATTTTCCCTTTTCGGCCGCAAGGCCATTGACCTTTACCGGGATATCCAGCAGATGCTCGCGCGCTGAAGCGGCGGGCAACCCGACCGACGGACCGGCGTTCATCCTTTCGCACCCACCCCATGGCTACCAGCAAGAACATCCGTTACGTCCCGGCCATTGATCATCTGCGGGCTTATGCCGCCCTGCTGGTCCTGCTGTTTCACATGAGTTTTCGGCACAGCAATCCCTGGCCCAGGGCAGGCAACCCTTTCACGGCTGCCATCTACGAAGGGCACACCGGCGTCGCCCTGTTTCTGGTCCTGAGCGGTTTCATTTTCACGTACGGCAGCGCCGGCCGGGCCATCGACTACAAGACGTTTATCTGGAACCGCGTCCTGCGCATTTATCCGCTGATGATTGCGCTCATCATGATCGGCGTCTCGGCGTTCGGTGATCATCTCAACGTGACCCAGGTGATCGAAACGCTGTTGCCGGTGCAAAACATCCGCGGCGACGTTCCCACCACCTATCTGGGGATGTACAACGGGGTATTCTGGACGATTTCGGTGGAGTGTCAGTTCTATCTGATCTTCCCATTTTTATACCAGCAACTCCTGCGGCGGGGGATCGGGGGGTTGCTGCCGCTGCTGGCGTTCATCTGGTTGGCGCGATGGAGCACCGTGCTGCTCGGCGCGAATCCGCAGATCGTCTCCTATTACACCATCCTCGGGCGGCTCGATCAATTCCTGATCGGCATGATGGCGGCCACGGTGGCGTTGCGGCTGACTTTCGATTCGCGTTTGCTGCGCTGGGCGCTGCCGGTGGGAATCGTCGGGCTGTTGACGGCGTTGTACCTCTTCAACCAGGCGGGCGGCTTCGTGACCGGCGCCAGCTGGAGGCTCCTCTGGCCGCCCGTCGAGGCGGCGCTGTGGGCGTTGATCATCCTGGGTTACCTGACGATCTTCCAAGGGCGGCATGGCCGGGTTTCCAAGGTGATCGCGGGGGTCGGCGCCGTCAGCTATTCCATGTATCTGCTGCACGCGACCATCATCACCATCATGGCCGGCTACGGATTCGTGTTTCAAATCCCCGGGTGGGTGTTCCTTTCCGACTTCTTTAGCGGCGCGCTTTGCGTCTACCCCGTGGTCTTGCTGATTTCGACCTTGTCCTACCACGCGATTGAAAAGCCGTTCCTGGGACTCCGCCGAAAGTATTTCGAACCGTCGTCGAATGCACCGCCCGCGCCCGTCGCCGTTTCCACGGCGACCAGAGAGGACACGGAGGAAAAAATCCCCGGCGTCAAGTGGCTGATGACGGGTCTGGCAGTTTTTGGCGCGGTGATGCTGACGGCCGCCTACCTGTCCAATTTCGCGCAGAGTTACTGGAAAGCGGCCGCGGCGGCCCGCGCCATCCATCAAAGCGTCGAGAGCGCGATTACCGCCGCGGATGCGAGCCACCCCTCCACCTGCAAGGTGCTGCTGGTGCAGAGCGACGACGAGTTGCTGGCCGCGGACGTGGGCCGGCAGCTCACGCAGGCCGGAGACTCCTTTGTCGTGTCGGGCCAGCGCTGGAAAACCAGCTTTGGCGCGGACCACAACTGGCAATCCTTGAGTGCAAAGGCTTTAAAGAACGGCTTGTCCCCGTGGTACGTCTTGCCGGACGGCACCGTGCGGCGCGGGGTGCCTGCGGATGCCCCGGTTTTCCCGTTGCGCCAGAAGGCGGTGTTGACGCTGACGCCGCCGACCCTGGATCTGTCGGCCGCCGGCAGCACGGCCGAAATCGATTTCGCAACCCATGGCAACGGCGAGGATTTCGTCATCGGCGGCTGGTCGACCATGGACCCGGGCGGCACCTGGACCGTGGAATCATGGGCCGCACTCGCCTTCCAGCCACAGGTCGTCAAAGGAACAAACGTCGAGGTTTCCGTGGAGGCCCTGCCCGCCCTTTCGCCCGCTTACAAGGTGAACAGGCAGCGGGTGCGCTTGTATTTCAACGGCACGTTCATCGGTCCCGAGCAGCAGCTCACTGCGGCGGGCACGGTGCAATTTGTCATCCCGGCGGCAGCTTGGAACGCGGCGGCAGCGAAGGCGCAGCCACAGGCCTCCCTGGCCATCGAGATGCCCGACGCCGTGGCCCCCGCGACTCTCGATCCCAACGGCAGCGACGACCGGCGGAAGCTGGGCCTGTTTGTCTGCAAGATGCGGCTGCGGGTGGCACCCTGAGGCGGCTCAGGGCGTCGCCGTGTTGATGATCTCCTGCGTCCGCACTTTGCCATCGGCACCGATGCTTTTCCGGGGGTCCAGCAACCGGAACATGGCGAGCCGTGGATCGTTCGGCAGCAGGGCGGGCGTCCCGTGTCCCACCAGGCCCACGGTGTTCACGCCGGGCTGCCACCTGGCTTTCACCCGGAAGGAGGTCCAGTTGGCTGGGCTGTCCGGCGGAAACGTTTTTGTCTCCACGAGCTGATCGTTGACATAAACATCCATCGACATCCCCTTGGCCACGGGGATAACGGTGAGTTGGAGGAGGGTATCGGACGACTCCAGCGGAACGTTGTCGGGCGGGAACATGGCCACCTGGACCCAACCCGGCGTCAGGTACGTGGTGGTACCGTTGTCCTCTTCCGCTCCGTAGGTGCCGCTGGTCTGCGGGGTGCGGGCGGGCAGATAAAGACCCGTCTGGGTAATATCCTTCGGCAGCGTCGCGCCGAATTCCCGCAACTCGCGGATGAGTCCCGGGACCAACGCCTTGTTCGCGGCGTAGAACGTGACATCGGCGTTCGCCACGATCACGTTATTGGGAATGATCCACTGGCCCACGGGAATCCATTCGGGGAGGATGCCGCCGTACAGATTGCTCCACTCGGGATAGGCGACCACGAGTTCGACGTGATGTTTTTTGCACAATCCACGGATCGTCTCGTTGTTGATGGTGACGGCGCGCCGCGCCCGCAATACGTCAATGTCGCAGAGCCCGACGAGGTCGAGCAAGTCGGCCTCGCCGAGGAAGGTGATTGCGCCGATGTCGTTCGCCGCCACTCCCCGGGTGTTATAAAATCGTCGGACGAAGCGGGCCATCTGGTACTGCTGCTCGTAAATGTTGTACGAGGCTTGCACCGTGCGTGAACTCGCATCCGCGGCTCGTTCCCAGACCGGGGCCCCGAAAAGCACGGCCAACAGCGCCATCCCGGCGTAATAGGGGAGCGGACGCGCCGACAGCCAGTACCGCCAGCCGAGCCGGGGCGACTCGTAACCCAGCGCGACACCCAAGCCGACAATCCCCAGGACGATCAGGTAGGCCTCGTAACGAAAAAACCAGCCCAGCCCGGCGAACTGGAGATGCTCGATCGTGGTCAGCAGCGTGATGAACAGGAACAACGCGGGGTAATTCCACAGGCTCCAGCGCCGCTGCAAGCTAACCACCAGAGCCAACGTCACCACCGTGCCCAGGCTGGTGATATACGGGACGGTCGAGAGAACGGTGTACCACTTTTGGAAGTAAACGAGCAATTCCGCGAAGGTGTGCACCGGCTGCACGTTGCCCTTCAACAACAGCGAGTTCGGCAGAAAGTACCATCCTTTTGACACCGCCAGGAGTCCGAACAGGGTGATCGGCGTCGCCACGGTGATCCCGAGCACCACCGCCAAACGCCAGCGGCGTTGGCAAAGGAGCAGGAGGCCGACCGGCGCCACGACAAACAGCCCCTCGTAACGGGTCATCACCAGCAACAACCCGACCACACAGAACGCCGTCTCCGCCGCCCGTGAGGTGAGCCGTTGGGTGTCCGCCGTCAGCAGCCGCGCCGCCAGATCGACAAAGATCAAGGTGAGCAGAGTTTGCAGGCAGTGTTCCATGCCGGTGGACGCCACCGTGAAAAGAGGGGTCAGCACGATGAGACCGACCAGAACCAGCAAGCTCAGGACGCCCGTCCCCGTGGTCCGGCGGAGCAGTCGTCCGGCGTAAAACAACAATCCGACCACGGCCAGCAGATTGAGGACGAGCGACCAGTACTCGTGGATGCCGAAAAGCGCGAAGCAAACCGCGAGCAACCAGGGCCAGAGCAACGAAGAGGTGCCCGAACTGAAACCCACCCTGGCGCTGGTCCCCCAGAGGCCGTGATGCACCAGGTTTTTCGCAACCGCCATGTGGAAGTAACTGTCATCGATGGTGTAACCGAACCGACCGCCTTCGTTTGCCTTTATCTTCCAGATGAAGGAACCAGCCAGCGCGAGGAAAAGCAGGATGGCGAGCAGTTCCGGCCACGCGGCGAAGACCTGCCGCCGACTCGGAAAGGAAAGGCGGGGCGGCACGGAATCTGTCGGCGGGAGGTGAGGTTCGGTGGCGGAGGTAGATTCCATGACGTGGACACACGTTCGCGCAAAAAACTTCGTGCGGTCGAGTTTTTTCCGGTTGCCTTCCTACTTCCGTGCGGGACGTGGTGGTCCTTGCAGGTGGATTATTCACGACCAGGCCTACCTTGCGTGCCGGAGAGGTGCTATTTCATTCCGGCGGTAAGCGCGGCCCCTGGAAATTTGTGATTCGGGGGGCTGCCGCCAAAACGCCCACCTTCCAAATGAGACGCTCCACCGCTTTGCTGCTTGCCCTGGGGATCATCGTGTTGCTGGCGGCGAACAGCGCGGACTTCCTCTTTCGACAGCCCTTTTACGAACATTGGGATTCGGCGGCCAACTCGCTCTCCATCCTGCGCGCGAGGCATTTCTCGCAGCTTTACGGGCCTTACTCACGTTACGTATTTTATCATCCCGGACCGGCCTTCTTTTATGTCCAGGCGTTCGGCGAGTGGCTGTTTTATGATGCGCTGCATCTCGTGGTTACCCCTTTTCAGGGGCAATTACTGATTAACCTCTGCCTGATGACAGGTTTCTTCGTGGCGGCGTTGAGCGTGTTCGCGCACCGGCTGCCCGAGCGGCGGCGCTGGCTCTTTCTCTGCGTGGCCCTGGGCCTGGGCATCGTGCATTTCGGGCTGATGGGTAACCTGCCGTCCATGTACGACATGCTGGGTGGAACCACCGCATTCTTGAGCGTCTGGTCGGCTCATTCCCTGGTCCTGCCCTTTCTTTGCCTGCTGACGGCTGGCGCGGCCGTCGGCGCAGGCTGGGGCCGGAATCTGCCGCTGCTGGTGGTGGCTGGCGGGTTCTTGATGGAACACGTGGCCCAGCCGCTTTTCGTGGGGCCGACGGCAGCGGTTGCCTACCTCGGGCTGATCGTTTCCTGCGCGCGGCGTCAGCATGCCCGGGCCAGCGGCGCGCCCGACGGCACGGGAAAGTCCCCGCGCGGCGGGTGGTTGCTGGCGGCGTGGCGGGAATATCCCCGCGCGCACCTGCTGGCGGGAGGATTCCTTTTTCTATTCCTGCTCCCCATGCTGATCGACCTTTGCTGGGGCAAGCAAAGCAACTTCGCCGCCATTCTCCGGCACCTGCACGCGCAGGAAAGCGACCGCAAACATCTGGGGCGTTCCCTGTGCTACTTTCTCCTGTTCGCCACCTATCGGCCGTATCTGCCGGGCCAGGTGTACTTCGGTCACTATGACCTGAGCGGCTTTGTGGCCTATCTGCGGGCTCACGCGCTGTTCTACGTGGGCTGGCTGGTGGTGCTGGGGCTCGCGGCGCAGGCCCCGCTGGCTTACATTTGGCCCCGGGCGCGGCGGGTGGATGGGTCGGTCCCGGCGGCGGTGAATGACCGGCGGCGCTTTCTGGCCTGGGCGGCGCTGCTGGCGGCGCTGAACATCGGGCTGACGCTGTACTGGGGAACCCGGCAGGACGGGCTCATGTATTACTACAATTCGTGGTTCAACTTCGCTATTTACTACTTCGGCGCGCTCATCGCAGCGGCGGTTCTCTGCGCCGCCCGGTCCGACCAGACCACGGCGGGTGAAACCGGAGCGGAAGCGGGACGGGCTCGCTCCCGGCTGCCGCTCGCGCGCCTGCTGGGGGTCGGTGCGGTCATCCTGCTGGCCGACCTTTTTGCCGGACGACTGCGTATCCACAACTACTTTCCCGAAGGGGCAAACTTCATGCACGCCAGCGTCGAACGCGCGCGGGCCGCCACGAACGCGAACCGCCCCCCCGTCTGCAAAGTGCTGTTCGTCCCGGAAGACTACTGGACGACGGCGGTGGGCGTCGGCCTGCAACTCGCGCGCGCCGGAGACCCATTCGTCGTGGCGGGACGCTGGAAAAACACGTTCGGCGCGGAACACGACTGGCAGCGGCTGACTCCCCAATCGTTGCAGGACGGCCTGTGCCCGTGGTACATCGGGCCGAGCGGCACCGTCCGCAGGGGGGTGTCCGCGGACGCCCCGACGTTTGTCCTGCGCCCCGATGCCTCGCTGGCGGTCACCCCGACCACCCTGGAGATCATGCCGCCGACCCTGGAACTCTCGGCGTCCGTCAAGGAGGCCAACATTGATTTCATGCTCGGCGGGCACGCCGCGGACTTCTTCATCGGGGGATTTGGTCAGGTGGATGCAGGCGGGACCTGGAACGCTGAGCCGATGGCCGCGCTCGCCTTCCGTCCGCAGGCGGTGCAGGGGACCAGCGTCGAAATCATCGTGACGGGCGCGCCGTGCCTGGCTCCGGCGCACGGGGTGACCCGGCAAAGAATCCGCCTGTATTTCAACGGCACCTGCCTTTGCCCCGAGCAGCAGCTTTCCGCGCCGGGTTCGGTGGTGTTCAACATCCCTGTGACGACCTGGAACGCGGCAGCGGCCAACCCGATGCCGATTGCTTCCCTGGCTTTCCAGTTTCCCGACGCGGTTTCCCCCGCGTCGTTAGACCCCGGCAACCCGCACGGCGACCCGCGCAACCTGGGCCTCTTCGTGCATGACATCCATCTTCGCGTTTCACCGTGAGAAGGAGGATGTCGGCGGGGCCGCCCGGACTCAGGCGCCCAGGTTGCTGTTCATGGTCAGCATCTCGGCCGCCGCCTGCTGCAAGTTGACGCGCGGCGTGTAGCCGAAGTCTCGCTGGGCCGCCGTGCTGACGCCCGCGATGTCGAAGTCGAACTTCCCCGCAGCCGTGATCGTCGGATGGATTCGACCCAGCTTCCCCAGCAACGTATCTGCCACGCCGATCAGACGGCAAACCGCCTTGGGGACGTAGAGGGGCCGGTAGGGACGCCCGAACGCTGCGGCAATGGCGTTGGAAATGGTGTCCACCGTGTGGCCGCCGGCGGCGTCGCCGATCCAGTACCATTTGCCGAAGGTCGCGGGCTGGTTTTCCGCCGCCAGGAACGCGTGCACGATATCATCCACATGGGAGATGCTCCGCAGGTTCTTGCCGTCGCCGAAGACGAGCTGCCGGGGCCACGCGGCGAACATGTTCACGAAGGTCCGCTGGCGCGCGGGCGCGTAGGGGCCGAAAAACCAGAAACCGCGCAGCGAGGTGCCGTCGAGCTGCCCGGCGCGGGTTTTTTCGAGGACGTACTCCTCCGCCATCCACTTGGAACGTCCGTAATCCCCGTACGGGTTGGCGGGAGTGTGCTCGTCGAAAACCCGTTGCGCCGGGGTGCCGTGGCCGCAGATCGAGTCCGTGCTCATGAACAGGAACCGGCGCACGCCGCGCTCGATGCAAGCATCCACGAGGTGGCGCGTGCCGTCCACGTTCACCCGGTAAAGCGTCGCCACCTTGGGCGGATAAATGGCCCCCGCGAGATGGATCACGGTGGCGACGCCCTCCAGCGCCGCCCGCACCGCTGCGGCGTCGTTGATGTCGCCGTAAACGATCTCGAAGCGCTCGGGCAGATCCAGCATCCCCTGGGAGGAGGGTTGGACGAGGAGGCGCACCGGACGCGCCGGGTAGCGGTGGCCGGTGCGGTCGCCGTTGGCCAGCACGTCGAGCAGACGGTTACCCAGCCAACCCGGCGCGCCGGTGATGAGCAGCCGTCCGGGGGCTGCCCCCACCGACGGCGGTTCGCTGGCCCCCTGCGTCTTCAGGTTCAACGGATAGGAACCCATCAACCGCTGACGGGCGAGTTGGACGGCCTCGCGCAGCGTTTCCTCGATGGGGCGGACACGATAACCGAGTTCCGCGACGGCCTGGCTGGAGTCGTACCAGGAAAAGTTCCCGACGACGGCCCGGACGTATGCGGGATCGACGGGAGCTTGACCGCCCACGACTCCGAACATGGTTTTCAGGGTCGTGGCGGCGGTGAGCAGCGCAAATTTCGGCAAATGCAGCACCGGCGCGGGCTGGCCCGAAAACCGGGCGAGCAGATCATAGAACTGCCGGAAAGTGACGTTTTGTCCGCCCAGGGCATATCGCCCCCCCGGCCGACCCCTTTCCAACGCGGCGGCGTGCCCCTCGGCAATCTCGCCGACGTGCGCGATGGAGATGCCGCCGTCAAAGGAAAAACGCTGCCCTTTTTGCACCGCCTGGAGGATCAACCGGTGCGGTGGGGTGAGCTTCGGGTCGTCCGGCCCGACGACCCACGAGGGATACACGATGCGCACGTCCCGTCCGCTGGCCTGCGCCGCGCGCGCCAACCGCTCCGCCGCGACCTTGCCGCGCACGTACGGGCTTTCGGCCGATCCGGTGGCATCCCCTTCGTTGATGAGCCGGGCCGGGTCCGTGCTCCGGCCCAACACCACGACCGACGAGGTATAAATCACCGTGCGCACTCCGGCGGCTTGCGCCGCGTCGAGCACGGATTTCGTCAACCCTGCCGTGGAGCGTTCCACCAGGTCGGCGTCCGCCTGCGAGGTCGTGTTCGTGGCCGCGAGGTGGAACAACGCCTCCGTGCCCGCGAGCGCGGGCAGGCAGGTTTCCGGCGCGAGGAGGTCTACGAGGTGGCTGCGGGCCCCCAGGAGTTCCAGGCGGCGGGTGAGGACGTTGGGCGCACGCAGCAGCAAATGGACGGCATGTCCTTGTTGTAGCAGCCGGCGGGCAACGTGGTATCCGAGGTGGCCGGAGGTGCCGGTGAGAGCGATTTGCATCAAGCGCGGACTGGGGATGGATCTGGGATTGTCCGGGTTTTGTGGATACCTGGGGACTTGGCTGCTGGTTGGTTAGTTCAGGTTGATCCGCTTTTCAAATTCCGCAGGGGAGATAAAACTGCGGGCGCGGTGAGCCGTGCCCGGTTGTCGCCGGTTTCGCTGTGATCGAAGCTCGCGTCGGCGGCCCCGGCGCGGCGGACGAACGCGCGGCAGCGGACGAGTGCCCGCCCGGTCAGCGTCGATCTCTCCCGCCGGTCACTGGATTGGGGCCGGGAACACTTCCGGCTCAACGGATTCGATCCCACGGCCGGGCACGCCCACTGATTCCTCGCGGGCGATGTGTTCGGTGCCCTCCAGCGGCGCGGGGGGCGCGCCGACTCCGGTCTGCCCGTGGGTGAAAATCGTGTGCGGCTCGTGGGTCACGGGCCCGCCGTCGTCCGGGGTGAAGATCACGTCGTAGGTCACCCGCCCGTCCGGGTCCGCGTTGCAGCGGAACTTGTACTCCAGGCGCTCAATGTCGTAGGTGTGGTCGAAGCCCCGCACGAACGGCAAGGGCGGCTCGGCCTTGCCGTCGCCGGGCGTTGCCTGGAAGTGCACCCACGCTTCCGGCAGGTCGTCGTTCCTAGGTAGTACTTGGGAAAACAGGAGTAAAATCCCACTTTCTAGACCCCCTCTAGTGGCCATACTTCGCGATCCAAGCAGCGGGATCTCTATAAACTAGTAATCTGCCGGAGTCATTCACAGCCTCATTGCGTTTGGTCAAAGTGGCGATTTCGATTGCCAGTCCAATCCTGATCTTGTCGGGGACGAGCCAGATCTTGTCTGCA
>CAHJWO010000023.1 GCA_903642295.1 PVC group bacterium | reverse complement strand
GCGGTCTAAAAGGCCTGGCAGCATGGCGGCTGCGCCGCAGGGAACACATGGCGCTCGGAGATCGCCATCCACCTGGAAACCCTCTCGTCCATACTTAGAGCCTGTCATGAACTGGTGGTGAGGGGGTAAAGTAGACCTCCGGCAAAAGTCCGCCGATTTCGCCGATTTTCGCAGTTGACCAGCCGAGGGGCTGTCTGGGTGGTCTTGTCCTCCCTCCCATCGGCGGAAATCTGCGAAATCGGCGGACGGTTTCCGATGTTTGCCGGAAGTCTAATTCCTCTACGGGAAGAAACTCTCCTCTCTTCCATAACCTCCGCTTGACTTCTTTTCATTTTTGTGAAATTAATTCACATATGTAATCAATCAAGGTTTTGTTCTGTCGTGGTCCGCACTTCGCGCCACTGCCCATTAGTTTGCCGTGCATCCCTCCACGGGTTGAACGCCACCGCTGGCACCGGTCCCTCCCTTCGCGCGACACCCCCTGCGGGAAAATCTTCAAATGGAAACGCCACTCAAATTGGTGGTCAACCTGCACGAAACAGGATACGAATGACCGGCCCTCGAACTGTTCCCTCCTCCGTCCCGCTCGCTCCTGCGCTCCTCGAACCGGAAGCCAAATAAAACACATGATCATCCGCCGCCATCCCGTCCTACTGTTCGCGGTCGCCGCTCTCACCTGCTCTGGCTGGCTGGCCAAAGCCGAGCCCCGGTTGTCCGATTACGTCCGGCCGTTCGTCGGCGCGCAGGGCGAGGGCAACACGTTTCCCGGACCTTCCGCGCCGTTTGGCATGATGCAACTCGGCCCGGACACCGACACCAGGAACTGGGACACGGACTCCGGCTATGAGTACACCGATCCGACCATCCTCGGCTTCAGCCTCACGCACCTGAGCGGCACGGGCTGTCCCGATCTCGGCGATTTCCCGTTCGTGCCGCAGGTCGGCCCGCCGGCCTTCGTGCCCGGCACCAAGGATCACCCGGAAAACGGGTATCAATCCACGTTCTCCCATGCCGACGAAGCCGCCTCGGTCGGCTATTATAAGGTGAAGCTCCAGAAGTCCGGCGTGACGACGGAACTCACCGCCGGAGCGCGCGCCGGCATCCTCCGTTTCACGTTTCCCGCCAGCGACGAGGCTTCCATCATGACCGATCTGAGCCGCGTGATCGACGGCGGCCGCTGGCACGTCGCGGAATCCCGCGTGCGCGTGGAGGATGCTTCCACCATCACCGGCTTCCATCTGGTGAACGGCTGGGCCAAGGAGCGTTACCTTTACTTCGCCGCGCGCTTCTCGCGGCCCTTTGACGACGGCGTGATCATCAAGGACGGTGAGCCGGTGATTTACCACAGCTACGTGAACTATCGCTTCCGCAGCCGGGACGAGGCCGTCGGAACCAACCTGCAATTTCTCGCCAAGTACAAGACGCACGCGGACGAGGTCATCCAGGTCAAGGTTGCCGTGTCCGCCGTCAGCGCGGCGAACGCCCTGCAAAACCTCGACGCGGAAATCCCGGGTTGGGACTTCGAGAAGGTCAAGGAGGCCACCCGCCGCGAGTGGGACACCGAGTTGAGCCGGTTGCAAATCGAAGGTTCCCAGGAGCAAAAGGAAACGTTTTACACGTCGCTCTACCACACTTTCCTGACACCGAACGTTTACCAGGATGTCAACGGCGAGTACCGGGGTTTCGACCAGAACATCCGACAGGCCAAAGGCTTCACCAAATACACGGTGTTTTCGTTGTGGGACACGTTCCGGGCCGAGCATCCGCTGCTGTCGTTGATCCAGGCGAGGCGCGACTCGGACATGATCAACTCGCTGCTCGCGCATTATGACCAGAGCGCGGATCACCTGCTGCCGATGTGGGAACTGCAAGGCAACGAGACCTGGTGCATGATCGGGTATCACGCCGCACCGGTCATCGCGGACGGTTTTCTGAACGGGGTTCGAGGCTTTGACGCGGAGCACGCCTACGAGGCCATCAAGGCGACGGCGATGAATCCGCATTACGACGGCCTCGCCTCCTATCGGAAGCTGGGCTGGGTACCCTGCG
This sequence comes from PVC group bacterium, assembly GCA_903642295.1. Taxonomy (GTDB): domain Bacteria; phylum Verrucomicrobiota; class Verrucomicrobiia; order Chthoniobacterales; family SZAS-18; genus CAHJWO01. The sequence continues at coordinate 23,277 of CAHJWO010000023.1, read as the reverse complement.
ACGAGGAAGACGAATCGCTCTCCAAGACGCTCGAATACGCCTACGACGATTGGTCCATCGCGCAAATGGCGAAGGCGCTGGGCAAGCAAGCCGATTACGACGAGTTCATGAAGCGCGCGGCCAGCTACAAGAACCTCTTTGATTCGTCCATCGGCTGGATGCGGGCCAAGGATTCCAAGGGAGCGTGGCGCCCGGATTTCGACGCGCACCTTTTCGGCGGGGGCGTCGACCTCAAGGGCACCACCGAGATCAGCCGCGCGCAGTATTCCTGGGTGACCCCGCCGATGGTGCCCACCGTGACGGCGCTCGTGAGTGCGGGGTGCATCGGCGGCGTGACGAATCTCGCCGATGTCACCGAGGCCACCAGTTCGCAATACTCATGGTTCGTGCCGCAGGACGTGCCGGGCCTGATCGCGTTGATGGGCGGCAAGGAGAAGTTCGTGGAAAAGCTGGACTCTCTTTTCGACGCCAAGCAATCCGAGAAATTTTCCAAGGAATTATCCGCGAACGATCTGCGCGGCTGCATCGGCGAGTATTGGCACGGCAATGAGCCGAGCCATCACGTCATTTATCTTTATTGCTACGCCGGTCAGCCGTGGAAAGCGGCGGAACGGCTGCATCAGGTGATCACGACGCAATACGGCAACGAACCGGGTTCGTTGTGCGGCAACGACGACTGCGGCCAGATGTCAGCGTGGTATCTGTTTACGTGCCTGGGATTTTACCCGGTGTGTCCGGCGAGCAACCAGTATGTGATCGGCGCGCCGCAGGTGCCCAAAGCCACGATGCACCTTTCCAACGGAAAAACGTTGACGATGACGGCGGAAAATCTCTCCGACCGGAACATCTATGTGCAATCCGTGCGCGTGAACGGCAAGGAATGGGATTCGGTGTTCCTGCCGTATGGCGAGTTGAAGGACGGCGGCTCCATTGCCTTCAACATGGGCCCGCTGCCGAACAAGGGCTGGGGAACCGGGGGAGCGGGTCAATAGAAATGCTCGGGTAGACTTGTCCCCCCGTTAGTGCGAATCCCCTTCGAGTCAGCTTCAGGATCACCGTCCTTGGGTCAGCCTGAGGTGCCCTCGACGGTGGAAGGTCCTTCGGCTCGTTCCACTCACTCAGGATGACAGACTTTGGGGGAGGGGTCGGTGCAAAGCTTATCCAATCGGAATGCGCTTTGGAAAACAGCGTCCAACAGATAAACCGTAAGATGCCGTAGTCTTAAACTAGCGGGCTGCATCATGGCAAATCTGAACCACCTCGTGGTAAATATTGGCCAATCTGTCATTTACAGCCACCGAGCCGCCGCCCGCTGAAAGGAAAAGGTTGGTTCCTGAGAGCGCGAATTCCGCAAAAGCCGGGCGATTCTGCCGCTTTTAAAATCGGCGGCATCTTTTTTGCTTCTGGCCCGCGTGCCAGGGAGTAGTGGTTCCCCACGGACCGCTGAATCCCGCACGTTGATCGGTCGGGGTGCAGGCTGGGCTGCGGGTCGAAGGGTCAATGGTTTACACAAATCCGAAGGTCAGAAGTTACTCAAATACAAATGTTTATTGAAAAATTCTTTGGAAAGATGAGAGACCCCCGGCAGCGCAAGCTGTTCTACGCAATCCTGGGCGGGAAAGTGCTCGGGGTAGGGTTGTGTTTCGTGCTCATGTTCGCCGCTTCGCTGTACTTTAGCGGCACGGCCAAAGTCCACGCGCAGGACGCCACCCCGGCGACGACCGCCCCGGTGGCCGCCGAGCCCGCCAAGGCGGCCAACGCCGACGCGCCGCCGGTCGCTCCGATCACGGCGGCGCCCGCGCCCGCGCCCGCCGTGCCCAACCCGCCTTACGTCAATCCGATCAACACGATGTGGGTGCTGGTGACGGCGTTCCTCGTGTTCTTCATGCAGGCGGGTTTCATGTTTCTGGAAGCGGGTTTCTCGCGCACCCGCGAATCGGTCAACGTGATGCTCGAAGGGGTGGTCGATACCTGCCTCTGCGGCGTTCTCTTTTACATCTGGGGATTCGCCTGGATGTTCGGTCACGGCAACGGACTCATCGGTCACGGCGCGGCGGACGGCACCAGTTGGTACTGCCTGCAACACCTGCCGGAAACCTACGAGGGCACCGGCGTCGCCACGCTGGCGATCTTCCTGTTCCAGTTCGCCTTTGCGGATACCTGCTCGACCATTACCTCGGGCGCGATGGTGGGCCGCACCGGTTTCTGGGGCGACCTGTTCTATTCCTTCGGCGTCAGCGGATTCCTCTACCCGATCTTCGGCCATTGGGCGTGGGGTCCGGACGGCTGGTTGACGACCATCGGCAGCACGGGCCATCTCTTTGCCTCGCTCGGCGTGCCCTTCCATGATTTCGCCGGTTCGACCGTCGTGCACACCATCGGCGGGATGATCGCCCTGGCCGGAGCCATCGCGCTCGGGCCGCGTCTCGGACGCACCTTCAAGCGCGACGGCGGCGGGCCCATGCCCGCGCACAATATGTTGATCGCCTCGGTGGGTACGATCATCCTGTGGTTCGGCTGGTACGGATTCAATCCGGGCAGCACCCTCTCCGCAATGGATACCGCCGGGGTCGCCCGCGTGGCGGTCAACACGACCCTTGCCGCCGCCACGGGTGGGTTGGCGGCGTTGTTCTTCGTTTATCCCCGCACCAAGAAATGGGACTGCGGCATGACCATGAACGGCATTCTGGCCGGTCTGGTGGCCATCACCTGCCCGTGCTATTGGGTTTCGCCCCTGGGAGCCATGATCCTGGGCGCGGTGGCGGGTGTGCTGGTGGTGCTCGGCACCGATCTGCTCGAATACCTGCGCATCGACGATCCCTGCGGTGCGTGGCCGGTGCACGGCCTCAACGGCATCTGGGGCACGCTCAGCCTCGGATTGTTTGCCACGGGTGAGTTCGGCGCGGCCACTCCGACCGGGGCCGACAATTCGGCGGCCTCGTTGGTCACGGGAGTGTTTTACGGCGGCGGCTGGCACCAGTTCCTCGCGCAGTGCGTGGGTAATTTCTCCATCGGGATCGGCGTGTTCGTCGCCGCGCTGGCGATGATGTACCTCGTGAAACTGACCGGCACCCTGCGCGTTTCCAAGGACGGCGAACAGGAAGGGCTCGATCTGCACGAACACGGCACGCACGCGTACCCGGAGCACGTGACCTCCCAGGGTTGAACACCATTTGCTGATGATGGGTAGGAGTACCGCGGGGCTGCTGCCGATCGGGGCGGGTAGATGGCTCGCCCGCCGGTGATTTGTGAAGAGATAAAACGAGCGGTGGAGAAAAATTCTTCACCGCTCGTTTGTTTTTGCGTGGTTCGGCGCGCTCCGCCCAACCACCCTGCCAAGGTGCCCTGTATGCAGGGTTGGAGGGCAAGCGGTCCGATTGTCGCCAGGCGGGCGCTCCAACGGCAACGGGGCCCGTCGCCCTACAACCGAACGGCGTGCCCAAACGTCAACATTTTACACCCCCGAAAATGCGCCGAAGCCGCCGTCGATGGAGAGGATGCTGCCGGTGACGAAGCTCGACGCGTCGGCGAGCAAATAGTGGATCGCGCCGTGAAGCTCTGCGGCCTGCCCGAAGCGCCCGAAGGGTGTGTTGCGCACGATGGCGTCACCCCGGTCGGTCAACGAGCCGTCCTCGTGGGTGAGCAGTCGGCGGTTCTGCTCGCCCAGGAAGAAACCGGGCAGCACGGCGTTGACCCGGATTTTGCCCTGCGTGCGGCGGCCCAGATCGACCGCCAGCCAACGGGTAAAGTTCTCCACGCCCGCCTTGGCGGCGCTATAGCCAACCACGCGCGTGATGGCCTGCGGCGCGCTGGCCGAACTAAAGTTGACCACCGAACCGCGCGCGCCTTCCAGCATGGGCGGGGTGAATACGAGCGAGGGTAAGACGGTGCCGTGGAGGTTGAGATCGACGACTTCGCGGAAGGCCGTGAAATCCAGATCGGCGAAGGTTTTGCCGGGGGCGATGGTCGCGCCGGATTGATTGCCACCCGCGCCGTTGAGCAGGCCGTCGATGCGGCCCCAACGGTGAAGGATCGTGTCGCGGGCGCGCTCCAGCGCGGGGCGGTCGAGCACGTCGGCGACGAGGCCAAGGCACCGGGCGTCGGGGGTGGTTTCGCGGCAGCGCGCGAGGGCGGCGTCGAGCTTGTCCTGGGTGCGACCGAAATACACGACGCGCGCCCCCTGCGCGGCAAGGTAGTCGGCGGCGCTGCCGGCGAGGGCACCGGTCGCGCCGGTGACCAGGATGACGCGGTCGGTGAGGTCGAAGAGGGGGCTGCTGTTCATGGCGCAGGCACAGAAGCATTGTTTGGGGCGCGGGGCCAGCGGCGCGGTCGTCTCGCATTGTAACTTCCCGCCACCCCTCCGGGGTGCATCCACGTGGGGGGGACCCGGGGGTGTTGACCCCCGGCTAATTTCCTGTACCCCTCCGGGGTAACCGTTGGAGGGCTCAAATCGAAAATGTTGCCCCAAAGCTAATTTCTTACACCCTTCGGAACAACCAGTCAGAGGATCGCTGGAAGATGGAGATTCGCCTCGCGGGCGCAGTCGAGCGCATCTTGATAACCCGCATCCGCGTGCCGCATGACGCCGGTCGCCGGATCATTCCAGAGAACCCGCTCAATGCGGCGGGCGGCGTCCGCCGTGCCGTCGCAGCAGATGACCATGCCTGCGTGCTGCGAGAAGCCCATCCCGACGCCGCCGCCGTGGTGCAGGGAGACCCATGTCGCACCGGACGCGGTGTTGAGCAGCGCATTGAGCAGCGGCCAGTCGGATACCGCGTCCGAGCCGTCACGCATGGATTCCGTCTCGCGGTTGGGCGAGGCGACCGACCCGGAATCGAGGTGATCCCGGCCAATGACCACCGGGGCTTTCAGTTCGCCGCTGGCCACCATGTCGTTGAAGGCCAACCCGAGACGGTGCCGGTCGCCGAGGCCGACCCAGCAGATGCGCGCGGGGAGGCCTTGGAAGGCGATGCGCTCGCGGGCCAGGTCGAGCCATCGATGCAGGTGGGCGTCGTCGGGTAGGAGTTCCTTGACCTTGGCGTCCGTGCGATAGATGTCCTCCGGGTCGCCCGAGAGCGCCACCCAGCGGAAGGGTCCCACCCCCCGGCAGAACAGCGGGCGGATGTAGGCCGGGACAAAACCGGGGAAGGCGAAAGCGTCCGGCAAGCCTTCGTCCTTGGCAACCTGCCGAATGTTGTTGCCATAGTCGAAGGTGGGGATGCCTGCCTGGTGGAAGGCGAGCATGGCCTCGACGTGCGCGCGCATGGAGGCGCGGGCGGATCGTTCCACGGCTGACGGGTCGGTTTGACGTTTTTGCCGCCATTCGGTCAGGGTCCAGCCTTTGGGCAGGTAGCCGTTGAGCGGGTCATGGGCCGAGGTCTGATCGGTGACCAGGTCGGGCCGGATGCCGCGCCGGACGAGTTCGGGAAGAACGTCGGCGGCATTGCCGAGTAGTCCCACTGATTTTGCTTCACCCGCTTTTGTCCAGGCGTCGATCATGGCCAGAGCTTCGTCGAGCGAGTCAGCACGGGCGTCGAGATAGCGGGTGCGCAGGCGGAAGTCGATGCTTGCAGGGTTGCACTCGACGGCGAGGCAGCAGGCCCCGGCCATGACGGCCGCGAGCGGTTGCGCGCCGCCCATGCCGCCGAGACCGGCGGTGAGAATCCAACGGCCTTTGAGATGGTTGTCGTAGTGTTGGCGTCCGGCCTCGACGAACGTCTCGTAGGTGCCCTGAACGATGCCCTGCGTGCCGATGTAAATCCACGATCCGGCCGTCATCTGGCCGTACATGGCGAGGCCCTTGCGGTCGAGTTCGTTGAAATGCTCCCAGGTTGCCCAATGAGGGACCAGGTTGGAATTGGCAATGAGCACGCGCGGCGCGTCGGGATGCGTGCGGAAGACACCGACGGGCTTGCCGGATTGGACGAGGAGCGTTTCGTCGTCATTGAGTGTTTTGAGGGTGGCTACGATGCGGTCGAAATCCTGCCAGGTGCGGGCGGCGCGGCCGATGCCGCCGTACACGACCAGTTCGTGCGGGTTCTCGGCCACCTCCGGGTCGAGGTTGTTCATGAGCATCCGCAGAGGGGCCTCGGTGAGCCAGCTTTTGGCGGTGAGCGTGGTGCCGCGCGGGGCGCGGACCTCGCGGGAATCGTGGCGCGAATGGGTCATGGCGGGTGGGATCTCGTGGGCGGTAATGGGCAAATTGGATCTCCGATCATCGTTGGGGCGGCAGAGGATTTGTCCGCAGATTTCGCAGATTTCCGCAGATTGGCAGAGGGAAAAGAACAGTGCCGGGAGGTAGCTTGAGTCCGAAGGTTATGCCTCCAACGTCGGTAGAATGCCGGGGGAAACGGCGGCGTTGAGGGCGCCGGAGGAGACGAGTTCGGCGGCGGCTTGCAGGTCGGGGGCCAGGTAGCGGTCTTCGGCCAGCGGGGGCACGACGGCGCGGATGGCGCGGAGGGCTTGTTGGAGTAGCGGACTGGTGGTGAGCGGGGTGCGCAGTTCCACGCCCTGTGCGGCGGTGATCGCTTCGATACCGATGATGGCGAAGAGGTTTTCGGTCATAGGGAGGAGGCGGCGGGCGGCGTGGCAAGCCATCGCCACGTGGTCCTCCTGGTTGGCGGAGGTGGGCGTGGAATCGACGGAGGCCGGGTGCGACATCTGTTTGTTCTCCGACATCAACGCGGCGGACGTGACCTCCGCGATCATCAGGCCGGAATTGAGGCCCGGTTTTCGGGTCAGAAAGGGCGGCAGGCCATAACTCATCGACGCGTCCACGAGCAAGGCGATCCGGCGCTGGGCAATGGCTCCGATCTCGCATACGGCCAAAGCAATTTGGTCGGCGGCCAGCGCGACGGGCTCCGCGTGAAAATTGCCACCGGAGACAACCGACCCGTCCGAGAGCAGGAGGGGATTGTCGGTGACGGCGTTCGCTTCGATTTCCAGGGTGCGCGCCACCGAGCGCAGGAGATCGAGGCACGCACCATCCACCTGGGATTGGCAACGGATGCAATAAGGGTCCTGCACGCGGCTGTCGCCCTCGCGGTGGCTCTCGCGGATGGCTGAGCCGTCGAGCAGCCGCCGCAGGGCGGCCGCCGTGTCGATCTGGCCCCTGTGTCCGCGCAGAAGGTGAATTTCCGCCCGGAAGGGCGCGGGCGAACCCATCGCAGCATCGGTTGAAAGCGCGCCGGTGACGAGAGCCGCCTGCGTCGCGCGATGGGCGCGGAACAGCCCGGCCAGCGCCAGCGCGGTGGACACCTGCGTACCATTGATGAGCGCCAACCCTTCCTTGGCGGCGAGGATGATGGGTTCGAGGCCGACCCGCGTCAGGGCAGCATGGCCGTCGAGGCGTTGCCCGGCCACGAATGCCTCGCCCTGGCCCATCATCACCGCGCTCAGGTGGGCGAGCGGCGCGAGGTCGCCGGATGCGCCCACTGACCCTTTCTCGGGAATGACCGGAATTACGCCGCGCGCCAGCATGGCTTCGATGAGCCGGACGATGTCCAGGCGCACGCCCGAAGCGCCGCGCCCGAGCGAGATGAGCTTGAGCGTCATGACGAGGCGCACCACGTCTTCCGACAGCGGCGCGCCGACCCCGCAGCAGTGGGAAAGGATCAGGTTGCGCTGGAGCGTGGCGACATCGGCGGCGTCGATGCGGATGCTCGCCAGCTTGCCAAAGCCGGTGTTTATTCCATAAACGGGTCGGTCGCCCGCGGCGATGGCCGCGATCCGTTCGGCACCCGTTTTGATCACGGCATCACCGGATGGATCAAGCCGGGCCGGCGTGCCCGTCCGATAGACGCTTTCCAGCACGGAGAGCGGCACGCGGCCCGGTTGCAGGAGGATGCTCATGGCGTCACTTTCGCACCCTTGTAAACCCGGCGATACAGCGGATTGAAGCCCAAGCGGTACACGAGTTCCGCCGGACTTTCCACGTCCCAGACGGCGAAGTCGGCGGATTTGCCCGGCTCCAGGGTGCCGGTTTCGGCGAGCAGGCCGAGCGCGCGGGCGGCCTCGCGGGTGGTCCCGGCGAGGCATTCTGCCACGGTCAGGCCGAAGAGGGTGGCGGCCAAGTTCATGGCGAGCAGCAGCGAGGTCAACGGCGAGGTGCCGGGGTTGCAGTCGGTGGCGACGGCGAGGTGAGCACCGGCGGCGCGCAACGCCGCGACCGGTGGAGTCTGCCGTTCGCGCAACGTGTAGAATGCACCCGGCAGCAGGACGGCGACGGTCCCGGCGCGCGCGAGCGCCGTTGCCCCTTCGTTGTCCAGGTATTCCAGGTGGTCGGCGGACAACGCGCCGTAAGCAGCCGCCAACTTCGCGCCGCCGAGATTGGATAACTGCTCGGCGTGCATTTTTACCGGCAGGCCGAGCCGGCGGGCGACGTCGAAGACCGGACGCATCTCTGCGGTTGAGAAGGCAATGCCCTCGCAGAAGCCATCCACCGCATCCACCAACCCTTGCGCGTGTGCCTGGGCCAGGCCGGGCAGGACCACTTCGGACAGGTAGTCGGCGCGACGGGCGGCGTACTCCGGCGGGACGGCATGGGCGGCCAGATAGCTCGTGCGGATGCGAACCGCGCGCAGGGATTCCAGCCGCCGGGCGACGCGCAATATCTTGAGTTCTCCGGCGATGCTCAGGCCGTAGCCCGACTTGATCTCGACGGTGCCGACGCCCTCAGCTAGAAGCGCGTCCAGACGCGGGAGGGTCTGCGCGAGGAGGTCGTCCTCGCCGAGGGCATTCGTCGCGCGCACGGTGGCGACGATGCCGCCGCCTTCCCGGGCGATCTGCGCATAGGTTGCGCCTTCCAGCCGCCGCTCGAACTCGCGGGCACGGTGGCCGCCGTGGACGAGGTGCGTGTGGCAATCGACCAGCGCGGGCGTGAGCAGGCGTCCGCCGCAGTCGATGATCTCCGTCGTGTCGCTGATGGGCGGGCGCGATTCTTTTTCTGAACCGGCGTAGATGATCCGGCCCGCGCGGACCACGACCGCGCCGCCTTCCAGCAGGCCGAGGCCGGGGAGTCCTTCGCGCAGGGTGGCCAGGCGGGCATTGCGCCAACACTGCGTGCCGCCGCCGGGGCTGACTTTCGCTTCCATGAGTGCTCGCAACGTGGTCCGGCCGGGTGGTAAGATCAACGGAAAGTCCGATGCGAGGCGCGCCTGAAAATCCAACGAGTGACGAAAGCCCGGCCACGCGTCTGTGGTTCGAGGCCGCGCTGGTGGCCGGCGAATGGCTGGAGAAAGTGCGTTTGTCTGTGGTGGACGGTCGCGTGGCGAGCATCGAACGAAACGTGGCCGCCCGACCCGGAGATGAACGGTGTGCGGTGGGTATCCCCGGCCTTGCCAATCTGCACAGCCATGCCTTCCAGCGCGGGATGTCCGGGCTGGCCGAACGGCGGGGGCCGGCGTCGGACAGCTTCTGGACCTGGCGCGAGGTCATGTATCATTTTCTGGATCGTCTGACCCCCGCGGACATCGAGGCCATCACGGCGCTGGCTTACGTCGAGATGCTGGAGTGCGGGTTTACGCGGGTCGGCGAATTTCACTATGTCCACCATGACGGCGATGGATCGCCTTACGCCAATCCCGGCGAGTTGGCCGAGCGGATTTGCAGCGCGGCGCATGACACCGGAATCAGCCTGACCCTGCTGCCTTCCTTCTATGCCCACGCCAACTTTGGCGGCTTGCAACCCACGGCTGGGCAGCGCCGTTTTGTGACTTCGCCGGATCAATTTGCGCGGATCTTCGAGAGCGCCGCCCGGTCGGTGCGCGCGCTGCCCGGCGCAACCGTCGGAGTCGCGCCGCACAGTCTGCGCGCGGTGACGCCCGAAGAACTGAAGCTCATCATCGCGCTCTGCCCGGATGGCCCCATCCACCTGCACGTCGCCGAGCAGGTGAAGGAGGTCGCGGACTGCGTGGCGGCCACGGGAGCACGCCCCGTGGAATGGCTGCTGGCGAACGCGCCAATGGATGCCCGTTGGTGTCTGATCCATGCCACGCACATGACGCCGGAAGAAATCGCCGGGCTCGCCACGAGCGGCGCGACGGTCGGCTTATGTCCCATCACGGAGGCAAATCTGGGCGACGGCATCTTCCCGGCGGCTTCGTTCGTTGCGCGGGGAGGATGCTTCGGCATCGGCACGGATTCCAACGTGAACATCGACGCCGCAGGGGAACTCTGCCTGTTGGAATATTCGCAGCGGTTGGCGAGCCTGGGGCGCAACGTGCTCGCCGGGAAAACGGGCGGGTCCACCGGCCGAAGTCTCTATGAGATGGCGTCGACTGGCGGAAGCCGGGCTTTGCAAAGCGAGCCGGGAAACCTTGCTCTCGGCAGTTCGGCGGACATCGTCACATTAGCCTGCGATTATCAATCACTTTCGCGGCGTGAGCGTGGGGACTCCATCTTTGATCGGCATGTTTTTGGCGGGCGCGGCAGCGGCACGATTGATCGGGTCTGGGTCAGGGGAAAATGCGTCGTGACGCGTGGGCGTCATATAAAACACAAAAATATATTTTCTCGTTTCCGCGAAGCATTAAAGCGCATCCTGTCGGACTGAAACCGCTTCCGATTAGGAGGCCTTCCTCACGAGCGGCTGAGGAGGATGCGGCCCGGTTCGTGCAGTTCGCTTTCCATGAAGGGGTGATTGAGCGTGAAACGCTTGATCGGTGTTTCCAGGGGCATCTGCATCGTGCCCGACATGCCCGGCTGACCCGACATTAGACGGCCGTCCGCCACGAAGGAAACGCCGTAGGTTCTGGTCGTTTCCGAGCGGCTGGGGACGAGCACGTAGAACCATTCCGTGTGGTTCCAATAGAGGAACTGCGAACCGCTCACCACCTTGACGTAGTGGATGCTGCAATGCTGGTACCAGTAGTCGCCTCCGATGACGACCCGGAAATGTCCGAGTGTGAGCGGGAATTTCAGCCGCCAGGCCAACGCGGACAGGATCGCCGTGCAGCGGGCGGTTTCGTCGTACTGCACGCCGGTCAGGACTTCCTGCAGGCGGTCCTGGTCGGCGTACCAGCGCGCGTAGATGGATTGCGTGCGGACCTCCGATTTTTTGAGGAGGAGGGCGTCGTCGCTCATGGGAAGGGGCTCGGAGAGCCCTCAGGACCTGGTTGACGACAGCTTCGCGGTGGCGGCCTGGTCGAGCAGCCAGAGCGTTTCGCCGTCGTCCGCCGTGATCCCTTGAATGGGATATTTGTCGGGTTCGGAGGGACCTTCCAAGACCGTGGCGAGGGTGTCGGCCTTGTCCTTGCCCGCGACCAGGAAGAGAATGGCCGCGCTATTCTTGAGCAAGGACGGTGAGAACGTGATGCGGTAGGCGGCGAGTTTTTCGATGTACGCTGCGGCGACGGGAACCGTCTCACGCAGGCCGGTCGTGCCCGGAAAGAGGGAGGCCGTGTGGCCCTCGGGACCCATGCCGAGGAGCGTCAGGTCGAAGCAGGCGGTGGTTTCGCCGAAGACGCGGAGCACTTCCAGCGAGTAGTTGGTGGCGGCCTCGTAGGCGTCGGGGGATTCGGCGGGGACGCGGTGGATGTTTTCGGGGGGCAGTGTGCCGGAGAGCTTGTCGAACATCGCCTCCTTGGCCATGCGGTAATTGCTGTCCTTGTCGTCGGGCGGGACATGGCGCTCGTCGCCGAAGAAGAAGTGCGTCTCCGCCCAGGGGAAGCGTTCGCGGAAGGAAGGCTCGTCGGCCAGCAGGGCGTAGAGGACCTTTGGCGTGGAGCCACCCGAGAGCGCGAGGGTGGCGCGGCCATTGGCACGCACGGCGGCGATCATACGGCGCGTGACTTCCTCGGCGGCGGCGCGGGCGAGCGCGGCGGGATCGGTGAAGACCTGGAGACGGCGGTTGGCGGGATTGTTGTTCATCGGAAGACGGAAAGATGCGAGATGCGGAAGGTGGACGTGCGGTTGGATCGGAGAGCGAAGTTTTAACGCAAAGCCACAAAGACTCGCAAAGTGAGAGACAGAAGGGAGCGAAGAGGGATCAGGGCTTCTTACTGGCTTTTATCTCTGTGTTCCATTTCTCGATCTGCTCGGATTGAGCGGTGAACAGCGGCACGGTGGAATCCAGGATGTCGATGGCTTTGATGTGGTCGTTCTGGCCCATGTTGCTGATGAGGGCCTGACCCTTGGTCACCTGACCGAAGATCGTGTAATGACCCGCCCGGCCGCCGTCGTTGAGGTCCGGCACGGAGTCGTGCGTGATAAAGAACTGGCTGCCGTTGGTGTTGGTGCCTTTGTTGGCCATCGCAACGACGCCGGGCTTGTCGAATTTGCGGTCGCCGTTGGGTTCGTCGTTGAATTGGTAACCCGGGCCGCCGCTGCCGTTGCCCGCGGGGTCGCCGCCCTGGCTCATAAAGCCGGTGATGACCCGATGAAACTTCAAGCCGTCGTAGAAGTGTTGCTGGGCGAGGTTGAGGAAATTGGCCGTCGTGAGCGGGGCCTTGGAGGCGAAGACGATGGCTTCGACCTCGCCCTTGTCCGTGTGCAGGACAATGCGGATGTCCTTGATCGGGTCCGGCGCGGCGGACGCGGCGGGGGTTGGCGTGGCGTCCTGCGCGCGGACGGCCGGGAGCGCGGTGAAAGCGAGGACAAGGGCGAGCAGGGGGAGAAAGGCGCGATTCATGAAGTTCAGGCTGCAAGAAACCAAGCTTCAAGGAAGTTTCAAGGTCCAAGCTTCCCAAGCAGGGCGGAGGACGCGGTAAAAAGACGGGAAAATTCGGGCGCTCGAACCGCGAATCTTGCTTGAAGCTTGCGGTTTGAAGCTGGAAGCTTCGCCCACCCATGTCCGCTGCTTCCCGCTTGACCAAGCTGGCGCTCATCCAGATGCGCTGCTCACCCGAACCCGAGGAAAATCGCGCCCGCGCGGTCGAGAAAATCCGCGAGGCCGCCGGGCAGGGCGCGCACATCGTTTGCTTGCCGGAATTGTTTACCTCGCAGTATTTCTGCCAGGAGGAGAATCACAAATATTTCGAGTTGGCGGAGACGATTCCCGGACCGTCGAGCGAGGTGCTGGGCAAGCTGGCGGCGGAGTTGGGCGTGGTGATCGTCGCTTCCTTGTTCGAGCGGCGGGCGGCGGGGTTGTACCACAACACGGCGATCATCATCGACGCGGATGGCACGCTGATGGGCCGCTATCGGAAGATGCACATCCCCGATGATCCGCTGTATTACGAAAAGTTTTATTTCACGCCCGGAGACCTGGGTTTCAAATCGTGGGACACGAAAAAGGGCAAGCTCGGGGTGTGCGTGTGCTGGGACCAGTGGTTTCCCGAGGCCGCGCGGTTGACGGCGCTCTCGGGCGCGGAACTGTTGTTTTATCCGACCGCCATCGGGTGGCATCCGGGGGAGAAGGAAGCCCACGGACACGCCCAGCATTCGAGTTGGGAAACGATCCAGCGGGGGCACGCCATTGCGAACGGGTGTTACGTCGCGGCGGTGAACCGCGTGGGCCACGAGGCGCCGGCGGGTGGGGCCGGCATCGAATTCTGGGGGCAGAGTTTTGTGTGCGATCCGACGGGCACGATTCTGGCCAAGGCGGGCATACATGAGGAAGAGACCGTGATCGTGGAGATCGACTGGCGACGCGTCGAGGAACAGCGGACACATTGGCCGTTTTTGCGGGATCGCCGGATCGAGGCCTACGGCGATGTGACGCGGCGCTTGATCGATTAGACCTCCGGCGAAATTTCCCCCGCGTCCTCTGATTCCTTGAACCTTTCTGGAAGCGTGGATTCTTGAAGCTCGAACCTTCCTCCGGCCCTTTCCACGACAAAAAGCTTCCATTTGACCAACCGCCAGCCGATACCATACCGGCATGAAATGCCTGTGCCTCTGCCTCGCCGCATGGCTCGCCGTCTCCCCGGCGCAGGCATACTGGGTGATCTACCATCCCTACCGGGGTGAACCGGGTTTCGAAGACCATATCCCGGAAGCGCCGGACTCCCTCGTGCTGCCGGTCGGGAGGCACGACCCCCGCCAATCCTTTGTCCGACCCGTCGCGCGGGTGGACGGCGTCCCCGTGTGCCGCCCGCTGTTTCCCAGCATGGTGGCGGACCCGGTTGACCGCGCGTTGGTTCTGCGCGACTACCGGAAGAACGGTTTCGCGTTGTCGCCCCTCGAACTCAGCGACTCTTTCAAACGCTACCAGCGCCTGCAATTTCACGGGATCGACGCCCTGCGGGATCTCCGGCTCAAAGCGGAAAAGGCGACGCTGGAAGACTATCGCCGCTACGTCGCCGACGAGGTCAAGCTCTCCGCCATGATCTACCTCAACGCCCGGCTCGCCAGCACCCCGACCGAACGCCGCGCCATGATCAACGATTACGTGACCGGCTTGCACCGCAAGGTTACAGTCGAGAGATTGCCGGCCTGATCCATTGCCCTATGAAACACTCGCTCTCCTTCGTGCGCCGCGTCCTGCTCGGCGTCTGCCTGCTCCTCACCTTGTCCACGCTCGTCGGTCGCGCGCAGGACCCCGACCCCGCCGCGCCCACGCCTTCGCTGACTCCCCGGCCCCGGCCCAAGCCAAAGCCCACGCCGGACGCGAGCCTGCCCGTGGGCACCGTCAACGGCGTGGCCATCTACCGCCCGTTGATGAAGAGCCTCGTCACGGATCCCCTCGACCGCGCGTTGCTCATTTACGACTTCGACAAACGCCAGGGACGGCTTTCGGACGCGCAGGTTGACGAAGCCGTGCGCGGGTACAAGCGCGACCGCTTCAGCAACAACGACACCGCGCTCAACGCCCGGCTCGGCGAACTCGGCGCGACGCCGGATGATTTCCGGCGGTTCGTCGGCGAGGAAGCCAAACTGCGGCTCGAACTGGCGAACATCACCCGCGCCAGCGTGTCCGACGAATCCGCCCAGCGCGCCCAGAGGGCGTACGTCGCCGGGCTGCGCCAGCAGGCCCGGATCAACCAGCCGAAGCACTGAAAAGTTCCAGGAAACCAGGAATCCAGGAATCCGAGGCAGACGCAAGGTTCGAAGGACGAGGCAAAGAAATTTCGGAGCGGACGGTCTGCTGATGGAATGAAATCGTTTTCGCGTGGGAGACTCGTGCTGGCGTCCCGACACTGCTTTTTGCACCCTCGCCGCGAGGGCCTTTGGAACCAGCCGACTGAACGGGCACGATTCCTTGTTGTCACCGCATGTCTTCCCTGAACGAATCCGCCGCCGTTGATCCATCCCCGCCTGCCGCGCCGCCCGCCGCGCTCGGCTACCGGATGCCCGCCGAATGGGAGCCGCACGCCGCCACGTGGCTTTCGTGGCCCCGCGCCGACGGCGTCTCTTTTCCCGGCGGCGGGTATGCCCGTGCCGTGCCCGCGCTGGTCAAGATGGTGGGCGCGCTGGCCGAGAGCGAACCGGTGTGCATCAACGTCGGCAGTGTCGAGCAGGAAGCCGAGGTGCGGCGGCTGTTGGGCGGATTGCCCGGCGGATACGGGCACGTTCGCTTTTACCACATCCCGACCAACGAACCGTGGTGCCGCGACCACGGGCCGACGTTCCTGACGCGCGCGGCAGACCCCCGGCTGGCGGTGGTCAACTGGGACTACAACGCGTGGGGCTGGAAATATCCGCCGTTCGACCACGACGACGCCGTGCCGGGCCACGTGGCCGAGGCGTTGGGCGGGCTGCCCGTGTACACGCCGGGCATCGTGCTCGAAGGCGGGTCCATCGAGGTCAACGGTGCGGGAACCCTGCTGACCACGGAGAGCTGTCTGCTCAATCCGAACCGGAACCCGAGCCTGAAGAAGGCGCAGATCGAGAAGGTCATCAAAGACCATCTGGGCGTGACGAACGTGCTGTGGCTGGGGGACGGCATCGAAGGGGACGACACGGACGGACACATCGATGACCTGACGCGCTTTGTGGACCGGACAACGGTGGTCACGGTGGTCGAGGAGGATCAGCACGACGTGAATTACGAGGCGCTCCACACCAATCTCTACCGGTTGCGCGAGATGAGCGCGGAGGACGGCACGCCACTCAAAGTGCTGACGCTGCCGATGCCTTCGAGAATTGTCCGGGAAGGGCAGCGGTTGCCCGCGAGCTACGCGAACTTTTACATCGGGAACAAGGTGGTGTTGATGCCGTCGTTCAGCGATCCGCACGACGCCTGGGCGGCTTCGGTGTTGCGAGAGGCGTTTCCGGGCCGGAAGGTGGTGTCGATTGATTCCCGCGAATTGATCTGGGGGCTGGGAGCATTCCATTGCCTGACGCAGCAGCAACCCGTGGCGTGAAGGTAGGGAGGCCTCTCCGAAGCCTTCCCTGTTGGGCCGCAGGCCCTTCTGGAAATCGCGCTTTGGATCGTCGCGGCGTTCCGCCAAGACAGTCAGGGCAGTCCTCGGAGAGGTCTCCCTACCTTGAAAGAAGCGCCTCAATTTCTGCCCGCATGGGCATCGCCGGGGCCGTCCCCGGCTTCGTCACCGAAAGCCCGGCCCCGGCATTGGCGAAACGCGCCGCGCGCTCGATCTCGCCCGGCCCGAACTCCGCCAACGCGGCGGCGAACGCGCCGACGAAGGCGTCGCCCGCGCCGGTGGTGTCGATGGCCTGGATGCCCGGCGTCGCCGGGATCAGCGTATAGGTATCGGGCCGGGACACCAGACAACCGCGCGCGCCGAGCGTCACGATGACCGTTTCCAATCCGAATTCGCGGCAGAGCTTGTGCAGCAGATCCTCGCTGAGCGTGGCGAGTTTTTGCTCGTCGAAGCCCAGTGCGGCGGTGGCCCGGGTCTGCGGGAGCAGATGGATCAGGGCGCAGAACTCCGTCTCGTTCGGGATGAGGATATTGACATTTTCGAGAAGCGCCGGGTCGAAGTCCGCGCGCATCGGCGCCGGGTTGAGAATCGTCGTCGCGCCACCCGCGCGGGCGAGCCCGAGCGCATGGGCCTCGGCGGCGAGATTGGCTTCCAGTTGCGTGACCACCACGGTGGCAGCGCGCAGGGGGTCGGCGTGGGCGTCGATGTCGGCGGGGGCGAGGGCCTCGTTGGCGTCGAGCGAGACGATGATTTCATTCTGGCCCAGGCCATTGACGAGGATGCCCGCCGCGCCGGTGGGCCGGTCGGGTTTCTCAGCCACGAGCCAGCGGATGCCCTCGTTTTCCTGGAACGCCCGGGCGCCGGCCCCGAAGGCGTCGCGCCCGACCGCACCGATAAAGGCCACCTGACCACCGGCGCGGGCGGCAGCGACCGCCTGGTTGGAGCCCTTGCCGCCGGGTCCGGACACAAACTGGCCGATGACCGTTTCGCCCGGCTTGGGGAACTCGGCGCAACGGAAGGTGAGGTCCTGCACGAAACTGCCAATGACGATGATTTGAGGGGAAGACATAGGGAGTGGGGGCGGTGATGCAGGATGCAGGATGCAAGCAGGGGAAGCAACCACTGAGGACACATTGAGAAGCTTGTCGATTGTAGGATGACGGGGTTAACGTCCGGTCATGCCGTTGCTTTCCGTTCGCCGCCTGATTGATGACGTGGGTTCCGTGGACAAGGTCGGCGTGGAGGCGCGCGCCGCGTCGTTCACTACGCGGTCCATCAAGAAGAACGCGAAGCTCTGGGGGCTGCGGACGGCGGTGTCGATGGTCGATCTGACCACCCTGGAGGGCCAGGACACACCGGGGAAAATCGCGCAGCTTTGCGCCAAGGCGCTGGTGCCGCACGCGCCCGACCCGACCGTGCCGCCCGCGGCGGCGGTGTGCGTGTACCCGGCGCTGGTGGCGGAGGCCAGGCGGCACGTCGCCGGGACGGCGGTGCGGGTGGCGAGCGTGGCGACCGGCTTTCCGAGCGGACAGGTGCCGTTGAAGACGCGGCTCGGAGAGGTCAGACAGGCGGTGGCGGACGGCGCGGACGAAATCGACATGGTGATCAACCGGAACGCATTTTTGTCGGGCCGGGTGAGCCTGGTCGGAGAAGAGATCACCGCCGTGCTGGAGGCGTGTGGCTCGGCGCGGCTCAAGGTCATTTTGGAAACGGGCGAGCTGGACGGTTACGACCAGATTCGCGCGGCCAGCTTTCTGGCGATGCGCGCGGGATTGCGGGAAGGCGACTTCATCAAGACGAGCACGGGTAAAACCAACAGCAACGCGAATCTGGCCAACACCCAGGTGATGCTGGAGGCCATCCGGGATCATTATTTGCAGACGGGCGTGGCGATTGGCATGAAGCCAGCCGGGGGCATCCGCACCGCCAAGCTGGCGCTGCATTTTCTGGTGGCCGTCAAAGAGACGCTGGGCGACGCCTGGCTGACGAACGGGCGCTATCGTTTCGGCGCGAGCGCGCTGCTCAACGATTTGCTGCGGCAGATCGAAAAGGAACGCACGGGGGTTTACCAGGCGGGGTATCGCTTCTCGGAGGCGGCGGGGGCGTACTGAAAAGGATGAAGGTTGAAGGTTGAAGGCAGAGCGAAGCGATCCCAGCCTCCTCTCCTGCTTCATCTTTTCTGCTTTCATCCTTCATCCTTCATCCTTCATCCTTCATCCTTTTCCACATGCGCGAGCTGAAACATCTTTTCGAGAACAACCGCCGCTGGGCGGAACGGATTCAGAAACAGGACCCGGATTTCTTCCTCAAGCTCTCGCGGCAACAATCGCCCCAGTATCTGTGGATCGGTTGTTCCGACAGCCGGGTGCCCGCCAACGAGATCGTCGGGCTGCTGCCGGGGGAATTGTTCGTCCATCGCAACATCGCCAACCTCGTCGTCCACACCGATCTGAATTGTTTGTCCGTCATGCAATTCGCGGTGGATTTGTTGCAGGTCCGGCACATCATCGTCACCGGCCATTACGGGTGCAGCGGCGTGCAGGCGGCGTGGCGGAACAGCCGGCTCGGTCTGAGCGACAACTGGTTGCGCCACTTGCAGGACGTGCGCCAGAAGCACGCGAATCATCTGGCCGGGATCGCCCGGGAGGCCGCCGCCGCCGACCGGTTGTGCGAGTTGAACGTGATCGAACAGGTCGTCAACGTCTGCAAGACCACCATCGTCCACGATGCGTGGAATCGCGGACAGAGCCTGACGGTCCACGGTTGGATTTACGGATTGCGTGATGGCGCGCTGCACGATCTGAACGTCACCGTGAAGGGAGCCCACGAGGTCACCTCCGTTTACGAGGCCGCGCTGGCGGCGATTGAGCAGCCCGCCGGGGGGTGAGATGAGCGGAGACGGTGGTCTTTGCCTGCCGGGCGGAATCGTGGCTATCACCGCCGCAGGCGGTCCCTTCCCAGAGGTAGGGAGAGATCTCTGAGCCCTGCCCCGTTGGGCCTTCAGGCCCCTCCCTGCTCCCGAAGGAAGTCAGGGAAGGCCTCGGAGAGGCCTCCCTACCTTGGGAACGACCGGCGCTACACGCCTGGGCTCTCCGTTCTACTAATTTCTTAGTTGCAACGTTGCGATCCGCTTGGTAGTCGTCTGTTCATGCCCCGACGAAGTTCCTCCAAATCTTCCCTGCCTCGACCCACCGATGCCGAACTCGCCATCCTGCGCGTGCTCTGGAAACGGGGGGCCAGCACCGTGCGTGAGGTGCTCGAAGTGCTGAACGCCGCCCGTCCCGAGCCGTTCGCTTACACCACGATCCTGCGGTTCCTGCAAATCATGACCGAGAAAGGTCTCGTCACCCGCGACGACTCCGCGCCCGGCCACGTCTTTTCGCCGGCCGTCCCGGCGGATCGCACCAAGGGGCAAATGGTCAGTGACCTGCTGGAGCGGGCCTTCGGCGGGTCGGTGTCGGAATTGGTGCTGCAAGCCTTGGGCGCGCGGAAGGTTTCCGCCGCCGAACTGCGTGAAATCCGCAAATTGCTCAACGCACTCGACCCCTCCAAATAAATGCACACCTTTTTTCCCTCGGAACAGACCCTCCGCGCCGTCGCGGAGAGACTTGGCTGGACGTTGCTGCATTCCCTGTGGCAAGGAGCGGTCGTGGCGGCGGCGCTGGCCGTCGGGTTGAGCTTGCTGCGCGGGCGCTCGGCGGCGCGTCATGCGGCGTGTCTGCTGGCGTTGTTGGCGATGACGGTCGCCGCGATGCTCACGCTGCTGCACCCGGAGCCAGGAACCACCACCATGTCGGCAAGCTCGCGGCGGAGACCGGCGGCGACTGCGCCCGTGGCACCGCCGGGCTTCCAGACCGCGACGACCGGCACCGGGGTCTCCGTCGTGAAATCGCCCGTGGCGAATGACCCGCGATCCGCGGCATCACTCACGACGACGGCGGCGTGGCGCGGGCGGCTGGCGCGCTGTCTGCCGTGGGTTTCGACGGGCTGGGCGATAGGGGTCCTGCTCCTTTCGCTGCGTCACGCAGGCGGCTGGTTGCAGGTGCGCGGCTGGCGGCGCGGCGGGGTCGCGGCCTGCCCCGCGTTGCAAGAAACCTTTGCCCATCTCTGTACGCGCTTCCGACTGCGCCCGGGGGCCGTGCGGTTGCTGGAGACCGCCCGGGCCGGGGTGCCCATGTTGATGGGTTTGTGCCGGCCCGTCGTGCTGTTGCCCGCGCAGGCCGTCACGGGGCTCAGCGGAGCCCAGTTGGAAGCGATTCTCGCGCACGAACTGGCGCATCTGGTCCGTCTCGACGCGTGGAGCAACCTCGTCTTGATCGCCATTGAGACGACCTTTTTCTACCATCCCGCCGTTTGGTGGATCGGTCGGCGCGTCCGGGAGGAGCGCGAACTGGCGGCGGATGACCTGGCGTTGCGTGTCTGCGCGGACCGCCGCCTGTACGCCGGGGCGTTGGCGCGTCTGGCGGAGTTTCAGCACGCATCGCTCCCGTTCGCCCTGGCCAGCACGGGGGTCGGCGGCAACGGCAGCCTGTTGCACCGCATCCGCCGCATCGTCCAGCCACCGGCGGCACCCGCGCCGTCCGCACCCGCCGCCGCGTGGAGCCTGCTGCTCCTGCTGGTGGCGGTCAGCCTGGGCTTGCCGTGGGTGGCGCGGGTCCGCGCCCAGGAGCCCAGGGTCACCCCCGGGGAGGAGATCCAAAGACAGGCCGAACGGGATGCGCAACGACGATCCGCGCAGGAGAAAGACGCCGTTGAATCGGTAAAAAGGTCGTTGGCCATCCAAGCGGCCATCCAGGCCAGAGCAGCGGAGGCGGCCAGGGCAGCCGAGGCCGCGCAGGCGACCCCCGCCGCCGGTGTGCCCGACATCACGGCGCAGGAGGTCGAGGATGTCCGCGTCGCACGGTTGCTGGCGGCCAACCGGCGGGTGGCGCGCAGGCGGGCGGCGCAGGACCGGCAGATTTACAGCCCGGACGAGTTGCGGGAAATCGAGACGCTTTATCAGGTCGCCAACACGAAGGGGATCCGCAACGAGGAATCGCGCACGAGTTTGCGGCAACTGCTCGACAAATACGACCACGCCAACCGGACGGGTTGCGCGACGCTGTACTACGGCCAGGGCAGCCAGGGACCGGAGCGTCTGGAGTACCTGACGCGGGCGGTGGAGAAGTTCAGCGATTGCTATTATTTCAACGGCTGCCAGGTGGGCGGTTACGGACGCTATCTGCTGGCGTTCACCCTCTGGGAGGCCGGGGAAAAGGACAAAGCGCGGGCGCTGATCGCGGAGTTGCGGACGACCTACAAGGACGCGACCGATCACCAGGGACGACCGATCACGGAATTGGCGGCGGAGGCGGAGAAGACGTTCGCGGGGACGCCGTAGCGCCCGGTGGACCGCGACTCGGCGATTCCTGCGGCACAGGGGAATCGGTGCTACGTTCCCCGCAGCAATGTCCACGCCCGAAGATCACCACGTCGAAGACGCCCCGGAGTTTCACGAGCATCCCGCGAGCAGCGAGACCGACAAAATCCTGCCCACGCCCGAGGAAATCCAACGCCGCCTGGGCGATTTTCTGAAGAGCAATTTCGGCGACAAGGTATCCTTCACCACCTTCACCCAGCCCGAAACCGGCGCGGAATCCCCCGAACCACCCGCCGAGCCTGCGGCGCCGCCGGACATCTTCCATTTTCATTACCAGCCCCGCGATATCAAGGCGCACCTGGACCGGTTCGTCATCCGGCAAGATGAAGCGAAGAAAGTGCTCTCCGTCGCCGTGTGCGACCACTACAACCACGTCAACCGCATCCGCCAGCTTGCCCGGGACGGCGAGAAGACCGCCGCCGACACCGAGTATGCCAAGGGCAACGTCATCCTGTTGGGTCCGACGGGCGTCGGCAAGACGTACCTCGTCAAGCACGTCGCGGAACTCATCGGCGTGCCCTTTGTCAAGGCGGACGCCACCAAGTTCAGCGAGACCGGCTATGTCGGCGGCGACGTGGAGGATCTGATCCGCGACCTCGTGGCGCGCGCGGACGGCGACGCGGAACTGGCCCAGTACGGGATCGTCTACATCGACGAAATCGACAAGATCGCCGCCGCCAACCAGACCGTCGGCGGGCGGGACGTGAGTGGACGCGGCGTGCAGACCACGCTGCTCAAGCTCATGGAAGAAACGGAGGTGCCCGTCAAGAATCCGATGGACATCCAGTCGCAGTTGCAAGGCGCGTTCGAATTCCAGCGGCGCGGCGGCAAGGGTCCGCGCAAGGAGACCATCAATACGCGGCACATCCTGTTCATTGTCAGCGGGGCATTCGAGCGGCTGCGCGACCAGATCGACCGGCGGTTGCGCCAGAGCCAGATCGGTTTTGCCAAGCTGGAAGGTCCGGCGGCCAGCGACGCCGCCGTGCTGCGGCAGGTGACCACGCGCGATTTTATCGACTACGGTTTCGAGCCGGAATTCATCGGACGGCTGCCCGTGCGGGTGGTGTGCGAGGAACTGACGGCAGACGATCTCTACGAGATTCTGCACCGCTCGGAGGGCAGCATCGTGCGCCAGTACGTACGGGCCTTCGAGGCCTACGGCATCGAGGCAAGTTTCACGGATGGGGCGTTGCGCCGGCTGGCGGGGAGCGCCTCCGGCGAGCGCACCGGGGCGCGGGGGCTGGTGACGGTGTTCGAGCGGCTATTGCGTGAGGGCAAGTACGAGTTGCCCGGCTCGGGCGTGGAGCGGCTGACGGTGGACGAGGCGTTCGTCGCGGACCCGGCGGCGGGCTTGGTCAAGCACCTGGCCGAAGGCGAGGGACGGCGCGAGGCGCATCTCGCGGAAGCGGCCCACCGGTACGCGGCGCGGTTCGAGCAGGCGCACGGGGTCGTGCTGCGTTTCGAGGACGAGACCGCTCAACGCCTCGCCGAGCGTGCCCGCCAGGAAAACGTGCCGATGAACGACCTGTGCGGCCGGTTGTTCAAGGACTACCAGTTCGGCCTGAAATTGATCCAGAAGAACACCGGTCAGCGGGA
>CAHJWO010000022.1 GCA_903642295.1 PVC group bacterium | reverse complement strand
CAGATCCAGAGAGTATGCTTTTGCCATCGGCCAGCCTAACCAATGGTCATAGCTTACTCAATCAAGAAGCGCTCTAGGCCCCCATCCCCGAAGCAACCCGTTCCATATGTCAGCCATGATCGAACTGGACCGCATCCAGAAGATTTACCGCACCGGCGGCAGCGAGGTGCACGCGGTGCGCGGCGTTTCGCTGTCGATCCAGCGGGGTGAGTTCGTCGCCTTCATGGGTTCGAGTGGCTCGGGCAAATCGACGATGATGAACATCCTCGGCTGCCTCGACCGACCCACGGGAGGGCGATACCTCCTGGCGGGGGACGATGTCTCGAAGTTGAACCGCGACGCGCGCGCGTTGGTGCGCAGTCACAAGCTGGGCTTCGTTTTCCAGGGCTTCAACCTGCTGCCACGCGCCACGGCGCTTGAGAACGTCGAACTGCCCATGCTCTACGGGCAGCGGAATCTCCCGCGCGACGAGGTGCGCGCGCGGGCGTTGAAGTCTCTGGAGCAGGTGGGTCTCAAGGGACGCGCGGAACATTATCCGAGCCAGCTCTCGGGTGGCCAGCAACAGCGCGTCGCCATCGCCCGCGCGGTCGTCAACCGGCCTGCACTGCTCCTGGCCGACGAGCCGACCGGCAACCTGGATAGCCGCACGAGCCTGGAGATCATGGCCATCTTCCAACGGCTCAACGCGCAGGGCGACACCATCGTGATGGTCACGCACGAGCCGGACGTGGCCGCCTTCACCGGGCGGCAAATCTACATGAAGGACGGACGCGTGCTGCGCGACGAACCCACGGCGCGTCCCCTTGATGCGGCCCACGAACTCCAGGCCTGGCAGGGCGATGTGGCCCTCGCGTCGGCCGCCCGCGTCACGCCATGAACCCGCTCGTCATCCTGCGCTCGGCGGCCACCTCGCTCGTGCGTCACAAAATGCGTTCCCTGCTGACCGCTCTGGGCGTCATCATCGGGGTGGCTGCGGTCATCGGGCTGGTGGCGGTCGGCAACGGCGCGCAGGCCAAGGTCAACGACGAGATCGCGGGCTTGGGCAAAAACCTGCTGCTCATCTTCGCGGGCAGCCGCCGCAACGCCTCCGGGGTCAGCAGCGGGTTGGGCGGCGCGCAGTTGACCCTCGACGACGCGGTGGCCATCCGCCGGGAGGTGATCGGCCTGAGCGCCTTGAGCCCCGAGGTCCGCACCACCGGCCAGGCCGTCGCCAACGGGCAGAACTGGAGCACGTCGATCATCGGCGTGTCGGGCGACTACCTGTCCATCCGCCAGTGGTCGCTGGCCAGCGGGGTGATGTTCACGCCCACCGAGGAACGGTCGGTCGCCAAGGTGGGTGTCATCGGCACCAAGCTCGCCGCGCAACTCTTCGGCGCGAACCACGATCCCATCGGCCAGACCGTGCGGGTCAAGAACATCCCGTTCCTGATCACCGGGGTGCTGACCAGCAAGGGAGCCAACCTGGGCGGTCAGGACCAGGACGACGTGCTGCTCATTCCCTACACCAGCGCCATGCGCCGCGTGACCGGGGACACCACTCTGCGCGTCATCGACATCCAGGTGGGCAGCGACGACCAGATGAACGCCGCCCAGGAGCAGGTCGAGGCGCTGCTGCGGCAACGCCACCGCCTGCGCAAGGACGACGCCAACGACTTCAACGTGCTCAACCAGGCCGAACTGGCAAAAACCGCCGGTAACGTCACGCAGGCGCTCACCCTGTTGCTGGGGGCGATTGCCAGCGTGTCGCTGGTGGTCGGCGGCATCGGGATCATGAACATCATGCTGGTGAGCGTGACCGAGCGCACGCGCGAGATCGGCATCCGGTTGGCCATCGGCGCGCGGGGGCGCGACATCCTGTGGCAATTTCTGCTGGAGGCTGTGTTGTTGTCCTGTCTGGGCGGGGTCATCGGCATCGGCCTCGGGGTAGGGGGAGCGCATCTCGTCACCGCGGCGT
Source organism: PVC group bacterium (assembly GCA_903642295.1). Taxonomy (GTDB): domain Bacteria; phylum Verrucomicrobiota; class Verrucomicrobiia; order Chthoniobacterales; family SZAS-18; genus CAHJWO01. The sequence goes on along the minus strand of CAHJWO010000022.1, from coordinate 23,596 downwards.
CCGGGTTCCAGACGTTCGTCTCGTGGTTCGCCGTCGCGTTCGCCTTCGGCTTCAGCGCGGCGGTGGGCATCTTCTTCGGCTTCTACCCCGCGCAGAAGGCCGCGCGTCTCGACCCCATCGACGCCCTGCGTTACGAATAACCGGCGTGCAGGCGGCTGAGAGCCTCCGCCGCGAGCTTTCGAGTAAACTGGTCTGCTGGCATCGCATGCACCAGCCGCGCCGACTGCCCGGCCCAGAGCTGCATGTAGTCCGGTGAGCCCGCCTTCTCCGAAGCGGCCCGCAGCGGGGCGACCATCGTCGCGGCATAGGGGAAGGCCAGGGCGCTTTCGGAAATCGGGCCGGTTTCGCGGAGGTAATGATTGAGGATGCCCCTGGCGGGACGCCCGCTGAACAGATTGGTCACGGCGGTGCCCGTGTCGGTGGCCTCTCGCAGTGCCTGGCGATAAGCGGGCGACACGTTGGCCTCCGGGCAAAAGAGGTAGGCCGTGCCCATCTGCACGCCCGATGCCCCGAGCGCGAGGGCGGCCACAATGCCTCGCGCGTCCGCAATGCCCCCGGCCGCGATGATCGGCACCGACACCGCGTCGGCGACCTGGGGCAGCAGCGCGAACAGCCCGACCTGGGCGGCCACGTCGGTTTCGAGAAACATGGCCCGGTGCCCGCCCGCCTCGAAGCCTTGCACGATCACGGCATCGCAGCCGCAACCTTCGAGCCACCTGGCCTCCGCCACGCTGGTCGCGGAAGACAGGATCTTCAAGCCGCGCTCCTTGAGGCGTTGCACCAGACCGGGCGCAGGCAGCCCGAAGTGAAAGCTGACGACCTCCGGCCTGATCTCCTCGACCACCTCGCACATCGCCTCCTCGAAGGGCAGCCGCAGACGGCTCTCCGCCACTGTCTCGATGTCGAGCCCCAGACGTTCGTAGTGCGGTCGCAGCAACGCCTTCCATCCCTCCCGGGCGGCGTCGCCGGGCTCCGTCATCGTGTGACAGAAAAAGTTCAGGTTCAACGGGCGCTCAAGCCCCGCGCGCACGGCGCGCACCGCCGCGCGCACGCCGTCCGGATCGAGCAACGCGGCGGCGAGCGACCCGAGCGCGCCCGTGGAGGAAACACTGCGCGCGAGCGCGACCGAGTCCGACCCGGCCATCGGAGCCTGGATGATCGGGATTTCGAGCTGCAAAAGGTCCAGCAGGCGTCGGTCTGGCCAGGATGCCATGGTCTCATTGTCACCGATGACCCCCGATAAAGAAAGGCCGGTCCCCACGCTCTGACTCGTTCCGATCATGAGTTGCGAAGGCGTTGGCGCGTTCGAGATTGGCGAGGAACCTGACCAAACGATCACCCGCCACTCTCCGACGTTCCTTTGTTGTCACGCATGGACTCCGCCTACCTCTCCGCCTTCGCAGCTCTCGCCGGTTCGGCGATCGGAGCCTCGGCTTCGTTCGCAACCACCTGGCTTACCCAGCACGCGCAAACCCGTGCTTTGCTCGCCGGCCAGATGCGGAACAAGCGCGAAACCCTTTATGGCGAATTCATCGACGAGGCGACGCGTCGGTTTGCCGATGCTTATTTTCATCAGCTCGACGACGTGTCGAAAATGGCACCCATCTACGGCATCGTCAGCAAAATCAGGCTCTTCGGCTCGCTGGAGGTGATCAGGCAAGCCGATGCCGTCATCGTGGAAATTGAGGCGACTTACGACACCCCACTGGCCACCATCAAGGAAGCACGGGCCTACTCGCAAAGCCACTCGAAAGACCCGTTGCGGGCGTTCAGTGAGAGTTGCCGCGCCGACCTCGGGAGTTGAGGCAGCGACGCAGGCCCCGATACGAAGAATAGCGACGGAACCGTTGGTTCATGATCGAAGCGGGTTTCTGCACCGGCGTGACTGTCCCGCACACAGGCCCGATCATGGGCGGGTTAGATGAACGATGATGCTGTGTTCGGTCAGAAAGGGGACAGAGAAACTCGGTCGGCCAAAATCGAAGATGCCACCTGAGTGACCGCTGTGTGTCCGGCTCGGAGTTCCCACAAATTGCTCGGTGCTGATGCCCACGGAAATTTCGGCTGGAGGGACAGGCACCTCGTTGACTTGGCTGGCAAACGTCTCGGCCACGGCGCGGAAGTTCTCCAGCGTTTGTGAGGGGACGGTCAGCGACCAGATCAACCGCAGTCGAAACGGCGGCACGGGCGCACGCAGCCGCCGCATCTGACCCGCCGGCACGGGCGCGCCGACGAGCACCTCCGGCAGAATGGCCACCCCGTAGCCCGCCTCCACCATGCCTAGCAGGTTGGGCACCCCGCCGACGGGATGCAGCGCCGCCGGGGTGAAGTCCGCCGCGGCGCACGCGCGCTCGACCCGTTCCAGGTAACCGCGCGAGACTTCCGCCGGAGGCACCAGCACCGTTTCGCCAGCGAGCGCGTGGATGACCAGTTCGGCGCGGGCTTGCGCCGGGTCGGCCAGCGGGTGCCCGGGGGGCAGCACGGCCACCATCGGGCAGGCGTAGAGGGGCTGGGACTCGAACTGCGGATCCTGCGGCAGGCAGCCCTCCGGGTAGATGCCCAAGTGGATGCGTCCCTCGCGCAGGGCGGCGGTCCGGTCGGCGGGTTCCAGTTCCACCAGGAAGATCTCGACCCGCGGGTACTGCGCGCGGAAGGCTTGCAGCAAAGGCGACACCACTCCCCGGGAGAGCGCCGCCACGTTGGCCAGGATGAGTCGGCCCCGGTGGCCATGGGCGGCCTCCCGGGCGTGCTCGCGCGCTTCGGCGCCCGCCGCCAGCAGGCGACGGGCGTCCGTCAGGAAACTGCGGCCCGCATCCGTCAGTGCCACCTGGGCCGAGCGTCCCCGTTCAAAGAGACGAACTCCGAGCGCCGTTTCCAGAGCCTGGATCTGACGGCTGAGCGGAGGTTGGGTCAGGTGCAGACGCGCCGCCGCCCGCGTGAAGGAAAGTTCCTCCGCGACGGTGATAAAAGATTGGAGATGCCGGAGTTCGATATGAAAACCTCATCCGGATATTATCAGAAACCCGTTGCCAAGCAAGCGGTAGAGCAAGCGGCTGAACACCACCGAGCAGTAACCGACAAACGAGAACGGACCTCATAGGTGTCAGGCATCGCACATCGAATTGATGGCCGAATTTGAACAAACACGTAAATTCCGATGGATCGTTTTTCCGTCCACGTCCACCGGGGCCGTCCGAGGCAGATGGACGACGAAGGTCGAACCCGCGCCAACTCCTGCGCTGTGGGCGCTCACGGTGCCACCGTGCCGTTCCACCAACGCCTTCACGACGGCCAATCCAACGCCCAGACCGGTGTAGCCCACCGTCGAAGGTCGAACGCCCCCTCTTTCAAACAAATTGAAGATGCGTTTCAACAAAGCGGGAGCCATGCCGATGCCGTTATCGTTTACCCTGATGACGAGGCACTCTTCGGATTCCTCCACGGTGAGTTGGATCGAGCCTCCCGGCGGCGTGTATTTGGCGGCGTTTGCGAGCAGGTTGATCAGGACCTGCTGCACGCACACAGGGTCGCCAATTGTGCAAAGTGGCCCTGGCGGCAGAGCGATGCCCAAACGATGGCCGCCACTCTGCATCGCCGGGGCCACCACCTCAATTGCGCTCTCGATAACCGGTGTCAGATCGAACCATTCTTCGCACCGCCGCCAGTCGTCGCCTGCGTGGTGCTCCGCCTCCAGCGCGCCGTCGATGAGTTTCGACAGGTACCGGGCCTGGCGCTCGATGAGGCCAACCAACTCACGCTGAAGGCAGAGTTTAGAGCCGTCCTCGGACAACATGCGTGCGGCGAGCAAGACGGAAGTCAGGGGCTCACGAAGTTCGTGCGCGAAGATGACCAGCGTTGACCTTTGCCCTTTTGTCATAGCGATTGAAGTTTGTGGCGGCCACCTGCCCGGTGTCCATCCGGGTGGCATCGAGCGTTTCCGTGGATCATGCGTTCGGCAGGAGCCCGACCTGTCGCCGCGCCCATCTCTTCACTCGGGATTTCTGCCCGGGTGTTTCACAGGAAATCAAAAATCTTCACGGCAGAGCGGCGAAAGGCGAAAGGCGTTTCCCGGACACGGCGGACCACGCGGGTGTGCGCCGCTAGGGTTGGCCGTTCGCTGCGACCGTGGCGGTCTTTCCGGGCTCCGGCGCAAACCTCGCCACCAAGGCAGCGAAGCGAGGGTTGCCCTGCAGCGGGTCCCACACCGGATTCAGGCGAAAGTCCCCGTAGTTGGGCACCTTCACCAGGGACCAGGCCGCCGGCCGGCCGGTCCACGGCTCCAACGTCTGGCAGGCGAGGTCGGGCTGATCCATCCAGGCGTAAGCCACGGCCACCTGGTACGCGACCATCGGCGCTTCTCCGGAGAACGGATCACGCAGGTTGAGATCCAGGGCGTGCCGCGCCTCGCTCGCCGCCTTGTCCTTGTCGCCCAGACCCGCGTCGATCATCGCGAGGATGCTCAGACCATAGCTGCTGAGTGGGTTGGCCGCAAAAAGGCGGTCCTCTTCCACCCGGGCGCGGGTAAAAGCGTCGCGTGCCGCCGCGTCGTCGTGACGCAGCCGCGCCGCCAGCGCTTCGAACCAGGGCTTCGGCAGAGGGAACACGCCCCATTCCAGGCCCTCGGCGGGGATCGCGGCGAGCAGGCCGGCGGCCCCCGGCACATCGTGCGAATACAGGGCGACGATCAGCCGGAACCTGGTCATCAATTCCGGGGCGGCGGCGTCCTCCGGCGTCACGCCGTCGATGACCGCCCGCAAGGGAGCCAGATCCGCGCGCTCTTCGAGGCGACCGGTCGCGAGGACCATCCGGAAGACCAGAGATTTGTCGCGCGGCAGGGCGGTGACCACGCGGGTCATCTCGCGGTCGGAATCCGCGAAGCGCCGCTGGAGGCGATAGGCTAGCGCCAGGGAGTAGCGCCGCTCCGCGCTGCGCGGCTCCAGGAGCACCACGCGCTCCAGAAAGCGGATGGCCTCGTCCCAATGTCCCTGGTCGCGGGCGACGAAGCTCGCCAGGTTTTCCAACTCGGCGTTGCTGGAGAGCGCGCGCCGTGCCAACGCCAATTCCTGGAGCGCCTGCTCGTAGTTCGCGTGCAGTTCGTAGAAAAGGTGGGCCTGAGCCAGATGGGTCTCCCCGGCGTCCGGCTGCAACCGCACGGCTCTCGCCAGGGCATCCTCCGCCTGGTTGCGGTGAGCGGCGGCCGCTTCACCCCTGCCGCTGCCGGCCTCGGAGACGGAAATCTGGATGTAGTCATTGACCAGCCGGGCGTAAGCCAGGGCGAACTTCGAGTCGAGCTTCACCGCCTGTTCCAGAAGGGAGACGTTCGTTGCCAGCCGGGAGCGGTAATCCTGCTCCGAGGCTTGATCGGTCAGTCCGTCGTCCTTTCCGCGCAGGTACAGATCATACGCGGCCGGGTCACCGGTGGGCGGCCGATCGATCACCGCTTCCTCCTGGTCTGTCAAGGCGGCTCGCAGATGCGTGACCACCGCCCGGGTGATCTCGCCCTGGACGGCGAACACCTCGGACAGGGGCTTGCGGTATTGTTCGCTCCAGGGATGGTCCGGGTCGCGCAGGTCGGACAACCGCACGCTGACTTGCACCTGACCATCTTGCCGTCGCACGCTGCCTTCGAGCAGGTAGCGCACCCCCAGCTCGCGCCCGATCCCGGGCAGGTCACGGCTGCGTCCGGCTGGGTAATCGCGCGTGCTTTCGGCACCGATCACGTCGAAAGCGGCCACGTGGGCCAGGTTGTTGGCGATCTCGTCCCGCACGGCCGTGACGAAGAATTCTTTCGTCTGGTCCGCGTCCAGGTTTTCGAAGGGCAACACCGCCAGGGCGAACTTCTCGGCGCGGCTCGTGGCAGGAACCCGGCCGGCGTGCCGCCACCGCCACCCTCCCCAGCCAATGCCGAGCACGAGCAACACCAGCGCGCCGGCGGCCAGTCGCCGGGAACGCTGGCGCCACGCTCCCGCGGGGGGCTCGTCGGTATATTTTTGCTGGCAGCGGCGCAGCACGTCGAGCAACTCCCGCGCGCTCTGCGGCCGGGCGGCGGGGTCGAAGGCCACCATGCGCCGGAGCACGTCCGACAGACAGGCGGGCACTTTCGCGGCGGCGAGTTGTTCCAGAGGCGGCTTTCTTTGCCGTGCATGGATGGCGTCGAGCGTGTCACCGACGAAGGGGGTCTTGCCGCAAACCAGATACCACAGCGTCACGCCCAGGCTGTAGATGTCCGAGCGGGTGTCGATGCGACGCTCGCCAGCGGTGCGGGCGAACTGCTCGGGGCTGGCGAAGGCGGGGGTGCCCACGAAGGCGTCGCGCGTCTGGTCCGCGCCGAGAAATTCGTCGGTGGCGCTCACGGCCTTGGCCAGGCCCCAGTCGATCACCTTGACGTGCAGACCGGTCGCCGGGGAGTCCGGCGCGGACGCGCCCAGCAGCATCAGGTTGCCGGGCTTGAGATCGCGGTGCACCACGCCGCACGCTTCCGCCGCCGCGAGCGCGCGGGCCACTTGCACGCCGATTTCCATCGTCTCCTCGGGCGAGAAAGGACCCAGGCGGTGCATCCGTTCGGCCAGGGTCTCGCCTTCGACCAGCTCCATCGCATAGAAGCATTCGCCATCCTGCTCACCGTAGAAGGTGACGCTCGCCACGTTGGGGTGGTGGAGCCGGCCCGCCGCCCGCGCCTCCCGTAGGAACCGCGCGCGCGCATCGGGATTGCCGGCCACCCGGTCACTGATGACTTTCAGCGCCACGGGCAGGCGCAGAACCGTGTCCAGCGCCCGGTAGGTGGTCGCCATCGCGCCGCTGCCCAGTTGCACCGGCAGTCCATCGAAGTCTTGCGCAACCTCGAAGTGTCCGTAACGCAGCTTCGGCGCGTCGGGAGGCAAATCCTCCTCCTCGTCCGCGCCGAGCGCCAGGCGCAGCGCACAACGGGGGCACTTGCCCGGCGGGCTTTGTTCTGTCAGAGGCAACCCGCAAAGGGCGCAGACCGGGGACGCCAATCCCGGTGCCGGGACCGGGGACCCGGCGTCATCCGCGGGGGGGTCTGGTCCGACTGGATGATCGACGCCCATGTGCAGAGAATAGCATCCATGTAAACCTCTAACGACATGATCACTTCGGCGATTGGGTCAGCAGCAGTTGGTAGAGATAATGCAGTTCTTCGTCCACCTGTGCCGGGTTGGTGATCGTGCGCGCCACCTCGTCTCGCAAAACGTCACGGTAACGCTGGCGCGCCCGGCGCAGGACCGTGCGCAGGGTCGCAAAGGGGATTTGTAGACGGGCCGCGACCTCCTCCTGACTCGGCAGCTCTGCGCCACCGAGTAGAAAGGGCTGGATTTCGGTCAGGGTCCGGGCTTTGCCTTCGGCCGCGAACTCCCTTTGCAGCCGCTCCCAGGCCCGGTCCACCACCGTTTGAACCCACGCCCGGTCGTAGCTGCCCACGTCGTCCAGTCCGCCGGTGGCCACCAGGGCGGCCTCGGCATCCACGAGATGGTCGTCCATGGAGACGATCTGCTGGCCCCCACCGCGCTTCAGGGTACGGACACGCTCGGACTCGTCGGTCAGATAACGTTGGAGCGCACCGAGCAGGAACGTGCGCAGCCGCCCCTTCTCGCGTTCGGCGCGGCTGAGGGTGTGGTCCGCCAGCAGGTCGGCGAAGAAACCCTGCACCAGGTCCTGCGCGTCGGCGGGCGGGTGGCCGCGACGGCGCACGAACGTGTACAACGGCGGCCAGTAGGCCCGGCAAAAGTCGCTCAGCGCCTGCCGGGCGGAAGCGGGCGGCTGGCTTTCCATCGCCTGCACCACCACGCTCCAGTGCGTCGTGTGAAAGGGGGTGCCGCCTTCTTGCAGCGTGCCGGGATTGTTTTTCACGATGGCCCTGTTCGTTTGCCTTGGCGGGTCGGCAAATTTCCCGGTTCTGGTGCCCGGGGTTGTGCCGCGAGTCATTTATCCTCCCGACGAGGTTCTCCGGCCAGCGCAAACGTCAGCGGATGCGGGGCCAACCGCAGCCAGGCCGCTCGAAGCTTGTTCAGCCAGCCGGGTACGACCACCCGCCGGCAACCTTGCAACGCCTGGTAGGCCTGCCGGGCCACGTCGGCGGGCAGCATGGTCCCGAAGCGTGGGCGGTGAGGCACGGAGTCCGGTCCGCCGGCCGCCGCCTGGAAGCCCGTCCAGGTCCGTCCCGGGCACAAGGTCGTCACGCACACGCCCGTGCCACGCAGTTCGTGATCCAAGGCCTCGCCCAGGCTGACCACGTAAGCCTTGGAGGCATGGTAAACCGCCGCCCCCGGCCCCGGGGCGAAGCCGACCAATCCGCCGACCAGCAGAACCCGCCCGCGTCCCCGCGCCACCATGCCCGGTAGGAACGTGCGGGTCAGGGCGGTCAGAGCCGCAATGTTGAGCTGGATCATCTCGGCCAACTTGGTCGCCTCGGCTTCGGCAAAGCTCGCGTAGTCGCCGAAGCCCGCGCCGTTGACGAGCACATCCACCTCGGCCAATCCGCGTCGGACGAGTTCGCCCGTCAGCCGGGAAGCGGCGTCGATCACCCCGAGGTTGGCGGGGAGCACGGTGATCTTCACCTGGCAGGCCGCCAGTTCCTCGGCCAAGGCGAGCATGGGAGCCTCGCGCCTGGCCACGAGCACGAGATCGTGGCCGTCATGGGCAAGCTCGCGGGCGAGGGCGGCCCCGATGCCGCTGGAAGCTCCCGTGACCAGGGCCAGCGGCCGCGACGGTCGGACGGTTTCTGCGGAAGGCGATAAGCTCATCGGAAAGAGAAGACACCGCGATGGGCGTCGAGCCTGGTGGCCCCCGATATCTCTCCCGGTTTGCGCGGTGGTGTTTCAAATTATCCGGACGCGGTGGCACATGGCCGGCCGCGCACTGGTAGTGAGACAGCGGTGCCGGTGCGATTCAACCGACGCCAACGAACAAGCCGGAGAGATTTGCTGAAACAAACGTCGGCGCACGCAGAGAGATACCACCGAGCCAGTCCATTTCTGCCAGGACTTCGTCTGATACCGTAAACCGAGGCAAGACCCTCCAAAAGAAGTATAAGCCTTTACCCGGCAGATAGTTCGTTATGGAGATGGCGAGCGATAACTTCGATCACCACCGGCCCGAAAGACAACCCTCATGAACTTCACCGGACAATCGGTCGTCATCACCGGCGCGGCCGGCGGGATCGGCAGCGCGCTGACCAGGCGCTTCCTTTCGCTCGGGGCCAGGGTCTTCGCCACCGACCGCAATCAGGAGGCGCTGGATGCCCTGAGAGACGAGTTGGGCAACCCGGCCGCGTTCTTTGCGTCCACCTTCGACATCAGCCGGGAAGCGGAGTGCCAGGAATTTGCCGCCCGGGTGCGCGACGACTGGGGGATGGTCGATGTTTTGATCAACGCGGCGGGCTACTTCCCGCTGACGCCCTTTGACGAACTCACCTATGCCCAGTGGCGCGAGATTCTCGCCATCAATCTGGACGGACCCTTCCTCGTCACGAGCAACCTCCTGCCGCTCCTCAAAAAGAGTGCCGCCGGGCGCATCGTCATCATCAGCAGCGCGAGCATCTTCGTCGGCGTGGCGGAGCAATGTCCCTACGTGGCGGCCAAAGCCGGGCTGATCGGCTTCATGCGCTCGTTGGCCAAGGTAGTCGGGGAACACGGCATCACCGTCAACGCCGTCACGCCGGGACTGACGATGACGGCTCCGATCAAGAAGCTCTTTCCCAAGGCAGCCATCGCCAAAGCTACCCAGGCCCGCGCGCTCAAGCGCGACGAACAGCCCGAGGACCTCGTCGGAGCGGTGTGTTTTCTCGCTTCGGCGGACGCGGCCTTCATCACCGGGCAAATCCTCAACGTCGATGGCGGCAGCACCTTTCACTGACACTGCATCACCAAACAAACAGAAAGCTCCATACCCATGAAAATTCTCGTCACCGGTAGCACCGGCAAAGTCGGCTCGGTCGTCCTCCAGGAGGTGGTCAAACGCGGCGCGGACGTGCGCGTCCTCGTCCGCAAGAAGGACGCCGCCGCCGAGGAATCCGCCGGAGTGGAAGTAGCGGTGGGCGATTTGCTTGACCCGGTCTCGGTCGAGAAGGCGATGGACGGCGTCGACAAGCTCTACCTGCTCAACGCGGTCGTGCCCGATGAACTTACTCAGGGACTGATCGCCTATGATCTGGCCAAGAAGCACAAGCTCAAGCAGGTCGTGTATCACTCGGTCTTCAAGGTGGAGCACTTCAAGGACGTGCCGCACTTCGCTTCCAAGCTCGCCATTGAGAACGCGCTCAAGGAATACGACGTGCCCTACACCATCATCCGGCCCAACTATTTTCATCAGAACGACGTATCGCTAAAGCCCCTGCTCATGGGTCCGGGCCTCTACCCGATGCCCCTGGGACCAACGGGCGTCTCGTCCGTGGACATCCGCGACATCGCGGAAGCCACCGCCATCGCGCTGACCACCGACGGCCACCTCGGCAAGACGTACAACCTCAACGGACCCGACGTGCTCAGCGGGCCGATGGCGGCGTCGATCTGGAGCAAGCTGCTGGACAAGGAGATCAAGTATCCGGGCGAGAACCTGGACGGCTTCGAGGCGCAGATGCGCCAGAAAGCGCCCTCGTGGTCGGCGTTCGACATCCGCATGATGTTCCAGGGCTATCTGGAGCGCGGCTTCGCGGCCGAGGAAGGTGACATGGCGACGCTAACTACCTTGCTGGGTCACCCGCCGCGCCCTTACGAGGATTTTGCCCGCGAGACGGCGGCGAAATGGAAAGCGGAGCTGCCCTGGCCGCTGAACAAGGTCGCCGAGGTTCTCAAATAAACCCGGTTCTCAACCTCATCACTCATGTTCGATAAACCACCCAAATTTACGATGCTCAACCAGTTCACGCCGGAGAACACCGCGCTCGTCCTGATCGACTATCAGGTCGGCACCGTGCAGTTGATCAAGACGATGTCCTCCGATCTATCGGTGCGCAACGCCGTGATGCTGGCCAAAGCCGCCAAGGCGCTCGATCTGCCGGTCGTGCTGACGACCAGTCAGGAGGATCGCATCCAGGGGCCGCTGCCGCCGGTCTTCGAGACCATCCTGCCCGAGGCTTACAAGAACCGGATCAAACGCGCCGGCATCGTCAATGCCTGGGCGGACCCGAAGTTCGCGGCGGCCGTCCAGGCGACCGGGCGAAAGAACCTGATCATGGGCGGGGTGACAACGGACATCTGTCTGATCTTTCCGAGCATGAGCGCGGTGCAGGAGGGCTACAACGTGCAGGCTGTGATGGATGCTTCCGGTTCCAGCCACCAAGCGCAGGAAGAAATGTCCCGCCGCCGGATGGAGAAAGCGGGTGTCGTGCTGACGACGACGAACACGATCATCGCCGAACTCGTGCAGGATTGGAGCACCAAGGCAGGCATGGAACTCGTCAAGCTGTTGGTGATGACCGCGCCCATGATGCAGCCGGTCGAATGACGACGGCGCGAGCCAGCATCCTCGGACGCGAGCCGAAAACCTTGCCCCCGTTTCCGAAGGAATTTTACCAACCCAACCATGAACACTTCTTCGTCCACTCCTTCCGTGCCGGGCTTTACCAGTCAGGCCGCCACCGTCGCGGGCGTCCGACTGCACTACTGGCTGGGTGGCGACCCCACCGGCCCGCCGGTGTTGCTCTGGCACGGTTTCCTGAGCACCAGCCTGGAGTGGCGCGCCGTGATGCCCGCCCTGGCCCAAGCCGGCTACGCGGTCCTCGTGCCCGACATGCGCGGCTATGGCGACAGCGACAAGCCAAGCGGCACGGAGGGTTATGACGCCCGCGCGCTGGCCGAGGAGTTCCGCGCGCTGGTGCGCCAGATCGGCTTCGGCGGCGGCAAACCGCTCCTGCTCGCCGCGCACGACATGGGCGCGCCGCCCGCGCTGCTCTGGGCCGCCGACCATCCGGAGGAAATCGCGGGCCTGCTCTACATCGAAGGGCCGGTGATGCTCTCAGCGCTGCTCCAGAAGATCATCGCCTACACACCCGAGGCGATGAAGGAGGGTTCCATGTGGTGGTGGATTTTGCCGCTGGCTCCCGACGTGCCCGAACGGCTCGTCGTAGGGCACGAACGCGAGTTCCTGACCTGGTTCTACGACAAGGCCATGGCGCGGCGCGAGGCGATCACGGACCACGACGTGAACGAAACCTTGCGCACCTTCGCGGGCCGCGAGGGCGTGCTGGGTGCGATGGGCGTGTACCGCGCAGCGTTTACCAGCATCGAGCAGACCGAGCCGCTGGCCGGACTGTTGACGGGCCACAAGGTCACGGTGCCCGTCGTGGCGCTCGGAGGCAAAAGGGGCCTGGGCGACAAGGTGCTGATGATGGTCAAACTGGTGGCCAAGGACGTGGAAGGCGAGACCATCGCGGATTGCGGACATTTCCTGCCCGAAGAACATCCCCACGTGGTGGTGCGCCACATCCAAGCCTTACGCGCACGCCTTGCCAAGCCATGAACGAGCCTCCTGCCTTCATCAGCCCCGTCACCCGGCGCGGTTTCCTCCATCGAACAGGCACACTCTCCCTCGGCACGATTCTTCTCGGGCCGCTTTCCACCGCTTCTGCCCGCGAACGGTCTCCATCCGCAAACAACCACACCATGAACACACACTCCATCGCCTCACAACCCTTTACCCCGATCCCCGCCGACAATCCTGAGCGCAGCCTCAAGATCGCGCGCCCGAACACCGACCAGAGCCTACCCCACATTGGCTTGGTAGGCGACACCTACACGGTCCTGCTCTCGGGCGACGATACGAACGGGCGCTACTGCCTGATCGACATGCACATCCCGCCCGGCGGCGGCCCGCCCCCGCACCGCCACGATTTCGAGGAATCCTTCACCCTCCTCGAAGGCGAGATCGAGGCCACTTTTCGCGGCGAAAAGTCCGTCGTGAAGGCCGGCGAGACCCTGAGCATCCCGGCGAACGCGCCGCACAGCTTCACCAACGCCTCCAAAGAAACCGTGCGCTTGCTGTGCCTGTGCGCGCCCGCCGGGCAGGAAGAGTTCTTCGCGCAGGTCGGCGTGCCGGTGGCCACGCGCACGACCCCGCCCCCCAAGCTCGACAAAGAGGCGCAGGCTGCATCCATGAAGAAGGCTGAAGAGCTGATGCCCAGGTATCGCACGGAGATGGTCAAGCCCGGTCCCATCGAGATCATCGAGAAGCTTTTCAAATAACCGAGCATGTCCAACCCGCGGACGACATCGCTGTTGCTGCCCCGCATTCTTCTCTGCCTGGGCGTCGCCATGGGGGCCTTGAGCATCTGGGATACGCTATCCCATACTTGGGACCCGGCTTTCAACGCGCCTCGGCTGCCGCTGGGGCCGACCCACACCAACTACCACGCCTTCCGTGAATTCACGCTGAGCGTGGGCGTGGTGATGGCCCTATTGTACGGAGTCTTCCTGCCGGCAGGAAAGCGGACCCGTCCCGTCTGGGTAGTCATGTGCGTGGTGGCGCTTTCCTACTACGGAGGATGGTGGTTGCCCGGGCCGCTGTTCGGGTTGCACGTCCCGAATCAGGTGGCGATGATCGATCACCTGTTCGCAACGTTCCTGTGCTTGACCGGCATCGGCCTCGCGTGGCCGTGCTTCTCTGACGGGAATGCGGTTCGAGAGGACTGACCCATGTCTGTGTTGACTCAACAATTGGTTTGCTTTTTTACCGTGACGCTGGTCGGTCTCCAAGCGGGCGTCATGCTGGGCGCGGCGATGGTGCAGCAGACCGCCCAACACTTGGACGCCGAATGCTGGACGGCGCGGCAGAACGGCGCCGATCGCCTGTTCGGCAAAGTGATGCCGACCGCGTTGTTGCTGGCAATCTTGAGTCCATTGGCGGCCGTGCTGGTTTTCCACGATGCCGCCAGGATCTGGATGGGCATGTCGTGCCTGGCGTCCATGCTCGTGCTCGCAATCACGCTGATTTTCGAAGTGCCGCTGAACAAACGGTTTGCCCGTTGGCAGCCGGGGTCGATCCCGGGGGAATGGCAGCTCTGGCGTGATGCCTGGTTGCGCCACCACTGGCGCCGCACGGTCTGCGGAATCGCGGCCTTTCTGTTTTCAACCGCCGCCTGTTCGATGCGCTAGGTGACCACCCCCGGCTCGGAAAGAAGCACGACTTGTTTTATGCAAAACGCCCCCAAGATCATCGCCCCGCCCTATCACGTTCAATCGACCGCCAAAACGTTGCGCGATGGATTCCCCTACTTTGCGTATCACGAGTCCGTCTCGGCTCTGTGGTCGCAGAAGTGGCGGATGCCTTGTTCCAAGGGCATCTATCCGTTCATGGACGGCAACGTCGCGGATTTCGAGCCGATCTTCGCCGAACTGATCAAGGTATCCAACGACGACCCGAGCATCTTGCAACGGCCCGACGACTATGCCAGGTCCTTCCTGCCCGTGGCAGCGCAACTTGTTGCCCGAGCGGAAGAAGCCTTGTCCAAGAGTGAGAACGAAGAGGCGAAAGGGCTTTTCCTGCGCGCGGCGGCCGTGTACCGCATCGCCCGCTTCCCGATCAATCGTTCACCGCTCACCCAGGAGGCTTGGGAAAAAGGCAAAGCTGCCTACGAACGGGGCGGGGAGTTGCTCGATCCGCCGAGCGTCCCGGTGGCCGTTCCATTCCGTCATGCCGACCCATCCAAAGGTGATAGTGACGCCGCCATCCAGGCCTATCTGCGTTTGCCCAAGGGCGATAAGCCAGCGGAGGGTTGGCCCGTCCTACTCTTCATTTGCGGGCTGGATGCGTACAAGACCGACAACACGCCCCGCGTCCAGCAACACGTCGACCATGGCCTTGCCACGCTGATTTTCGAGATTCCGGGCACCGGCGATTGTCCGGCTGCGCCGAACGATCCGACCTCGCCGGATCGCCTCATGAGCAGCGTGCTCGATTGGGTGGATGCGAACGCGTCCAGCTACGGTTTCGACGTGAAAAAAGTGGTCGTGCGCGGGATCAGCACGGGCGGTTACTATGCCTTTCGCATCGCGCACACGCACGCGGACCGGCTCTTCGCTGTCGTGGCGGAGGGCGGCGCCTGCCACCACATGTTCGACCCGGCCTGGATCGGTCACCAAAACCAGATGGACTACCCGTATGCCTTGGCCGACGCGCTCGCGTACAAATTCGGCTACCGCGAAACCGACTATCCGGCCGCCGTCGCCCGGTACGCGGCCGACGGGCGTAAATTCAGCCTGGTGGACGCTGGCATCGTCGAAGCGCCGGCCTGCAAGATGCTCGTCATCAACGGGATGGAAGACTCGATATTTCCCATTGAAGACAGTTTTATCCTGGCTTCCCAAGGGCTTCACAAAGACCTTTTGGCACGAGGCGACCGTGGTCACATGGGCGATCCGGGAGCAGAGGAAATCATCCACCAGTGGATCGACAACGCGGTGGCCGGCAAACCATGAACAACGACGCATGGCAGGAGCCACACCCCGGCGAGCGCATCGGTATTCCCGGGGCGCGGTCGATCGATCACGTCGGCTTCGTGGTGCCGGACATGGATCAGGCGATTGGTTTCTTCGTCTGGGTGCTTGGCGCGGCGCTGCTGTGGAGGTCTGGACCGTTCGGCGCTCCGCAGATCGACATGGGTGCGACGTTCCACGCCGATCCCCGTGCGACCGCGCGCCTGGCGATGATGCGGCTAGGACCCAATCTCAACATCGAGCTGATCGAGTACGGCGTGGCCAGCGAGCGCCGCGTCTCGCCGCCTAGCAGCGATGTCGGGGTGGGGCATCTCGGAATTGCCGTCGATGACATCGCCGCGGCGGGGGCGTTTCTGAGATCGAAGGGCGTCCGCCTGCTCGAGGGTCCGCAGGTGACGCCCGAGGGTCCGAACGCCGGTGAATCTAGCTGGTTTTTCCTGACGCCCTGGGATCTGGCGCTGGAACTCGTCCAGCGGCCGAAAGCGTTGCCGTACGAGAAGACTACCGAGGCTCGTTTATTTCAAGAGGCCAGCCGATGAACCTGGTGCTCACCTTCAAGCTGCCCACCGCGCAACCACCTCAATGAAACTACTCGTCATCGGTGCCACGGGCGCTACCGGAAAAGAGATCATCAACCAGGCCTTGGCTCAAGGCCACGAGGTCACCGCCCTCGTACGCGACACTGCCAAAGCCAGCTTTGCGACGCCCGTTCAAAACATGGTGGGCAACGTGCTAGACCCCGCCAGCCTTCAGCGGGCGCTCGCGGTCCAGGAAGCTGTCGCGTGCTCGCTGGGTTCGGCGGCCTCAGGACCATTTAAGGAGATGACGATGCTCTCGGTGGGCACAGCTAATCTGGTGGCCGCCATGCAAACCCTCGGCGTCCGGCGCCTGGTGTGCATCACGGGAGTGGGTGCGGGCGATTCCAAGGGACACGGACCGTGGTACTACAATTGGCTGATCCAGCCGCTGCTGCTGCGCGGCGTCTACCACGACAAGACCCGCCAGGAAACCGTGGTGCGCGAGAGCGGGTTACGGTGGACGCTGGTGCGTCCGGCCCTCCTGACGAATGGACCGTCGCTAGGTGCAACGGCGGTTCACGCCCACACCAAACTGGCCGGCGTGAGCGTCGGCAAGATCAGCCGCGCCGACGTGGCCGCTTTCTGCCTGCGCGAGTTGGTGGATGGACGTTACCAAGGTCAGGCGCCGGTGATCACATCATAGGATTTTTCCTGTCAACAGCCGGTACAAAACCATGAGAACCAAACCAAGTTTGCGCTCACGATTGCTGGAGTGGGTGCTGTGGCGTTTGCGCGTCAAGGGGATGTTCAAACTCGACGGTTTGCGCGAACGCGTCATCAAATCTCGGCCGGCCGATCCGCGCCCGCCCCGCGCTTTCTATCGTCGCTATCGCGTGGAGGAAACGGTCCGGGACGGCCGGCCCGTTTTCACCCTATCACCCAAGAATGGGCCGGTGAGCAAGCACGTTCTCTATCTCCACGGGGGTGCCTACGTTTACGAGATGATGAGTTTGCAGTGGAAGATGCTCGGCCGCCTGCTCGATCAGGCGGAGGTGTCGATCACTGTCCCACTCTTTCCCTTGGCCCCCGAACACACCTGCGAACATGTCATCGCGTTCGTGTTGGCCGTCTACCATACCTTGCTGGGTGAAGTGGATGGAAAGCCCATTCTATTGTTGGGCGACAGCGCGGGTGGCGGGCTGGCTCTTTGTCTGAGCCAGCAACTGCGCGACCTGGGCAGCCCGGCCCCGGGCGGTCTCGTGTTGATTTCCCCCTGGCTCGATGTCACTTGCCCCGACCCCGCGCAGTCCGCTCTCGAAAAGCTGGACCCCCTCCTCGCTTTGCCGGGTCTGCGGGAAGAAGGGAACTGGTACGCGGGCACGCTTGCCTTGACCGACCCGCGCGTGAGTCCGCTGTACGGCGACTTGCAGGGGCTGCCGCCGATGCTGGTTCTCACGGGTACCCACGACCTGCTCAACGCTGACGTTCACCGGCTCCAGGCGGCCATGAGTTCGGCCCCGGCGTCGCTGCGGGTCAGTGAATATCCGCACATGGTGCACGTCTGGCCTTCGTTGCCGATCTCGGAAGCGACGGAGGCAATCAACGAGATTCTGGAATTTCTACAGGCCAGGCAACTCCCGGTGGACTCTGGACTGCCTCCTCTGGCAGGTGCCGGCGTTGCCGGTCTACGTCATCTAACCTGAGCCAGCGCGCCACCAACCTGCGCACGCATGCCTTCATCGAGTTTGCGGCGGAAAGGCTCGACGCGAATCTGCAAATCGCGTGAGGAATCGACGTTTTCGACTCAAAAATCAGGTCAGAAAACGGTAATTTTTCAGACGCTGCGTTGTTGATGTAACACACGGTGCCACGCAGGGAACAAGCCTGCGTCAAAAGCATTGCTTCGAAACCTGATATTCCTCAAGCTAAAAGCGTAAATAATTCCGGTTTAGGATGATAAGAATAATCATTATTGTAAACAAAATCGCCGCTACCTCTGAGAAGGACGTGATGATTGTAAACTTTGGGAATATGATGATTTTGAGGCCGAAAACTGAGGTTCAGGCGCGGGCGTGGAAACTTTTGTCTAACTCCCTCTCTCTTGCTTGATGGCAATGTCTTCGTATCAGTCTCACGGGTCGGGAGTCACTGACTGGCGGCAAAGCGTTCCCGCACGATCTGGATAAAATGTTGGAGTGGGCGGGAAAGATTGTGCTCTCTCCAGACGATCTCGATGCGGGTTTTCACGGGCTGCGCGAGCGGGCGAAACACCGCTCCTTCGTGCGGCAACTTCATGCAGGTCTCCGGCAGCAGGGTCACTCCCATGCCCAACGAAACCAGGCCAATCATGGTCGGCGCGCGGTCGACCTCGTGGGAGATCTTCGGGACGAAACCTGCCGTCCCACAGACCCGCTGGAGCCACGCGCGTGATCCGGGGTAAAAAGTCTCGCCCATGGTGATAAAGGGCAGCGGGGCCAAGTCCTTGAGCCGAAGGGTAGGCGTTTGCGCCAGCGGACTGCTTTGTGGGATCACGGCCATGGCGTTGCCGTGCAGCACCACTTCGCTCTGCCACCCGGCGTCGGTCGGCAGCCGGGCTTCTCCGACAAAGCACAGGTCGATTTTGTTCTCCGCGAGCGCTTTGAACTGCTCGGTCACCGACAGGTCGAGCAGATTGAGCGACACGTCCGGCCACACCTTGCGAAAGCCGCCGAGGGTGGTCGGCAGGAGGTCGTAATGCATGTCGGCGATGTAGCCGATGTTCAGGGAGCCGTTTTCACCCAGGCTCAGGCGACGCACATCCTGCACGTCAGCGCTCGCCTGGGTGAGCAGACGCCGGGTGCGCTCCAGGAAGAAACGCCCTGCCTCCGTCAACGTGAGCTTGTTAGCTGCTCGGGTAAAGAGTGGCACGTCGAGTTGCCTTTCCAGATTTCTGATCTGGCGGGTGAGCGAGGGCTGGGCAAGCCGCAGTTTGAGGGCCGCGCGTGTCACGCTCAGTTCCTCAGCCACCGTGACAAAATAGTGCAGGTGACGAATCTCGATGAGCGGGTTGGGAACTTGGCGAAAGGGGACGCTGGGCACACGTCCTATTCGCATCTGCTCGCACGTTTTCCCTCATTTCTTGGACGTTAGCTATAACTTTGGCGATATGAGAGCATCGGCGAGGAGGTATTGGCCGAGGTTCTTTGCCTCGCCTACCCGTGGTTCATGAACGATACAAACCGCAGAGAATTTCTCAAAACTTCCGTCAAGGGTGCCGCTGTGCTTGGAGTGGGTTTATCCTCCCTGAGCCTTTTGACGACGGCGCAAGCCGCCGCCGACAAAGCCGACGTTTCCATGCCTGGCGACAAGAAGCCGGTGACGAACGAAGAATTGCTCCGGCTCGCCATCATCGGGCCCGCCGAGCTTTCGCTCGTCACCAGCCAACTCGCCGTGGAAAAAGCGACGAACAAGAACACCAAGGAGTTCGCCGGCTTTGAACTCACCGAAGCCATCGCTGTCACCACCGTACTCAAGGAACTCGGCACCCCGGTGCCGACCCCGGACGGCAAAGCGAAAGCCACGCTGGAAAAGCTCAAGTCCGCGGAGAAGGGCGCGGCTTTCGACGAGGCGTACATCACGGCCCAACTCGAAAACCACGAGTTCCTGCGGGACACGGCGGCGGACTATCTGGAGCGCACCCAGGGCAGCAAAGAAAACAAGGCCGAGCAGCAGACCCAGCATCTCGCCACCCTGGCGCTAGCGACCTTCAAGGAGCACGTCGCCATCACCAAGCGCATTTCCGGCGAGTTGAAGGCGTAAGACAAAACCTTTCCGTGATCCGGGCCGTGGCAAGGCGGGCTGCCACCAGGACGAGGGGAGCGCTGAGGGTCTGCCCGCCACGCTCGCCAAGGTGGCACCCAGCCACAAGGAAAGGCCGTACGTCAGAGCGGCAAGAGCGAGTCCGGTCAGCAGCGAGCGTGGTAGGTGCATCCAAGCGGGGATCGAACGGGTGAAATTACGACGCTGGCGCTCCTCGTTTTTTCGCCAGGATGGCAACCGGTTGGAAGCGCTTGGACGAGGAAGGCACTCACGCCTGCGGCCGGATCGATCCGGGCAGTTCGTAATGGTCGCAGAAGCGGCCAAAAGCGCAGGGCAACCTCAAAAACTCTGCGGGCAGCCGCAGGATGGGTTTGTACCCGGCTCAGCATTTTGCCGTCTTGCGCTTTTTGCCGATGGCACCCCGCGCTTCCACCTTGCGGATGTAGTCCGGAGCGAAGGGTACTTGGCAGGCGGTGTCACCCACGTCCACGCTCACGGGGCCGATGGCCTCGCCGGTTTGGATAGCGAGGCTCGTCAGCGGTGCGACGAAGCTGCCCACGGCGATGACGAAGCCGTTCATCTTGGAGCGCACCGTGTCCGGGGCCTGGTGGATAGCCTTTTGCACGCGCGCCAGCAGTTGTTTGAGCGCCGGGAGATCGAGCTTACCGTCCCCCTTGGTGGAGACTAGGCTGCTGAGCGTTGCCCATCCCGTTGCCGCGACGAGTTCCTTGGGCGAGTCGATCCATGCCCGGGCCAGTTCCCAGCCGTGCGGGCTGCCTGCTGCCACCCACGCCACCGCCGAACCGGCCAGTGGCTCGCACGCTTTCTCGGCCCAGCCTTGCAGATCGTCGCGCGTCATGCGGGCATCGTCCGCGACCAACCCGGCCAAGTACATGGCGTCGTAGACGCCCGTATCGTAGAGCGCCAGCGCCAGATTGTAATCGGTCTTGATGCGCTTCTGAATCTTCTTGAGAAGCTCGATCTTCACGCCGTAGCACGGTTCGGAGGCACCATGCTTGAGCAGGATTTTACGGTAGCCGTCTTGGCCGAGCGAACGGAGTTCCTTGAGAAGGGTTTCAGCGATCATACAACGCTCCTGTTTTACCCGACGTGCTGGTCGATGAGAACAGGATTTCCGTCCGGGTCGATGAGCATCAGGTGCGCGGGGCCCGCGGCTGCCTCATCGGCCTCGACGGTGAGGGACAGGCCGTTGCCTTTCAGTTGGCGCTGGATGGTCCGCACGTCGTCGAACTCCGCGAGCGTCTCGGCCCGGCTATCCCAGCCCGGGTTGAAGGTCAGCATGTTGCGCTCGAACATCCCCTGGAACAGCCCGATCTTCGTGCCGTCGTCGTTGCGCAGCACGAGCCAGTTTTTCGAGGCGTCGCCGCCGCACGGCCGGAAGCCGAGCTTTTCGTAGAACGCGCGTGCGGCGACGAGGTCTTTGACGGCAAGGCTCAGACAGAAGTTTCCGAGTTTCATTTGTGATGGTGGCGGTTGTTTTTGCGTGGAGAATCCTTCTAGGTCCGCGCATGATGGGCCAACCCAGCACCCCGGCGTTTGACAAATCTTGCGAAACTCACCCAAAAGGATCGGCGGCCGTGCACCGCTCGCGTACGTGGACCGAGTCAACCGCGCCATCGACTTCATCCTGCACCGGCTCGACGGGCCGCTGCGGCTGGAAACGGTGGCGCGGGCGGCATGTTTCTCGCCCTTCCACTTCCACCGGGTCTTCCGGCTGCTGGTGGGCGAATCGCTCAACGAGTTCGTCAAGCGGGTGCGGCTGGAACGCGCGCTTGCGCTCATGTCACAAAAGGAGGGGACCACGCGCCGCCGGCCGACCCTGACCGACATCGCTTTTCGCTGCGGGTTCGCGTCGTCGTCGGATTTCGCGCGCTGCTTCAAGGGGCGCTACGGGCTGCCGCCGAGCCGTTTTGACGTGGACGCCTTCCGCACCCGCCAGCGCGAGGAATGGCAGCGTGTCGCCGAGGAACCGGAGAATCGCCACCGCCTCGCCGGTCTACCGCCCGGACAAAATCCCGACGGCTTCGAGGCGCGGGTGCGGCGTCTGCCGCGGCGTTGCGTGGCCTATCTGCGGGTGGGCGACCCGTTCCGCCCGGGTGTCGTGACGACGGCCGCCGAACGGCTGGTGCATTGGGCGGAACGGCGCGGCTTGGCCGACGGCCAGTGGCTTGGCTACATGTGGGACGATCCCGACATCACCGCGCACGAGCGCTGCCGCTACGACGTGGGTGTCGAGGTGCCGATGGACTTTGTGGCGGAGGGGGAGATCGGTCGCTTCGCGTTCCCCGCGATGCAGGTGGCTGAAGTGGAAGTGCGAGGAGGCCTCGATCTGGAAATGCGCGCGCTTGATTGGCTGTTCGGGACGTGGTTGCCCGCGAGTGGGTTTGTGCCGGCGGCGCAACCTTGTTTCGAAGCCTGGGAAGGTCGTCCGTTCGCCTACGGGAACGAACATTTCGAACTGCGGCTCCATTTCCCCGTGGCGCGAGGATAGGTGACCACACCACCGTTGCGATCCATGACAGCGGCTTTGATCGTGGTAGGTAGGGATGGGTCTCGGGAAAAGGGTGTGAAACTAGAGCCAGCCCTTTTTCTTGCGGCCACCGAACAGGGCCGACAAACCGGCACCCGCCAGGATCGCCACCACCAATCCGAAGGCCGGATGCAGCGACGCGCGGGTGTAGAAACTCGTCTGCCGCACCATGCCGGGATGATCGCTGTCCACCTGTCCATCCAAGCCCGCCTGATGGAGCGCGCCCTCGGGACGGCGAGGCGCTTCGTCGCGGAAGGACATCGGAATCAGTCCCTTGGAGACCTGGTCCATCAACGCCGGGGCTACGCGGTTGAGGATGCTCATCACGCGGCCCGCGCCGCCGATGTACACGTCGCGCTTGGGGTGCGCGGCGGCATGCAGGATGCCGTGCGCGACTTCCTTGGGCGCATAGAGCGGCGGCGGCAGCATCGGCTCGCGGTCACCGTAGTTGCGGGCGTGATGCGCGAAATCCGTGTTGATGGCGGCGGGTTTAATCAGCGTAACTGACATGGGCGCTTTCTCTGCCTGCAACTCGATGCGGAGCGCATCGGTAAAACCCTTGATGGCGTGCTTGGTCGTGCTGTACATCCCCTGGATTGGGAACGCTACGTCGGAGGCCACGCTGCCGAGGTTGATCAGTGCGCCGCCGTGCGCCTTGAGGTGCGGCAGGGCGACGAGCGAACCGTGGACCACCCCCCAGAAGTTGGTGTCGAAGAGGCGGCGGAAGTCTGCTTCGTTTCCGTCCTCGATGCGCCCGACGATGCCCAGTCCGGCGTTGTTGACCCAGGTGTCAAAGCCGCCGAAATGCGCGATGGCCGCGTCGGCGATGCGTTGCACCTGTTCGCGGTCGCCCACGTCGGCGACGACATATATGGCCTGCCCCCCGGTGGCGTTGATGTTCGCCGTGACCGAGGCGAGCGTTTCCTCGCTGCGGGATGCGAGCACGACGCGGGCGCCTTGGGCGGCGGCCATCCGTGCCGTGGCCAGGCCGATGCCGCTGGACGCACCGGTGATCACGATCACTTGCTCAGAGATGGGTTTGAGTGAGATGGACATAGGAAAAGGAAAGGAGAAAATCGTCGCGAGCTAAATCGTCGGCATCCAGTTTTGCGTTTGGCTGTTTTACATCGACGGCATTTTTTGTCGCGCGCCGCCGAGGCCGGATAATTTTCGTACATCCAACCCGGCCGCATCGGACGGTTTGGCTATCGCTCGAACCCTCTCAACCCGACACGCCATGATTGAAAAAGCCCTCGTGATCCGCATCGAAGCCAAGCCCGACA
>CAHJWO010000021.1 GCA_903642295.1 PVC group bacterium | reverse complement strand
AAGGCGTTTGTCTCTGGAGACCCCTGTATTCACCTCGGATTTCCCGGTTCTGCCCAACCTGGACGGCTCGGACAGCCGGCAAGGATCGTAGGACCGCCCGCTACACGCTCTCGGGCCTATTCGGGCGCAGGTTCTTCTCCGGAGCCATCGCCAAGCTCCTCGTCGGTGGCGGGGGGTTCCGCTTCGGGCAATGGCGTGACGGGCGTTTCCTCCTCGTCGCCCTCCTGGCTGATCACCTTGGCAATGTCCTGGAGCTTCGCGTTCCTGGGGAGGTCGATCAGCTTGACGCCCATCGTGTTGCGTCCGGCCTCGCGGATCTCGCTGACGCGCGTCCGCACCGTCTGGCCCTTGTTGGTGGTCAGCATCAGTTCGTCCGCGTCCGTGACGGTCAACGCGCCCACCACGCCGCCGGTCTTGTCGCCGGTTTTCATGGTGATGATGCCCTTGCCACCCCGCGTCTGCTCGCGGTATTCCTCGAATGCCGTGCGCTTACCGACGCCGTTTTCGCCCACGACGAGCAACGCCGCCCCGGCCTGTACGACCACCATCGCCACGAGGTAGTCGCCTGCCTCGGGCCGGATGCCCCAGACGCCCACCGCCGTGCGGCCCATCGGGCGCACGTCTTCCTCGTGGAAGCGCAGGCTCATGCCGCCGTGGGTCACGAGCACGAGGCTATCAGAGCCGTTGGTCAGCTCGGCTTCGATCAACTCGTCCCCCTCCTCCACCGTGATGGCAATGATGCCGCCCTTGCGCACGTTATCGAAGTCGGACAGGTCCGTTTTCTTGACGATCCCCGTGCGCGTGGCGAACATGATGTGCAGGGTCGGGTCGGCCCAGGTCATGTCCACCGGCCCGTCATCCGTCTCGACGATCCGACGCTCGACGCGGATGGTCGCGGCGATCTTCTCCTCGGGCCGCAGTTCCAGAAAATTGACGATGCTGCGGCCTTTGGAAGTGCGGCTGCCCTGGGGCAGTTCGTGGACCTTCTTGACGTAGCAGCGTCCGTCCTTGGTGAAAAACATCAGGAAGTCGTGCGTGCTGGCCGCGAACAGGTGTTCGACGAAGTCGCCCTTGTCTTCCTCGCTCACGCCCTCGCGGGTGGCCATCCCGATGACGCCCTTGCCGCCGCGTTTCTGCGCGCGGTACTCGCTGACCGGCGTGCGCTTGATAAAGCCGCCGTGGGTGATCGTGATGATCTCGCCCTCGTTCGCGGTGAGGTCGTAGATGTTGATCTCGCCCTCGTCGGGGATGATCTGCGTCAGGCGCGGCGTGGCATACTTGCTTTTGATCGTCTGGAGTTCCTCCTTGATGATCGTCAGCACGCGCGACTCCTTGGCCAGGATGTCCATCAGGTCCTTGATCGTAACGATCAGCGCGGCGTATTCGCCGGTGATCTTGTCGCGTTCCAGGCCGGTGAGTTGGTATAGCCGCAGGTCGAGGACGGCGTTGGCCTGCCGCTCGCTCAGCGCGTAGAATCCGTCCACGAACCGCTCCGGGTGGCGCACGTCGATCCCGAAACCCTCGATTTGCGGTTGGGTGAACTCGAACGCGAGCAGCTTGATGCGCGCCTCGTCGCGGTTGAGCGACTGCCGGATGATCCGGATAAAGTCGTCCATGTTGGACAGCGCGATCAGGAAGCCGTCCAGCACCTCGGCGCGCTCCTCGGCGGCGCGCAGCTCGAAGTTCGTCCGGCGCAGGATGACCTCGCGGCGGTGCTCGATGAACGCCGTCAGCGCATCCTTGATCGAGAGCAGCTTGGGCCGCCCGTGGTCGATGGCCAGCATGTTGACCGAGAACGACGTTTCCAGCGCGGTGTGCTGGTAGAGGTTATTGATGACGATCTGCGGGATCGCCTCGCGCTTGAGTTCGATGACCACGCGCGAGTTCTCGTCGGACTCGTCGCGCACGGCCACGATGTCCGTGATGACCTTCGTGTTGACGAGTTCGGCGATGCGCTCGACCAGCACGGCGCGGTTCACGGCGTAGGGGATTTCCGTGATGACGAGTTGCTCGCGGTTGCCCTTGTGCTCCTCGACCGAAATCTTGCCGCGCACCTTGATGGACCCGCGCCCGCCCTGCGCATATGAGCGAATCCCGGCCAGGCCGAGGATGTTGCAGCCCGTGGGGAAATCCGGCCCCTTGATGTGCTGGAGGATGCCGTCGGTGGTGATATCCGGGTCGTCCACCTGGGCGCAGATGGCGTCGATGACCTCGCCCAGGTTGTGCGGCGGGATGTTGGTGGCCATGCCGACCGCGATGCCCGTGCCGCCGTTGACGAGGAGGTTCGGGAAAGCGGCGGGGAAAACGGTCGGCTCCGTGGTGGTTTCGTCGTAGTTGGTGACGAAGTTCACGGTGTCCTTCTCCATGTCGTCCATCAGGGCCGCGCCGAGGTGGGTCAGGCGGGCCTCCGTGTAACGCATGGCGGCGGGGGGGTCGCCCTCGACGCTGCCGAAGTTGCCCTGGCCGTCCACGAGCCGTTCCCGCATCGCCCAGGGCTGCGCCATGTGGACGAGCGTCGGGTAGATCACGGCCTCGCCGTGGGGATGATAGTTGCCCGACGTGTCGCCGCAAATCTTAGCGCATTTTCGATGCTGCCGCCCCGGGAACAGCGAGAGATCGTGCATCGCGTAGAGGATGCGCCGCTGGGAGGGTTTCAGACCGTCGCGGGCATCAGGCAAGGCGCGCGAAATGATGACGGACATCGAGTAGTCGAGGAACGACTTGGACATTTCCTCGGCCACGTCGATGGGCTCGATTTTTTCGTTGGGGTTCGGCATGGAAAAATGGGGCGGGACAGGCGTGCCGCTCAGAGTCGGGAAAATACCATTTCTAGGGGTTCCAGGCAATGGAAAACGCTAGGGGTGGCACGTTTAACCTGCCAGTCGTCCCGGCCGCGTCCCGCCCTCGCCAGTCGTCCAGCCGTGACCCGTCCAGCCAGCAACGTTTCAGGCGATGGCATCCCCCTCGTCAGGGCGATGACTGCTAAAATCCAGGCATCCGCCCGGCGGTTTGCGAAACGAAAAGAGCATCCGGCCTTCGTGGTGACTCACCGCAAAATCACCCTTCCCGATGATGTCCATGCCGATTAAAACATCGTATGTTTCCTGCAATACTTGGATGGATACCTTGAGCGGAGGACACTCGATTTCCCCGGGCAAGCGAATGTTGACGAAACAAGTGTCGCAATGATGAGTAGCGTTCGCATTGACCGCCCGGATTTTGCCGGTCCGAGATACGTTCAGCCGCACGGCTAAACGTTCGCTGATGACGCTGTGGGTCGCCCCCGTGTCCCAGATGGCGTCCGTGCTTCGGAAAAGCGTTTCCGCCGCCCCTGAGCCTGCCGCCGAAACCACCTCAACGGTGGGCGCGACCGCGCAAGCGGACTTCAACTCGTTGACTTGAGGCCCGCACCAAACCGTGAACGCTTTGACCGCCATTCCGCCCGTTATACCGAAGCGACCCTGGAACGCAACACATGAGTGTACGCGTCCGGGCCCGGGGATACCTGCTGCACCAAAAAAGTCCCGAGCGGTTGGGAATTCTTGGTTTCGATAACCGCCGTCAATTCATCATCGTAAACTGCGATGACCTTGCAACCCTTGAGGACCACACACCTGCCGTCGTACTTCTGTACGAACTCATCCTGATGCTTGACATAATAATCAAATTCCTGGTCAAGCAGCGACTGGTGAATGGGAGCAGACATGGGATGAAAACGGGGCGATTTGCTTTGGATGGACAAGATTATGCTCGATTGTTTCATTGCGGAAGCAGTTTCTTTCGGGTGAAAGTGGGCTTACGGCTTCTTTGAATCACCATATCTTGTGTAACCGGCTCAGAAATTGGGATGAACCATTTCCGGCAACGCAGGGGAAAGACCTTTCAACGTATTGGGGCGCGGGTAAGCGCGAGTGGTATTCAAATATCAGCAGAGACCGAGCTAGATCTGCCCTTGTATGCAAGAAATCGTCGAAAACGCTCGGTTGTTGGTTTTTCTTTAACCTGTCATCTGCCAGAGAAAGTCACCGTTCAGCGCGGCGAGGAGGATTTCTCAAAGCAACCCCTTGGCCTGCTTCGCGGCGCATTGCGCGAGCAAATCAGCCACCTGCCGCTCGCCGCCGGTCTTGAATCCCGGCATGACCGCCAGCCATCGGTAGATCGTCTCGCGCATCGCCCCCGGCAGTACGGGCGGCAGAACCACCACCTTCTCGAACGCCTCGATGATGGCGTCGGCGGTGCGCTCGATCATGCTCTGGCCCGCCCGCCCACTGCGGTTGTTTTCCAACGCATCTTTCGCGTCCGCCGCGTTGTCCGGCAGCAGGGCGGCCAACCCCTGTTGATAAAGCGACATCGCATCGAGCACGACGTTCGCCGTCCGCGGGAAATAGCTGCTCATTAGATTCCACGGGTCCCCCACTCCGGCCTGGTCGCCGCCGTTGCGGAAGTCGCTGCGTACCAACACGGCGGGAATATCCGCAAACTTGGCGAACATGAATTCGACCACCGTACCGGAATCCAGTTCGGGGCCGTCGTAATGGAACAGCCCGAGGTCGCATGACAGCAGAGCACGGATGTCCTGGTCGCGGATGGCGTGGGGCGTGGTGTCGCGCTGTTCGAGGTTCTGCGGCAGCACCGCCTGGTAACGACCCTGCGACCGCTGGAAAATCGCTTCTGCCAGCACGGCGTTGCCTAGCAGATGCTTGCCGCTGAAGAGTTCGCCACCGAAGTAGAACGTGTAGGTCTGGGTCGTGCTCATGGAACGGGCAGCGTATAACGTTCCGACGCGGCTGTCTTGCAGCGAGTGATGACGGCCGGGCATCGGCAGCGTCACCCGATGTACGCCAATACCAAATTGGGGTTTATATCCTCCTCCAGAGGTGTGGACATCCCCGCCGCCAATGCCAGCCCGGCCACCGCCGCGATCATGGCCGCGTTGTCCGTGCAGAGCGCGGGTGAGGCCAGGAGCAGTTCCAGTCCTCGCTCGGCACAGGCCCGGGTGAACGCCTCACGGAGGCCTGAATTCATGCTCACCCCGCCGCTGATCGCCACCGTGTCCCGGCGGGCTTCGCGGGCCGCCAGAAGCGTCTTTTTCACCAGCACCTCGACCACCGCCGCCTGGAACGACGCACACACGTCCCGCAAAAGCTGCGGCTCGCCGCCCGATGCCGCCGGGTCCAGGCCGATCCGGGGCAACAGGTAACGCACGGCGGTCTTCAACCCGCTGAACGAAAACGCGAAGTCCCCGCTGCCCAGCATGGAGCGGGGCAGATCGAAACGCGCCGGATCGCCCTCGCGCGCCAGACGGTCGATCTCCGGCCCGCCCGGGTACGGCAGACCCAGCAGCTTGCCGACTTTGTCGAACGCCTCCCCGGCGGCGTCGTCCAGCGTACTGCCCAGCCGTCGGTACTGCCGGAACCCGGCGAGATCAATCAGGAGCGTGTGCCCTCCGCTGACGATCAATCCCACCGCCGGACGCACCCCGCGTTCGCTCCCGAAGAAGGGTGAAAGCAGGTGCCCCTCCAAGTGGTTGATGCCTAGATACGGCTTGCCCTTCCCCAACGCCAGCCCCTTCGCTACCGCCGCGCCGATCATCAGCGAACTCGCCAATCCCGGCCCCGACGTGGCGGCGAACGCATCCACCTGACCCAGCGGGACCCCGGCGGTTTCGAGCGCATGGTCTAGCAACCACGGCAGCTCGCGCAAATGCTGGCGCGAGGCCGCCTCCGGCACCACGCCGCCGTACACCTTGTGCAGGTCGATCTGCGAGGCCACCTCGCTGGCCAGCAGTTCGGCGCGTCCGCGCAGCACCGCCACCGCCGTTTCGTCGCAGGACGTTTCGATGGCGAGAATCAACGGACAGGACGGAAGTTTCACGGCAGCGGACGCAACCCCGAGGCTTTTCCGCTACTTCCGCGAGGCCATCTGCTGCTTGTAGATGATCATGCCCTTGAGCGCATCCAGCGCGCGCTCCAACTGTGGGTCGGCGTTGTCGCCGTAATCGCGTTTGCCCTCTTCGCCGCTCTGCTGGTCGAGGTTGTTCCGCCGGGCCGAAAGCGCGCGCTCCTGTTCCACGGTCAACGTCGCGCGGATCGTCGGCGTGACGCCGTGCTGATGGATGACCTGCCGACTCGGCGTGAAATACTTGGCCGTGGTCAGCCGCACCGCCGAGCCGTCCGGCAGCGAGATCACGCTCTGCACGCTGCCCTTGCCGAAGGTCGTCTCGCCGACCAGGATCGCGCGGTTCAGGTCCTTCAACGCCCCGGCGACGATCTCCGCCCCGCTGGCGCTGCCGCCGTTGATGAGCACCGCCACCGGGAAATCCCCGCGCGGTTTCGCCACCGACGACGTGGCGTATTCCTTCTTCGTGGAAGCCGCGCGCCCCTCCGTATAAACCACCATCGTCTTGGGCGGCAGGAACTGTCCGCACACGTCCACGGCGCTGTTGAGCAGGCCGCCGGGGTTGTTGCGCAGGTCGAGCACGAGCGCCTGCATCCCTTCCTTTTGCAACGTGTCGAGCTTGTGCCCGAGGTCGTCCGCCGTCGGTTCGTTGAACTGGATGACGCGCACGTAGCCCACCTTGTAATCGCCGGTGAGCGCCGGGTCGATGAGGTGGTCGTCCTTGACGCTGTCCACCTTGATCTCCACGCGCGTCAGCTTGAAATCGCGCACCTCTTTGCTCGATGGACGCAGGATTTGCAGCGTCACGTCGTCGCCCGGTTTGCCCTTGAGCGCGGTGATGGCGTCGGAAAGCTGCATTTTCTCGGCGGTCTGTCCGTTGATCTTGAGGATCTGGTCACCCCCGGCGAGGCCCGCCTTGGCCGCCGGAGTGTCTTCCATCGCGGAGACGATGATGAGCACCCCGTCCTTGGCGGAGACGACGAGCCCGAGGCCGTCGTAGCGGCTGCGGGTGTCGTCCTGCATGTCCTTGAAGTTGTCCGGCTCCATGAACTGGCTGTGGGGGTCCAGTCCGCTGAGCATCCCGCGCAGGGCGTTGTACGTGAGCACGCGGAATTCGACCTTATCGGCATCCACGTAGTCTTGCCGGACGAGTTGCAAGGCGCGGGTAAAGATCGTCAGGCAGGAATAAACATCGTCGTCCTTGGTGGCATCGGTGGCACGCGGCGGTGCGGGTTCTGTTGCGACGGTGGGAACGTTGGCGTTCGGTTCCTGCGCGAAGCCGGTCCACGAGGCGACAAGCAGGCCGAGTGCAACCGTCAGAAAGTTCGCGCGCAAGCGCGAGATGATGTTCATGCTGGACGCGAGACTAACACGCCGATAGGCGGAAAACAATTTTGTCCGTCCCGGCAGGCAAGCGAAGTCAAGGGGCTTGAGCAGATGGCGCATCCGCGTTGCCCATAAGTTGGCTAACGCTTTCATGATCAAACAAGCTGGGAGTTCCATCCGGGGCGATGTAAACCGCCAACCCCCCGTTGAATGCTAACGCCTCGGGATGCAGAACCTGAAAACGTGTGCCGCTCGTTAGCTCCACGGTGAAAGCCTGAAACGGCTGACGACGGACATAGGCGCGCAAGCTGCGCTCAAAAGCTTCGGTCTGCATCACCGTAAAATGACTCAAACGAATGGATTAGTCCAGTTCGCGCGCAAGGCGAAGTAAGTGAACGCCTGCATCAGCACACGTACCCCTGCGAAATCACGTCACAGCGCGAGGCTTCAAAGCCCTGCCGTCGCACTTACCTGAGTTGCATTAGTAACAGGCGGGTTGAATGTTGGAAATATGGTCTGTCCCGCCACGGCTGAGAGGGACAATATGGTCCCGAGTCCAGACGTGTCGGTAGCGGCGGTCTGGTCGTGGTGGAATATCAATCCAAGCACGGTGACAGATGGCGCAGCATTCGAATAACGCCAGCTTTGCAACCCATTCAGCGTTTGTGTGGCGATGCCCGCTCGCCGTCTTGCGGGAGGTGTAATCAGCCGCACGGAGCCGACGGCATGGTCGACAATAACGGTTGACGCGGCCAGTTGTAGCAGAAGTCCATAATCCGAAGTCGTTCGACTTGCACTTCACGCAGGCAATCCTGCTGCTTCCCACCAACACATTACTTGCTTAAGCCGCATCCTGATCCTGCTTCTTGCGGATCAACGGCCCCTTGCGGCCTTCGACCACCGCGCGGTTGATCGTCACATCGGCGATGTCCTCACGGCTCGGCAGATCGTACATGATGTCGAGCATCAGCCGCTCCAGGAGACTCCGCAGCGCCCGCGCACCGGTGCCCTTCTTGACCGCCTGCGCCGCCAGGGCGCGGAGGGCGTCTTTCGTAATCGTCAGCCCCGAACCTTCCATCGCCAGCAACTTGCTGTACTGCTTGACCATCGCGTTCTTCGGCTCGGTCAACACGATCATCAGTTCTTCCTCGCTCAAGGGTTCCAGTGTACTGATAACAGGCAGGCGCCCGATAAACTCCGGGATCATCCCGAACGCCAACAAATCTTCCGGCTCCGGCATCGGCACGGTGACCTCGCGTCCGGCATCCACCGTCACGGTCGAGCCCAGCCCGAAGCCCAGCGTCTTCTGGCCGAAACGCCGCTGCACGATCTTGTCCAGGCCGACGAACGCGCCGCCGCAGATGAACAAAATTTTCTCGGTGTTGACCTGGATATACTCCTGGTGCGGATGCTTGCGGCCACCCTGCGGCGGCACATTGCAGGAGCTGCCTTCCAAAATCTTGAGGAGCGCCTGCTGCACCCCCTCGCCCGACACGTCCCGCGTGATGCTCACGTTGTCGGTCTTGCGCCCGATCTTGTCGATCTCGTCGATATAGACGATGCCGATCTCGGCGCGCTTCACGTCGTAATCCGCGTTCTGAAGCAGACGCAAGATGATGTTCTCCACGTCCTCGCCGACGTACCCGGCTTCGGTCAGCGTGGTGGCGTCCGCGATGCAGAACGGCACGTCCAGAATCTTCGCCAGCGTGCGCGCCAGCAGCGTCTTGCCCGAGCCGGTCGGACCGATGAGCAGGATGTTGCTCTTTTCGATCTCCACGTCGGCCATCGGGTCGATTGGCAGGGCCGTGCTGCCCTCGCTGCCGCTCTGGGTGATGCGCTTGTAGTGGTTATGCACCGCCACGGAGAGCACCTTCTTGGCCATATCCTGACCGATCACGTACCGATCCAACTGAGTGCGAATCTCCTTCGGCTTCGGCACGCGGATCACCGTCGATTGCCGCCGCGCGTCGTCGTTCAGTTCCTTGTCGAGGATGTTTTTGCAGACGTTGATGCAACTGTCGCAGATGTAAACACCGGGACCGGCGATGAGCTTGCGCACCTCCGCGTGGCTTTTGCCACAAAAGGAACACATCGTGAGGTTGGAAGCGCGAGCCATTTACGGGGTAAGGATCGAACTAATAATAGCCTGCGGCGTGCCACGGGCGGCGGACAGACATATTTTTCATGCTGGTCCGCCGGGCGCAGGTCATCGGATGCCGCTTAACTGTTGCTGCTGGGCTGCTCCTCGCGGGCAGGCAACGGCAGGGTTTTCCCGGACAAATCGTTGTCCAAAGCGTTGTCGAGCATCGCCTGGGTCGTCGAAGTCAATTCCGGTTTGCTCTCGGGTTTGAGTTGCTTGCGTGACTCCACCACGAGATCGACCAAACCATATTCCTTCGCCTCCTTGGCGCTCATGTAGTAATCGCGGTCCGAGTCGTTGCGGACCTGATCGTGCCCCTTGCCGCAATGATCGGCCAGGATGCCGATGAGCCGTTTCTTGAGCTTGAACATGTATTCCACGGTTCGCTCCACGTCGCTGGCCTGACCCTGCGCGCCGCCGCTGACCTGATGGATCATGATGTCCGAGTTCGGCAGCGCGTACCGCTTGCCGCGCGTCCCGGCCGCCAGGAGGACCGCCCCCATGCTGGCGGCCATGCCCAGGCAGTAGGTCGTCACGTCGCACGTCACGAACTGCATGGTATCATAGATCGCCAGACCCGCCGTGACGCTGCCGCCGGGCGAGTTGATGTAAAGGTGAATGTCCTTCTTCGGGTCCTCCATCTGGAGGAACAGAAGCTGGGCAATCACCGCATTGGCCACCTGATCGTCAATGGCGGTGCCGATGAAAATGATGCGGTCCTTCAACAGCCGCGAGTAAATGTCATACGAGCGTTCGCCCCGGCCCGTCTGTTCGACGACGTAAGGGATGTACAGATTGGCGCTCGGAGTGTTCGTCGGGTTCTCCGCGTGGGGAGAAATGTATTGCGGCACCGACAGGGTCTTGGGAAATTGGTTCATAAAGTAGGTTCGTTGGGAGTCTCGGAGGTCTCGGCCATTTCTTCGTCTTCTTCCTCGGCGGCGAGGACGGCCGGATCGTCCAAAGCAACGGTTTCCACATTAGCACTCCCGACGAGGAAAGCAAGCGTCTTGCCCAGGAGGATTTCCTCTTCGATCTGTCCGAAGCCGTTGCGTTCCTGCAAGTTACGGATCAGCTTCTCGCGCGGCATCTGGTAGCGTTGCGACATGGCATCCAACTGGGCCAGCAATTCCTCCTGCGTGACCTTGATGCCCTCTTTCTCGGCGATGCGCACGAGGATGAACGCGCTCTTGAGCCGCTGGCGCGCCGCCGCGTCGGCGTTGCTCACGATGTTGCGTTCGTTCTCGCGGATTTGTTCGTCGCTGACGCCGCGGTCCTGGTTCTGCTTGACGATGTCGTTCATGATGCGGCGGGTCTCGCCGCGCACGAAGTCGTTGGGCAATTCAAAATCGGTTGCACCGACCAACTGGTTGATGATCTGGCGGCGCTTGATCTCCTCGATCTGCCCCTTGCGCTCGTTTTCCTGGCTTTCGCGGGCCAGGGTCCGCAGTTCGGCGATGGTCTTGCCGGGGATGACCTTCTCGGCGAAGGCGTCATCCAATTCGGGAAGAACCTGTTGCTTCAACTCGCGCACCTTTACGGTGTAATCGACCTTCTTGCCCTGGAGGCTTTCGAGGGGGAAGTCCGCCGACACGTCGATGGCGAAATCGCGCGTTTCGTCCGCCTTCGCACCGAGCAGCGCCTCGCTGAAACCGGGCAGCAGCGTTTGCGGGCCGAGCTTGACCCAGAAATTTTCCTTGCCCGAGAGTTCCTTGGGCGCGTCCGGCAGGGTTTCGCCGAGCGGCTGGCCGTCCAGGCGGGCCGCGAAGTCGATCACGCAGAAATCTTCCATCGCCAGGCCGCGGTCGGTGATGTCCGTGAAATCGGACAACCGCTGCCGGAGTGCATCGAGCGCCTTGTCCACGTCGGCGTCGGTGATCTCCGCCGGGGGCGCCTTGACGACCAGACCACTGTAGGGCGGCAGTTCAAATTCCGGGGCGGTCACGACCTTGGCCGTGAAACGCATGGTGTTGTCCTGGCCCAACTCGACCGCGCCCACATCGCCGTAGGAAAGGACGCGCAGCTTCTTTTCGGCCACGGCCTCCTTGGTGACGGTGGAGACCAGCTTGCGCTGGAGTTCCTCGGCGATCTCCTTTTTGTAGCGGGTCTCGACGAGGGTCCTGGGGGCCTTGCCCGGACGATAGCCCGGCAGCCGCGCCGCACCCTGGTAGTCACGCAAGATGGTCTGGCGTTCCTGCGCCACCCGCTCGGGCGGAACTTCGACGTGCAGGGCGGTGATGCAGTTGGGGAGGGTTTCGAGTTCGACTTGCATTGCTTCGGCAGCTTTGGGGTAAAGAGTGGCAATCTTCACCAGGAAAGCGCAAAGCGAAATCCGAAATTTGTAAAAAGCATCCGGGTAGAGAGGGCTCTCCGAGCCCGTCCGTGATTTGTTTGGCAAAGTAGTGATTGCCCGGTCTTGCGCACCGTCCGGAGACAGTCGGGGAAGGGCTCGGAGAGCCCTCCTTACCTCGTACCGAACCACCGGAGCAGATCGTCGCCGGTTGCCTCCACCGGACCGACCGCCACCACGGCGCGGAAGCCGTCCCGCAGGCAGATCCGGGCGGCGGCTTGCATGTCGGCGGGCGTGATGGCGGCGAAGGAGGCTTCCGCCTCGGCGGGCGGCACGATGCGCCCGTGCCCGAGGATCGACTCGCCCAGCCACATCATCTGGTTGGTCGTGCTTTCCAGCCCGAGCCGATGCTGGCCGATGAGGTAGTCCTTCGCCTCGCGGGCGGCCCGGGCGGAAACCGGTTGATCGCAGAGGCGGTCGATCTCCCGGCGGATCAAGCCGAGGGCCGAGCGCAAATGCTTGGCGTCGAGGCCCAGCGAGATGGTCAGGAGGCCGGTCTCTTCCAGGATGCTCATTTCGCTCTGCACGGAGTAGCAAAGGCCCCGGCGCTCGCGCAGGCTCTGGAAAAGCCGCGAGTCCGCTTTTTCGCCCAGCACGGCGTTGAGCACCCGGATGGCGAAGCGCAGCGGGTCCCGCCGACCCACCGCCCGGAAGCCCAGCACGAGCTGGACCTGCTCGACCTCGCGGTGGTTGACGATGCCCTGGGGCCGGGTGAGTTGCGTACGAGGGGGTACCTGCCAGCGGGTGAAGCGGGGCACGCGGCCCGTGGGCATTCCCGACAACGCCGGGGCCAACCGGGCGAGGACTTCGCCGTGGGTCACCCGCCCGGCCACGGCCAGCACCGTGGAACGGGCGTGGTAGGCGTCATGCCAGAAGTGGAGGAGTTCGTCCCGCCGGAGCGAAGACACGGAATCCAACGTCCCGGCGAGGGGGCGGCCCAGGGGATGTTTCGGCCAGACGGCGGCGGCGAGGAGTTCTTCCGCCACCTGCGCGGGCTGATCCTGATACATCAGGATTTCCTCGCGGATGACCCCCCGCTCCCGCTCGACCTCGGCGGCGGGCAGTCTGGAGTGCTGGTAGATGTCGCTGAGCACGTCGCCGACCTGCGCCAGTTTCCCGGCCTCGGCCTTGGCGAAGTAGCAGGTATGGTCCTCGGCGGTAAAGGCATCGAGGTAGCCGCCCAGGCTCTCGATCTCGCCGGAGATCCGCCGGGCGGTCCGGCGCTTGGTCCCCTTGAAGAGCAGGTGTTCCAGGAAGTGCGCGACGCCATTGAGCCGGGCGCTTTCGTGGCGTCCGCCGACGGCGGCCCAGAGGCCGACGCACACGCTGGCCATGTGCGGCATTTCGGCGGTGGCCACCCGGAGGCCGTTGGGCAGGGTCGTCAAATGATACATGGGGAGAAAAGATCCGGAGTCTTACCCCCGCAGGGCCAGCAGGTGACGGGCGAGTTCCAAATCTTGGGGGTAGGTGATCTTGAGGTTGGAGTCGCCGCTGTTGAGCAGGGCGACCGGTTCGCCGAGGCGCTCCAGGGCGCTGGTTTCGTCCGTCACGAGCAGGTTGGCGGCGATGACTTCCTGGTAGGCCCTTAGAAGGGTCGGGACCGAGAAGATTTGCGGGGTTTGCATCCCCCAGAGGCCGGTGCGGTCCACGCTGCCGACGATCCGGCGCTCCGCGTCGGCGCGCTTGAGGGTGTCGCTGACCGGCGCGGCGCAGCAGGCGGCTCCGGCTTCGCGGGCGAGGGCGAGACAGCGCGTGATCATATCGGGCGTCACCAGGGGCCGGGCACCGTCGTGGACCGCCACGAAGCCGCGGGTGTATTCTGCGGGGATGGCTTGCAGGCCGTTCCAGACGGAGTGATGCCGTTGCGTGCCGCCGGGCAGGACCGCGCGCAGCTTGGCCCAGCCCTCGCGCTCGGCAAGGGCGCGGAACTCCCCCTCCCGCTCGGGGCGGGTGACGAGGAAGATGTTGTCCACCTCCGCGCAGGCCTGGAAGGCGGCGACGCTCCAGGCCACGACCGGACGGCCCGCGAGGTCCACGAAGAGTTTGTCGAAGCCCATCCGCTGGCTGCGGCCGGCGGCGACGATGATGGCGCTGAGCATGGGAAACAATCAGTGGCGAATCCGCGCGGGTTTCTTGCGCCCCTGCCGGGGTCCGGAAGGTTCAGCGCGGGGGCGTTTAGGTTAGTCGGGTGGGTAGTCTCCGGTGGAGGGGCGGTTGCCGGACAGTCACGGACGGCTGGGACAGCCGTCCCTACCTTACCGGGTGTCGGGTGGGTAGTTTTCGGTGGAGGGGCGGTTGCCGGACAGTCACGGATGGCTGGGACAGCCGTCCCTACCTTACCGGGTACGAGCCGTTCCGCGGCGGGGAGGTCTCAAGCCAGACGCTTTTGGACCTCTTGGCTGAGGGTCTTGCCGTCGGCGCGGCCGGCCACTTTGGCCTGGACCGCTTTCATCAGGACACCCATTTGGGCCTTCGTGGAGGCTCCGGTTTCGGCGATGGCTTCGTCGATGAACCGGCCGATTTCTTCGACGGAAAGGGCTTGGGGAAGGTAGGTTTGGAGAAGCGTGATTTCGGTTCGTTCTTTTTCGGCGAGTTCGGCGCGGCCGCCTTTCTCGAAGCTGTCCACGGAATCCTGGCGTTGCTTGACCTGCTTGCGAATGACGGCGGTCGCTTCCGCATCGTCGAGCACCCCGGCTTGCCCGCCCTTCTCAAGGGCCGCGTTCTTGATTGCCGCCTTGAGCAGGCGAAGAACCGAGAGCTTATCGGCCTGCTTGGCGCGCATGGCGTCCTTGATGTCGCTGTCCACCTGTTCGGAGATACTCATGCTGTACACTAGATTCGCCGTTGCGGGCCGCAAACGGAAAGGTGGTTCCCGAAAGGAACCCGTCGCCAAACCGGCTGGAAACACGGTAGGGTGGCGGTCAGGCGTAAATCGAAACGGGAGATGATGACGAAATATAGCTTTCGAGGTGGATCAGCCAAGGGATGGGTGGCCGGACGGAGGGGGGGCTGGTTGTTGACGGGAATGCTGCTTTGCGCGGCGGGGTTGGTCCGTGCAGAGGATGAACCCGCCGCTGCCCGTTGGTGGCCGGAGGCCGTCGCCCAAGCCCTGGAACGGGCGGGGACCAACGGGACGGAGTTGCGGCGCGCGCTCGACGAGGTGCCCGGCGCGCAACGCGAATCCATGCAGTTCCTGCTGGAGAACATGCCCGCGCGGGACTTGCGGGGGCTGTCCGCCGGGTTCCTGCTGACGGAGGTGGCCCAGGCCACCGATGCACGGCTGCACGCACCCTGGGCGGGGAGCGTCCCCACGGAGATTTTTCTCAACGACGTGCTGCCTTACGCGAACGCCGGGGAACGCCGCGACCCGTGGCGGGCGGACCTGCGCGCGCGGTGCCTGCCGCTGGTCGAGGGCTGCGCCACCGCCGGCGCGGCGGCGCAACGGATCAACGAGACGTTGTTCGGGGCGGTGAAGGTCCGCTATTCGACCGAGCGGGCGCGGGCCGACCAGAGTCCCGCCGAGAGCATGGCCAGCGGGCTGGCGTCCTGCACGGGATTGTCGATCCTGCTGGTGGACGCTTGCCGGTCGGTCGGTGTCCCGGCGCGGTTGGCGGGCATTCCCGACTGGATCGACGGACGCGGCAACCATACGTGGGTCGAAATCTGGGACGCCGGGAAATGGCACTTCGTCGGCGCGGCGGAGCCGGACAAGCGCGGGCTGGATCATGCGTGGTTCGAGCGGGACGCGGCGCTGGCGCAGAAGGACGCGCCGCGACACGCGATCTACGCGGTAAGTTTTCGGCACACGGGTCTGCCGTTTCCGCTCGCGTGGGGACCCGACAGCGGGGAAGTGAGCGCGGAGAACGTGACGGAGCGTTATACCACCGGCGGCGGGCCAGGCGAGGCGGCGGGGACGGCGCGTGTGATGGTGCGCGTGACGGCGGAAGGTGGAAAACGCGTCGCGGCGACGGTCCGGGTGGCGGGGATCACGGATTCGACGGTCGAGCGCACTGGCACTAGCAAGGGTGAGAACGCCGACCTGAATGATCTGCTATCGTTCGATCTGCCGCATGGGCAGACGTTCAACGTGAAGGCAGAGCAGGAGGGGATGGGCGGGGAGAAGCGGGTGGTGGTCGAACCGGGAGCGCAGCAAATCGTGGAGGTAGCATTGCGGCCTTTGAATGGGTTGGAGGATTTTTTTGCCGCGCCAGCCGAGCGGCAGGCGACCTGGAAGTTCGATCCCGCCCTGGAGGCGGCTTTGCAGGAGCAGCCGGAGGTGGTCCGACAGATGGCGTGGGAGGCTTATCGCCGGGCTCCGATCCACGCGGAGACGGCGGCGGATTTCGCCGCAAACCGGGTGCGATTCGAGGGGTACGAAAGTCCCTATACTTTGCGGCGTGTCGGCGAGAAACCCGCGGGCGGCTGGGGCCTGGTCATCGCCATGCACGGCGGCGGGGGCGCGCCGAAAGAGGTCAATGATAGCCAGTGGCGCATCATGCAGTCCTATTATCACGATCAGCCCGGTCTGGGTGGGTATCTGTACCTGGCCTTGCGCGCGCCGAACGATACCTGGAACGGATTCTACGATGACTACGTTTACCCGCTGGTGAGTAATCTGATCCGGCAGGTCGCGGTGGCCCAGGACGTGGACCTCGACCGGGTCTATCTGATCGGATATTCGCACGGCGGTTACGGAGCGTTTGCCATCGGGCCGAAGATGCCGGATCGGTTTGCCGCCATTCACAGCAGCGCCGCCGCGCCGACCGATGGATTGATTTCACCGAAGACGCTGCGGAATACGGCGTTCGACTTTGCCGTGGGGGAATTTGACGATGCCTACGGGAGAAGGGAGCGGTGCGAGGCGTTTGCGCGGGCGGTGCAGGAGTTGCGGGGAAGCCGGACGGATATTTTCCCGGTGACTTTCACGGTGCAGGCGGGGCGTCACCACAGCGACTTGCCGGACCACGATCAACTCCGCGAAATGCTGCCGCACCGGCGCAACCCCGTGCCGAGAGAATTGACCTGGGAGGAGACCGACGGGGTGATCAAGGATTTTTATTGGTTGAGCGATCCGCAGCCGGAGAAAGGCCGGGAGATCGATGCGACCTGCCGGGAGAATCGGCTGGCCATCACCGCGCACCCGGCGAAGGGGCGTTTTTCGGTGTGGCTGGACGAGCGGCTGGTGGATTTTCGCCAGCCGCTGGTAGTGGCGCACGACGGGGTCGAGGAAAGCCTGGCTATCGCGCCCGGCTTGGCGGTGTTGTGCGCGACGCTGGCCGAGCGGGGCGACGTGGGATTGGCGTTTTCCTGCCGGGTGGAGTGCGAGGTGGATGCGGAGGGGAAAATGCGGGTGGCGGCGGGGATGGGGACGAGACCGTGAGAGGGGGATCTGGCGACTTTTCGGAGGGATGGAGCCGCGAAAGAGAAGGGAGGGGCCTGCGGCCCGATGGGGACGGCTGGGACAGCCGTCCCTACCTTGGTGACGAGCCGCTGCGCGGCGGGGAAGCGTTATTCGCCCCGGGCCGTGCGGGCGATGTCGGCGGACCGCTGGCTGATATTCAAATTCGACCCATCGCCAGATCCGTTGCGGTTGACCGCGCTCGTGGCACCAAGGGACAAGGAGGTCGATCCCGCGAGGCCGTTCCCGGTCGCAACCGGAGGCTGGGTGCTGTGGGTGGAGCTGACGGGCACCGCCGGATCGTTGAGCGTCGAGTAGAAGGTATGCACACCGCCGAAGTCCGCGCGGTGAACCGGTGCGGAGGTGGCAGGCACCGGCGCGGGCTCCGGGGCGGCGGGATAAAACAAATACCAGCCGCCGGCCACGATGACCGTCAGCAACAACAAGTTGGTTCTCATGGGGAAAGGGGGTTGCTCTGCGTGGACTGACTTACTATAGCAGAAAATTCGTTTCCCGGCAACCGGGCGAGGGTGCGGTTCAAGGTCTTTCGATTTGCGGAGGATGCCGGGGAGCGCGCGCGCCTCGCGTGCCCGCTTTGGTGCCTCGCCAAAGCGCGGGGGCCGTTACTCCGGAGCCAACGGCGGGGCGCCGTCGGCAGCACGCGAGGCGCGTGCGCTCCCCAAAACTGAACTGCTTGGGCGGCCGTTCGGTCCAGAGTCGGCAAGAATCATCCAGCTGGCGACAGAAGCCGTTGCCTTCCGCTTCCTTGAGAAACGCGGTCGCGGTAATCGCCGGTTGAAAAACGCTTTTGTCCAGCGTAAAAAGGGAGGCTGCCGCCCGGGCCACCGGTCCGAGAGGGGATCGGCCTCCCTCGCCAACCGATAAACAGCTCCGACGATCCCATGTACACCGAAGATCAACTCGCCCTCGTCAACGAGATCGTACCGCGCACGTTGCGCTCGCTTTTCGTGTTGAGGATCACTTTCTGCGTCGTGGCTGCGGCCCTGGCCCTCGTGAAGATTTGCCTCGTGCGGCCCACGAGCGAACACATCCTCGACGTGATTTCCGACGTGTCCACCCGGGATCTTTTCCAGTCGTGGTTCAGCGCGCTGAACCTGCTCGTCTCGGGTTTGTTGGCCTCGCTGCTGGCGCTGGTGGTGGCCACCTTCTTTATCCAGGCCCGCATCCGGGGTCATGCCGAACAAGAAATGATCGCAGCTCCCGCCGAGACCGGCGCCCACGTATGAAAGGCTTACGACTCATCTTCCAAACGCTCAAGGGCGAGGGTGCGGTGGCGCTGATCACCGGGCTGATCACCTTCGGGATTCTCGAATTGCTGGTCCGCGACACGGTGATGGCGGGCGTGGCCTTCGGGTTGGTGGCGGCCATGGTGGCCGGGGCGTTGGACACCCTGTATTTTCATCTGTTGTACCTGCTGCGCGAGGCTCCGCTGCACATGGCCGAAAAGCGGCACCTGCACGGTCTGGACGATGCGCGGCGGCGGCTGGCGGACGGTTCCATTCGGCTGCGCGAGGCACTCATCCGGCGGTTCGAGGCGGATTACCAGCGCACCCGGGCGAGCGTGCGGACGGACGGACGGCGGTCCCGCCGCCAGTTGCGCGCGGCGCGGCAGTGGCTCCACGCGCGGTTGTGGGTGATGGATCACGTGGTGCCGGGGGATCAACTCGCGGCGGCGAACGCGGAGGTGAAGACGAATCCGGCGTTGCTCGACCTGTGGACGGACCAGGTGGACAGCCTGGTGGATGCACGGATTCAGGTGCAGCGGCGCGAGGGGGTTCTCACGGGGTTGATCAACCGTTTCCGCCCGGCGTATGCGGCCCAGCAGACGCTGGATGAATGGCGGACGTTT
This sequence comes from PVC group bacterium, assembly GCA_903642295.1. Taxonomy (GTDB): domain Bacteria; phylum Verrucomicrobiota; class Verrucomicrobiia; order Chthoniobacterales; family SZAS-18; genus CAHJWO01. The sequence continues at coordinate 7,074 of CAHJWO010000021.1, read as the reverse complement.
GCGCAGACACCACAGACGCCGTAGGCGGAAGATCCAAGAATTCAGGGAACCAAGAATCCGAGGAAGGTTCAAGGTTCAGGGCGGAAGATTGTGGTTTTACTTCCCGACAGGGCTGGGCTTTCTGCTATCGGCAGACGCCGCTTGTTTTCGCTGGCGGCCTCGCTACATCTTTCTATTCCGATTTCATCCTCTTTCATTTTTTTTATGGACCCGCAAAATTCCCCTTCGCTTGCCAATCAGGTTGCCGTCGTCACCGGGGCGGGCCGTGGGATCGGTCACGCCATCGCCATGCGCCTCGCCAAGGAAGGCGCATCCGTCGTGGTGGTGAGCCGTCAGGAGGCGAACGCCAAACGGACCGCCGACGAGGTTAACGCCACTTATCCCGGCGAGAACGGGACCCTGCGAGCGCGGGCTTACGCCACGGATGTCAGCGACGCCGCCGCCATCGGCGCATTGGCGAAAACGGTCCAGGCGGAATACGAGACCATCGATATTCTCGTGAATAATGCCGGAGTAACCCGCGACGGGTTGAGCTTGCGGATGTCCGAGAACGATTGGGATACGGTTCTGGATACCAACTTGAAAGGGGCGTTTTTCTTCATTCAGGCGTTCCAGCGCACGATGCTGCGCCAGCGCAAGGGACGCATCATCAACATTTCCAGCGTGAGCGGTCTGGTCGGCAACGCCGGGCAATCCAACTATGCCGCCAGCAAGGCGGGGCTGCTGGGGTTGACGAAGTCGCTGGCGAGAGAGTTATCCAGCCGGAATATCACGGTGAACGCCGTGGCCCCGGGTTTTATCACCACGGACATGACGGATGCCCTGCCGGAGGAAATCAAGAAGACCGTGGTGGGGAATATTCCGCTGGGGCGGTTCGGGCTGCCGGAGGATATTGCCGCCGCGGTGGCGTTCCTGGCCAGCGCCGGGGCGAGCTACATCACCGGGCAAGTGCTGACCGTCGATGGCGGGATGGTGATGTAGGAGGCGGGAGGCAGGAGGCAGGAGGCAGGAGGCGGGCGGCAGGATGCAGGATGATCAAATGAGACTTTACGTTTTGCGACACGCGGAGGCGGTGGATCAGGCGGCCAGTGATGCCGCCCGGGAACTGACTCCGCGCGGGGTGGAACAGGCGCGCACGGTGGGCGCGTTTTGTCAGCGTCATGGACTGCAGCCCGAACTGATTCTTAGCAGCCCTTACCGGCGCGCGGTCCAGACGGCGGAGGGGTTTACCGCCGCGTTCGGGGTCACGCCGCAGAACGCGCCGTTTCTCGCCAGCGGGATGCGCCCCGACGCGGCGTTGGTCGAGTTGCGAGCGTACCAGCGGCTCGACTCGTTGATGATCGTGGGGCATCAGCCCGACCTCGGCGACCTGATCGCGGGCTTGCTCGGTTTGCAGGATGGTGAAAATTTTTCCGTGGGAAAGGCGTCGCTGACCTGTCTGGAGGTGGGCCGTCTGGGGGTCGGCGGCGCGAGTTTGCGGTTTTCACTGCCGGTCAACCTGATGGGTTGACGCGGTCCGCACACCCGGCATTTCCATGAATTACTGGTTGGTGAAATCGGAGCCGGAGGCCTATTCATGGAGCCGGTTGGTCAAGGATGGGCAAACCGATTGGACCGGCGTGCGCAGTTATGCGGCGCGGAACAACCTGCGCGCGATGGCGGTGGGCGACCGGGTGCTGTATTACCACAGCGTCACCGGCAAGGAGGTGGTGGGCATCGCGGAGGTGTCGCGGGCGGCCTTCCCGGACCCGACGGTGACCAAGGAGGACGGCGATGACTGGTCCGCCGTGACGCTGCGTGCGGTGGAGGCGCTGGCCAGGCCGGTGGGGCTGGCGGTGATCAAGGCGGACGCCGCGTTTGAGAAGTTTATGCTGATCAAACAGAGCCGTTTGTCGGTGGTGCCGGTGGCGGCGAAGGAGTTTCGGCGGATTCTGGTGTTGGCGAAGTAGAGGCTGCTGTTGCCGGTTAGGCAGATCTCCAAGCGAAGTCGATGCGAAGGATGATCTGTCCGCAGATTTCGCAGATTGCGCAGATTTCGCAGATGACCAGCAGAGGGACTACTTGTCTTTTCCTCCCATCTGCGGAAATCTGCGCAATCTGCGGACGATTTCCGATTTTTGCCGGAAGTCTATTCTTTCGTTGGGGTGGGCCTTCCAGCAGACACCGCAGATGATCAGAGACAAATGGGACGGCTGGAACCGTTGTCCCTACCTCACGTCGTTGACGACCGACGGCGGGCGGCCAGAAGGGCGAGGAGGCCTCCGCCCAGCAGCGCCCAGGTGCCCGGCTCGGGGACGGCGCTGACCGTCAGGGTGTAGGCGCCGGCCGTTTGCGTCGTGGTGAAGGTGTAGAGACTCAGCGAGGCGTCGAGGGTAAACGTGTCCCCGGTGAGCACCAGACCGTTGCCGGTCGAGGAGATGACCGTGAACGAATCGCCGACCTGGAGGTATGGGCTGCCGGGCAACAGGCTGATCGTGACGGCGGTATTCGTGAGCGTGAGGGCGCTGGTGCCCGTGAGGAGATCGTTGACCGCGCCGCCCGCCATCGTCGTGGTGCGTCCGATCTGGAGGGCGAGCAGTCCACCGGTCTGTTGATAGGTGCCCTGAGCGTAGATCGTCCCGATGCCGTAGCCAGGGCCGACCGACGTGTTCGCGCCGGTGACGACGGTGTTGCCGAGGAGGCGGCCGCTGCCCACGAGCGACCCGGCCTGAAACTGGATCGGGTTCGACGAGGAGAGGGTCGCGGAAAGCGCGTTATTGGTGTGGCTGAGCTGGGTGCTGCCCGCCGTCTGCGTGAACGTGCCGACCGCCAGGGTCGGGCTGCCGCCGCCGCCCACACCCGTGTCCAACCGGACCACCCCGCTGTTGTTGAGCGCAAAGCCGACGTTGGCGCTGGTGTAGGTGACATCGGCGGAAAGCGTTCCGGTATTGTTGAAGGCCGCGCCGAGGCCCGCCGCCCCGCTGGCCGCCACGAGGCCGCGCCCGTTTTGATTATGCAAAAGCCAGGTGCCCGCGTTGTTGATGACCGCGCCGTTTTGGAGGGTGTTGTCGAATCCGCCCGCGTTGCCCTGCGTAATGGTCGAGCCGACGGCATTATTGAGCGTGACGCCGCTCAGGATAAAGGCCGAGTTGCCGCCCACCGAGCCGCCCCCTTTGGCCGTGATGGAAGCCGCGCCTGTCCCGTTGACCTGGCTGTAGGTGCCGGTGTTGAACGCACCGTTGACCGTCAGCGTGCCGTCCGCGCCGAGGTTCACGATGGCGGTGCCGCCGCCGGAGCCGGAAGCGCCAAGGTTGAGATCGGCGAGGGTGTTCGCGCCGGTAAAGGTGGTCGTGCCGCCGGTGACCGTGAGCGGCCCGGCGAGCGTCGTGTTCGCATTGGCGAAGGTGAGCGAGCCGCTGCTGACCTGCGTCGTGCCGGTGACGTTATGGGTGCCGTTGATCGTCACCGCCGCGCCTGCGACGATGAATTTACCCGCTCCCGTATTTGTGCTGGCGCTGGTGAAATTCCACGTTCCCGCGGTGAACTGGACGTTCTGGTTGCCGGTCAGGCCAGTGTTGACGGTGCCGCTGCTCGTGCCGCTGGCACCGAATGCCAGTGCACCGACCGAGCCGCTGCTCGAATTAGCCTTCGCGTTGATGGTCCCGGTGTTATTGAAGGCGACGTTCGTCGTGCCGCTGCCCTGGTAGGTGCCGCTGTTGTTGAAGGTGCCGCCGGTGCCGAAGGAAGTGATGCCGCCGGACGCGCTGTCCATGCTGTAAGTCCCGGCGTTGTTGATGATGCCCCCATTGCCCAGGTAGCTGACGAAAGCGCTGTATCCGTTCTCGGAAAAGGTCGAGCCAACCTGGTTGTTGAAGGTGACGTTGTCGAAGGTCAGCCGGGCGTTGCTGCTGCTGCCGCTGCTCGCGCCAGCGCCGGCAGTGAGGGTGAGCGTGCCGCCGCCGTTGAATTGCGTATAAAGCCCGGCGCTGAGTGAGCCGTTGACGGTCAGGGTGCGTCCAGGATTGAGCGTGATGGTTGAATAGCTGCTGCTCGACCCGCCGAGGCTGAGATCTTTGATCGTCGCATCGCCATCGAGCGTGGCGGTGCGGCCGCCCGCCACGGTGGCATTGTAAACGTTCGCGCCGACGTTGTTGGGCACGGTCGCCGGATTCCAGTTCCCCGCGGTGAACCAGTTGCCGCTGGTGGTGAGCGACACGGTTGTCTGCGCCTGCGCGGGCAGGATCAGGCAGGGAAAGGTGAGCGCGGTTGGGCAGACGACGGCGAGAAGTCGGAGGATGGATTTCATGCGAGAGACGGTGTCACTGTGAGGTGACGCCAAATCCGATGACATATTCCGACGGACGGAAAATTATTTACGGCGGTGGGACGGATGGCAATTTTGGAGAAGGTGGGTGTTCCCCGGCAAGGGTTCGGGAGGGTGGCAACGGGGGATGTGCACTCGGCCACCGGAGCGGTTGCCCCAACACCAGACAATCAGGTAGCTACGCAGGGCGAACAAAAGTTAGAACGTCGCCAGAAAGTCGGACAGGTCCGCCAAGGTCGGGCTTTTGGCCTGCCGGACGTAAAAGCCGCTCGTGCCAACTCCGAGGAGGAGACTTTCCTCCAGGTCGCCGCCCAGGATGCGGCCCAGGCAGAACCCGGCGTTGAAGTGATCTCCTGCGCCGGTCGTGATCAGGGGTCGGGGCGTGAAGGGGCCGGCCACACAGGCCGAGCCGTTCGCATCGGCGGCGGCGGCGAAATGCGTGGGGTGGACCACCACGGTTTCCAAGCCGAGACGCGCCTGGATGCGCGCGGCGTGGGTGGTCACGTCGTCGCGTTCGTCGCCGGGATCGGGCAGGCCGAGGACAGCGCCGATCTGGCGGCTTTCCTGAAAGTTCAGGCCCAGGACGACCTTGAAGTGCCGCTGGAATTCGATGGCCACCTCCAAAAATTCGGAAATGTCGTCGCGCGAGCGTTTGGCCGGGTCGGCCAGATCGAAAAACATCCACCGTTTGCCGTCGCCCGTGCCGTCCGGCAAGGGGGGAAGCGTGGGCACGAGGTCGGTCAGGATGGAGCGCAGGATGTCCGTGGTGTGCAGAATCATCGTCCAGTTGACCAGCGAGATCAGTTCGCTGTTTGCGAAGATGCCGCGCAGTTCTTCGAGCGGAAGGTGGCGCAGGATGTTCTCCCAGTTCACGTCCTTGAGCGTTTCGCTCTTGCCGCACATCAGCTTACCGTCCTCGAACTCGATGGCATCGGTGTAGGCGGGCTCCGCGATGGTGATGACGCGCTCGCAACGGGCGACGAACTCCGAGAAGACCGCGTGCGGCCCGGGTGAGCCGAGGTTCCCCAGGTAGGTGATCGGGAGGCCGAAGTAGGAAAGTGCGTTGGCCATGATGGGGCCGTTGCCGCCGAGTTTGGTCATCTTGGGCACGAACTCGAAGTTCGCGCTGCGCCCGGCGGCCTCGCCGATGCGCTCGGCGAAGGAGCGCGTCTCGGTCATGCGGGTGTATTCGGTGGCGGTCTGCCGCTGGGCGACGACGTGGAGGATCGTATCCACGAAGCCGTCGAGGCCGACCAGGGCGGGGCAACGGGCGAGCCGCGCGGGGGCGGCGGCGAGGAGGGAAAGCGCGTGCGGGAGGGGCATGGGGGAAGATGCAGGAGGCAGGTTGTAGGAGGCGAGATGCAGGATGCAGGAGGCAGGAGGCGAGATGCAGGATGCAGGAGGCAGGAGGCAGGATGCAAGAGAGAAGATGTGGGGTGCGGGCCACTGCATCTTATAGAAGATGACCGTCCCTCTAAATTTCTGTCATCTTGAGCGAGTGCAACGAGCCGAAAGCCGAGTCTGCGAGACAGCCGAAGGCAAACCTTCCCTCGCGGTAGTCCGATGAAACATCACGCTGCAAATTCTTTGCTCCCAGTGTTCCATTGATCTGCCTTTGAACCCTACGCGGGAAGGTCCTTCGGCTCGTTACACTCGCTCAGGATGACAGAGGTTTAGAGGAGAGGCTGATATCCAAAGGGACCCATCGTTTCGGCCTCGCGCCGTTTGCAAGCAGGGCTGACGCATCTAGAGCGCATCCCGGTTGGATAAGCCTTGCACTGAATCCTCCCCCAAAGTCTGTCATCCTGAGCGAGTGGAACGAGCCGAAGGACCTTCCACCGCCGAAAGCACCTCAGGCTGACCCAAAGACGATGATCCCGAGGCTGATTCAAACGGGATTCGCTCTAAATTTCGTTGTCATCCTGAGGGGAGTTTCACGACCCGAAAGCCGGGTCCGCGAGACAGCCGAAGGCAAACCTTTCGGCCAGGGATACGCTCTGCGCTTGGGGATGCACATCCCAAGGGGCAGCCGAGTACCTTGCCGAGAGGTCCTTCGACTGCGTTCGTGCCTCACTCCGCTCAGGATGACAGAAATTTTGATGCGTCAGCCCTGTGTTTGCAAGTGATACCCCCTGCCCCCTGCATCCTGCATCCTGCATCCTGCATCCTGCATCCTGCATCCTGCATCCTGCATCCTGCATCCTGCATCCTGCATCTTGCATCCTGCATCCTGCATCCTGCATCCTGCCTCCCCGCTCCCCCACCCCGTGTCCCGCCTCCCACGCAGGTCCACTTCACACCGCCACGTCCTGGCCCTGTTGCTCCAAAAGTGAGAAATGTCCGGTCTCCACGAGCTGCATGACCGTCTTGAAAAACTTCAGCTCGCAGATGGCAAGCTCCTGGGAAAGCTCCTCCAGGCTAAGTTCCGAACTGTAGCACCGCTGCCAGATCGCCTCGGCCACCGGCCGCAACTCGTCTTGCTCGGCATCCGGCCAGTCCAGGTTGAGCTTCTCGCGCCGCAGGGTCGTATTCGGGGCCGGCAGGTAGTCGCACAAACCCTTGAATTCGTCGCGGTATTGCAGAGCCGTAATGAGCAAGTCCGTGGGATTGCGGTCGATCCAGGGCCCCAGATGGCTTCCTTGCCCCGGCTCGACGATGGAAAAAGAAAAAGTGCCGCTGAGTTTCTCGTGCAGAAACAACTGCCAGAACGCCTCCTCGCCCGTCAGGTGATAATATTGGCCGTAACGCGCCTGCCCTTCCTCGAAGTAGAA
>CAHJWO010000020.1 GCA_903642295.1 PVC group bacterium | reverse complement strand
GGGCCAGCAGCTTTGTCCATGCTCCCAGCTTGCCAGCCACCGCAAGTCCAGCTTCATTTTGGTGCGTAGGCCCTGCGCTCGCCGCTATCGCCCATTGCAACCGGCCTGGTAATTCGCTAGTTTTCATCCCCTGCTATGCTCAACACGTTCCAGACCCTCCAAAACTTCGATGCCGGCCTCGGGCGCACCGGGCAATTTCACAGCCTGCCCGCACTGGAGGACGCCGGGGTGGGACCGATCTCGCGGCTGCCGCACAGCATCCGCATTGTCCTGGAATCCGTCCTGCGCAACTGCGACGGCAAAAAGGTGAGCGAGCAGGATGTGTTGAATCTCGCGCGATGGAACGCGCAGAAGCCGATCAACGAAGAGATCCCGTTCGTCGTGGCGCGCATCGTTTTACAGGATTTCACCGGCGTCCCACTGCTGGTCGATCTGGCGGCCATGCGTGCAACGGTGGCCCGGCTGGGGAAAAATCCCGGCATCATCGAGCCGCTGGTGCCGGTCGATCTGGTGGTGGACCATTCCGTCCAGGTGGACTTCGCCGGAAGCGCCTTGGCGCTCAAGCTGAACATGGACATGGAGTTCACCCGGAACCGGGAGCGATACCAGTTCCTCAAGTGGGGGCAGCAAGCGTTCAAAACCTTCGGCGTCGTCCCCCCCGGCATCGGGATCGTCCATCAGGTCAATCTGGAATACCTCGCCAAAGGGGTACTCTCGCAGACAGTGGATTCGGACGGTACCAGGACGCAACTTTATTATCCGGACAGCCTCGTAGGCACGGATTCACACACCACGATGATCAATGGACTGGGCATCGTGGGGTGGGGGGTAGGCGGCATCGAGGCCGAGGCCGGGATGCTCGGCCAACCCGTGTACTTCCTGACGCCGGAGGTCGTTGGGGTTCATCTGACAGGCGCTTTGCGTGAAGGAGTCACCGCCACGGATTTCGCGCTCAACGTCACGCAGCTCCTCCGCGCGAAAAAAGTGGTCGGCAAGTTCGTGGAATTCTTTGGCGAAGGCGCCGCCTCCCTGCCGCTGACCGACCGCGCCACCGTGGCGAACATGGCCCCCGAATATGGCGCCACGATGGGCTTTTTCCCGGTGGATGCGGAGAGCGTCAACTACCTGCGCTCGACCGGCCGTACCGCGGAGCAATGCGCGGCGTTCGAGGCGTACTTCCGGGCGCAAAGGATGTTCGGGATGCCGAAAAAGGGGGAAATCGACTACAGCGTGGAAGTGGAACTGGACCTCTCTACCGTCCAACCGAGCGTCGCCGGGCCGAAGCGTCCCCAGGACCGGATCAATTTGCCCGATCTGGGCGACACCTTCCGTCAACTCATGGACCGTCCGCTCGCCGACGGCGGGTACGGCAAGGATTCGCACGCCCTCCCGGAGCGTTTTGCGGTCCATCTGGAGGCGGACGCGGTCCCGTCCCAGCACGAGATCACCGCCAGCAGCCCGGCTTCGGCGACGGATACCGGGGCCGGGATGGTCGTCAAGGAAGGCACCCTCATGGGAGAAACGGCGGGCCAGTCGGAGATGATTACGAATCGCCCTACCGGCACCCCGGCTCAAATGCTGGAGGATACGCACGAGCCGGAGTTTCATCGCGGCGACACGCAGGTGGGACATGGCAGCGTGCTGATCGCATCGATCACCAGCTGCACCAATACGTCGAACCCGAGCGTGATGCTCGGTGCCGGGCTGCTGGCGAAGAAAGCGGTCGAGCGCGGTCTGCGGGTTGATCCCGCCGTGAAAACCTCGCTGGCACCGGGTTCACGGGTGGTGACCGATTACCTGGCCAAAAGCGGCTTGCAACCGTACCTGGACCAACTCGGGTTCCAGATTGTCGGCTATGGCTGCACCACATGCATCGGCAACTCGGGGCCGCTTCACCCGAAAATCGAGGAAACAATCACGGAACATGACCTGATCGCGGCGTCGGTGCTGAGCGGCAACCGCAATTTCGAGGCGCGTGTTCACCAGAACATCAAGGCGAACTTCCTGATGTCGCCGCCGTTGGTCGTGGCATTCGCGCTCGCGGGGCGGGTCGATTTGGACCTCTCGACGGACCCCATCGGCAAGGATGGGGATGGACGGGAGGTCTATCTACGCGACCTGTGGCCGAGTATGGATGAGGTTCGTCAGGCGATGGCCACGGCGCTGAAGCCGGAAATCTTCCGTCAGCTTTATTCGGACTTTGCCGAGCAAAATCCGAAATGGAATGAAATCCCCGCCACGGTAGGAGCCACCTACGAGTGGGACCAGGAAAGTGACTACATTCAAGAGCCGCCGTTTTTCCTGGATTTTTCCATGGCGGCGGGACACATCGTGGAGATCAAGGGTGCCCGGCCTCTGGGAATTTTCGGTGATTCGGTGACGACGGACCACATCTCGCCCGCCGGCGCGATCAAGGCGACTTCACCCGCCGGCCAGTACCTCATTGCGCGGGGGGTCGAGCCGAAGGACTTCAATTCATATGGGAGCCGACGCGGCAACGACCGGGTGATGACACGCGGGACGTTTGCCAACGTGCGCATCAAGAATTTGATGGTTCCCACCGTCGAGGGTGGAGTGACGAAGCATTACCCCGGTGGCACGGTGATGCCTATTTACAATGCGAGCGTGAGCTACCAGCACGACGGCGTGCCGCTGGTCATCTTCGCCGGACAGGAATACGGTACCGGGTCCAGCCGGGATTGGGCCGCAAAAGGGACGCGGCTGCTGGGAGTAAAAGCGGTGATCGCCGTCAGTTTCGAGCGAATTCACCGGTCCAACCTGGTCGGGATGGGTGTGTTGCCGCTGCAATTCCTGGAAGGTACCACCGCGCAAACCCTTGGATTGGAGGGATCAGAAATCTTTGACCTGATCGGTTTATCTGACCAAACCTACCCGGGACAGATGTTGACTTTGGTGATCCACCGGAAGGACGGTACCAAGCAGGAAGTTTCGCTCCGATCCCGGATCGACACCGCGATCGAGGTCGATTATTACCGGCATGGCGGCATCTTGCCTTTCGTTCTACGACAACTGTTGGGAGCGATTTGAGCGTGGAATCATCGACGCCCGAAGCGAAGGGCGACTCTCCGGGCCGCCGTATTCGTCGGGGGGAATTTACGGCGAAGAAACGGACCGCCAAACGAGCGCGGTGAGGGAGGGATTCGAACCCTCGGTAGTTGTTAAGACTACGAAGCTTTAGCAAAGCTTTGCTTTCGACCGCTCAGCCACCTCACCAAAATCTCTGCTCGGACAACGCCCTTTCCAAGAGCGTTTCGATATGTACTCCACGTCGGCAGACGTGGTCAATCAGAAACATCGTCGTCTTCTCCTTTCGTCGGCAATCCTCACAAAAAATCACTCGACCAACGGAGGAAACGCTGGCACTCGCGCGAGAGCCAATGCAGCGAGCACGTCGCAACGAGCGAATCTTCGATGCCTCCTTCGCCTAGCACGATGCAGAACACTCAGCACCTGTTTGATGGCGACCCTACCGGGAATCGAACCCGGGTTCACGGAATGAAAGTCCGTTGTCCTAACCGCTGGACGATAGGGTCAATTCTGCTGACCTCCTGACGCGAGACGCGGAAATATGCTGACGATCAGATTGCTTCGCAAGCGGAATTTCGTTTCTGCGCGAGCAGAAGCGTCGCCGTCCTCACAGCCGCACCTCGGTGGACCATGATCTCGTTTCGCGCTGCTTTTGCCAGTCGCGCTCGTTCGCTTTTGTCCGCGAAGAGTTGCCCGCAACGAGCCTCTAATTCCAGCGGCGTGCTGACTTGTACAGCCGCATCGGCTGCCAGGAGCCGCGCCGTCAGTTCCTCAAAATTTTCCATGTGCGGACCGAAGACGACGGGTATCCCGGCCGCGATTGCCTCCGCCGGATTTTGGCCGCCGACCGCACACAAGCTCTTACCGATGAAGACCACGGTAGCCACGGAGAACCATTCTTTGAGTTCTCCGGTCGTATTGAGCAGCAACGTGTTTGGATTTGCTGCGGGCGGAACCGTGGAAATTGGCGTTCGCAACGCGACACTTAGTCCGAGCGATGCCAACTCCGTGTGGACCTGGCGAGCACGTTCGACGTGACGCGGAGCCACGATGAAGAAGAGATTTGGAAAACGGGCGCGGAGTTTCAAGTACACCTCGCCGATCGCTCGTTCTTCGCCCGGATGCGTGCTTCCCGCCAGCAGGATCGGGGTATCAGCTCCAACTCCGAATGAGGCCAATAGCTCCCGGCGCGCTCGTTGCTGACGGGCCGCTTCTCCGGTCGGGTGATCGACGGCGGTGGAAACCAGCAAGGCATCGTCGAATTTGATGCTTCCCGTCGGCCGGAGGCACGCGAGGCTGATGCCCAGATTCTGCCAGCGCTCCACCTCGTTCTTTTCTGCGACGCAGACCAGATCGAGTGAACCGAACAGGGCGCGCGCCAGTCTGGGAAAACGGCGGTATCGCCGCTCCGAACGCGGGGAAAGTCTCGCGTTCACCAGTGCGGTTGGCACCCCGCGCCGACGTGCCTCCCAGAGTTGGTTTGGCCACAATCCACCATCCACAATGACCATTTGCGCCGGACGAAAACCATCGAATGCCCGGCGCACTGCTCCCGGAAGATCGACCGGCGTATAAACCACCTCCACGTTGCCGGGCACCCGCTCCTCGGCCACGGCGTGGCCGGTAGTGGTCGTTGTCGAAAGAATAATCGGCAGTTCCGGGCTCTGGTCGCGCAGGGCGGCGATCAGCTTCAGCGCAACCAGCATTTCCCCGACGCTGACCGCCTGCACCCAAACCGCGCCCGGCATGGATTTGATCCTCTCGCTGGTCTCCCTTGAATAATAGCCGAGCCGTTGTCCAAAGTTCCGGCGGTAGCTTCCCCGCTTCACCATGCGGCGCAAATAGCCGGGCAGGAGCAGCAGGAAGACGAGCGGAAACAGGAGATTGTAGAATCGACGCAACAAACCGGAAGAAGGCAGGCTAAAATTTATGCTCGCTGTAAAAAAAGCACCTCCGTCGTGCCATATCGCTTCTGTCGAATGATCTCCCAACCACCGAGATCCTCGGGCAACGGACTGCCGGGCGATTTCTCCAGAATGAACAGGCCACCGGGGATCAAACGAGCGACGAGTTCCGCCGAAGCGAGCATTCGGACGGCAAAGTCCACGGGTTGATCCGCCGTCGTGTAGGGAGGATCGGCGAAGACAAGATCAAACGGTTGACCCGAGGCCGCTCGGCCCAGATACACAAACACGTCGAGGCAAAGAAGTTCCGCCCCCCCAAGCAGCCGGGTTTTTTCGAGGTTGGCACGAATGCAATCCACCGCCCGGCGGTCACGTTCGACGAACGTCACCCCCTTGGCGCCACGGCTCAGCGCCTCGATGCCAAGACCTCCGGCGCCCGCGAAAAGGTCCAAAACCCGCGCCTCGGGGATCAGGGTGGCGAGGCTGGAAAACACCGCGCCTCGCACCTGATCCATCGTGGGGCGAACATTACCCGAACGGGGACAATCAAGGTGAATGCCCCCCGCCGAACCGGAAATCACGCGCAGAGCCATGCTAGGAAATCGACAGGATCGTACAAGACGCGGGAATCACGTGTCATTACCTTGCACCGGTGGGGACAGTTTCTCGACCGGATGCGTGGGCTGATCCTTCGTGCGTTTCGGATGAGGACGCAGCCAGCGATCCAATAAACCGTTAATCGTGTTTGGCAACATTCGTTGGTACAGGTTATTGCTGGGTTTGCTGATGGGCCCCTTGATGTCGAAATCAATGAAGCGACTCCCGGGCATCTCATCACCGCAGGGCGTGAACTGCTGCTCGACGATGCGCGGCAACTGGCGGCTCACTGACTCGTCGATCATCAGGCGTGCGTGGAGATCAAGCCGATCGTCGCCGACGAGATAGCGCCCCCGCGCCGTGATTTGCAGATTATTGGAGACGAGGACGAGGGGTTGGACTTCGACCGTACTGCCCTCGACGCGATAAACCAACCGCGCCGTTTTGAATTGGAGATGCTGGAGATCGTCGATCCGCAAGGCGCTCCCGATGGCTTGGAACAGGGGGAGGTTGCGAATCTCGGCATCCACCAGACGAATTTCTCCGGCCGCATTGCTTTTTTCAGGGTCGTCGGTCACGCCGCTTACATCCAGATTGCCCTGGAGGGTGCCGTCAATCAGCCCGAAATTGCCGCCCGCGCTTTTGATCAATTGCGCAAGGCTGATGTTTTCCATGCGACACCGCGCGTCGTAGGGAGTGCCGGTTTCAGAGGTGCGAATATGGCAATCCGCGCAGAGGGTGCCCCCGGCAAGCATGGCGGTGGCGTCGTTGAGGGTCAATCCCGCAGCATGATCGTAGGAAAAGCCCGACTGAAAGCGGCCGAGCTTCAGCCCCGCCCGCGGAATGACAGCTTTCTCGAATTGCGCGACCCCCGTCGCGTGGTCGGGGTCGACCAAACTTCCGTCCACATTCACCTCCTCGAACCGCCCCAGGAGGCCGCGACGGCGGTTCAAAAAATCCATATTCCCGTGACGCAGGCGAAATTTATCAATTGCCACCTGTCGGGGCGGCACGAAGTCTGGCACCGTGGGCGGATCCACCTCCGGATTTTTTCCCGGTAAAACCGGTGAAACCGCGGTTCTATCCGGCGGCGGCACCGCGGTCCCGGCCGGGGCCGACGATGGGTTCGGGGGTACCGGAGCAGTCCCCGGATGGTCCCGCCTGCCTTTCGTGCCAACCTTTTCGTAAGGGAGTCGCCAGCGACTGTCCAGATCTTGCACCCAGGAGAGACGGGGACGGTCCAGCAGGATGTCGTTGATGACAAACTGTTTTCGCAATAACGGCAGGATGGCAAATTGCAACCGGAAGCTATGCGCCGTCAGGAGATTGACCTCTGACGATCCGGCTTCACCCCGGCTCGGATCACCGCCCAATTCGCCCGTGATGCCATCGATGCGCAGACCTTCCCACGGCGTGAAAGTTGTCTTTCTCAGGCTGACCGGCATCCGCAAACTCGCGCTCAACGCCTGCCGAATCCGATGTTGCACCGCCCGGGATTGCACGTAAAGGTTGGCGGCGAGCAGCAGTCCGCCACCGAGGATAAAGGCGGCCACCACCGCGCTGACCGCATACCAGCCGAGCTTTTTCACGTTGAAACAACTTAATCGTCCGCGCTCGGATAGTAAGCTGGAAACCGCGCCCGGCAACCGGGATAAAATCCTGGTGATCTTCAACCCCTACGCTCGCAGTGAACGGGCCAAGGGTTTGCGCGACAAGATCCAGGCACTCGATGCCGACGCGGTCGTCCGGCCAACGGGAGGCCCGGGAGACGCCGCCAGTCTGGCAAGGCAAGCCGTGGAAGAGGGATTTCGGACGGTTGTCGCCGCCGGTGGGGATGGGACGATCAACGAAGTGGTGAACGGCCTCGCAGGCTCGGAAGCGAGACTGGGACTTCTGCCGTTGGGAACGATGAACATTTTCGCCTCGGAACTCGGGGTCCCGAGCAACCAGTTGCGGCGATGCTGGGAGATCATCCGCGCCGGCCATTGCCGACCCGTGGACCTCGCCCGCGCCAACCGGCACTACTTCGTGCAGTTGGCCGGCGTCGGCTTTGATGCGCAGGCGGTGGCCGGGGTGGACTGGCAATCCAAGAAAAACTTTGGTCCGCTCAGCTACGTGATCTCGGCAGCCAAGGTGGTCGCCGCGTGCAAGCCGCCGCTGCTGCGCATCACGGCGGAGGGTCACACGGACCGCGAGGGGTCGTTCGTGCTGGTCGGGAACGGGCGGTATTACGGCGCGCCGCTGGCGGTTTTCAAACAGGCGGTGATCGACGACGGCAAGCTGGACGTGATCGTCGTCAAAAATCTCGGCTACCTGGATTTCTTCCGCTACATTCAGTGCATCATCATGGGCACACACCTCGCACTGAAGGATGTCGATTCCTTCCAGACCTCCAAGCTCTCCGTGGAGGTGCTGAGCGGGGAAGACGTGCCGTTCGAGGCGGATGGCGAGTTGATCGGCTACGCGCCGGTCACTTTTCAGATCACCGGGGCGCAGCTCCAGGTGTTGGCACCGGCGCGGTAGTTTTCTCCCGTCGCGCCGGGCGTGGGTCTTGCACACGGGGACGCTTCTCTGTAAATAAACACGCCTGCCGGACCGTCTGTCCTGGCTTCCCTTTTTCCCGTTCGTTTTCCTCGAATGAGCAGTCCTTCCGGCTTCAAACCCGTCTTCTTCGACCGTGGCGGCAAGCGCTGGCCGCGCGCGCGCCGCTTGATGGTCCTCTTCGGATTGCTGGCTTTTTTGGCGTCCGTGTTTTTTGTGCAGTCGCTGCTGATTGCGCCGACCCTCGTGCTGCCGCTCAAGCTGAAAAAGCTCAAGGAACAACTTCGCTCCCTGCAGAAGCAGACGCCCGCTGTCACCAGCGCGGCGGCGACCAGTGATGCCGCGCTGCGATCATTCTACCAATCCCCCAAGGGGGCTCGACGGCTGGACGCGCTCAACCGTCAACTGTCTCCAAAACCGCCCCGTCCGCCGCACGCCGCGCGCGAGATCAGGCTGGGGTTCTACGTGGGCTGGGACCCGGCCAGCTTTGATTCCCTGACGGCCCACGCCGACCGGCTCACCCACGTTTGCCCGGAGTGGTTCTCGCTCACGGCGTCCGACGGCACGTTCTCCGGCGAGAACGACGTGGCGCTGCTGGAGTTCATGAACGAGAACAAGCAGCTCACTTTGCTGCCGCTCTTGTCGAATGCCGCCGGCGAGGGACGCGTGGCGGAAGCGGTGGAAAACCTCGCCCGCGCCACGCCCGAGGTGCAAGGCCGATTCGTTGACAACCTCAAGCGGCGTCTCGGCGAGATCCATGCGGGCGGTGTGCTCATCGACTGGCAGGGCATCGATCCGGCCACCGAGGAAGAGTTGACCAATCTCCTGGTCAAGACGGCGGACGGGTTGCATGACGCCGGGTTGCAATTATGGCTGCAGATCCCCGCTGGCGAAGAGCGCCAGGTGTTCGATTTGACCACGCTGGGAGACAGCGTTGATTTTTTTGTCGCTTCGCTGCACGATGAAGCATCCGAGGAGGACACGCCGAATGCGATCGCCGCCCAAAATTGGTTCAGCAGTTGGCTGGACGCGGTGGCAAGCCGCGGCGACCCCCAGCAGTGGGTGATCGGGCTGGGGAATTACGGCTACGACTGGGCCGTTGACTCCAACGCGGCGAATCGGAGCGGCTGGCAGCGGGCGGACACCATTAGTTTTGCCGACGCGATGAGCCGCGCGGCTTACGCCGGGGAGGGGAGCACCGAAAGCGGCGCTCCCGAGTACAATCCATCCTTCGACTACACCTTGGCAGGAGTGAACCACGAGGTCTGGTTTCTGGACGCCGTCACCTTTCTCAATCAGGCGCGGACCGCCCACGCCAAAGGATTCAACGGTCTGGGAATCAGCCGACTCGGGACCGAGGACCCGCAGATCTGGACCGCCCTCGACCTGATCACGCCAACGCCGCTTTCCAAGAGCGATCTCGCGCAGCTTTCCGACCTGAAAACCGGCAAGACGATCACCAATATCGGGGAGGGCGAAATTGTCACGGCCGACATTTCTCCGGAGGATGGCCGCCGGCGTGTCGAACTCGACGAAAGAACCAGCTTGCTGACGACCACCTACGAGAAATATCCCGAATACCCCTCGCTTTACCACCAGGGGGCGGGCGGTGCGCATCAGGTGGCTTTGACATTCGACGATGGCCCCGACCCGACCTGGACCCCGAAAATTCTCGACATCCTCCGCCAAAAGAAGGTTCCCGCCGCCTTTTTTATTCTGGGGCAACAGGCCGAAAATTATCCCGGGATCGTGCGGCGTATCGTGGCGGAAGGTCACGAGTTTGGCAGCCACACCTACACTCACGTCAATCTTTCGCTCGCGGGCGAGCAGCGCACGCGAACGGAGTTGAACGCCACGCAACGCCTGCTGGAAACGATCACCGGGCGTTCGACGACGTTATTCCGTCCCCCCTATGAGGCGGATTCCCGCCCCAGCCAGCTTTCCGAGGTGGCACCTTTGGTCGTCGCGCAGGACCTCGGTTACATGACGGTGATGGAGAGCATCGACCCGGAAGATTGGGAGCGGCCAGGGGCAGACGTGATCCTGCAACGGGTCAAGCAACAGCGTCACAACGGCAGCATCATCTTATTGCACGACGCCGGCGGCGACCGGGCACAGACGGTGGAGGCACTCCCCCAGATCATCGACTACTTGCGGGCGCGCGGGGACCAGATTGTTTCGCTAGGCCAACTTCTGGGGACCAACCGGGACGCCCTCAATCCGTGGCTCAAAGCGAAGGATCGGTCGTTGGCTCAGGTGGCCAGTTCCCTCGGGTTCCAGGCGCTGCACGCGGCGTTTGGTTTTCTGTGGGCTTTCATGATCGTGGCGACGGCATTGATTGTCATGCGCACCCTGCTGGTCATTGTGCTGGCGCTGCGGCAGCGTCGGAGAAGCCGCGCTCAGATCGCGGTGGCAGGAGACGCCGCCGATCCGCAGCCGGTGAGTGTGATCATCGCCGCCTACAACGAGGAAAAGGTGATTGCCGCCACGTTGCGCTCCGTCCTCGACACGGATTATGCGGGCGAAGTGGAAGTGGTGGTGATCAACGATGGATCAAAGGATGGCACCGGCGCTGCCGTGCGCAAGATGGCGGAAGCGGACCCCAGGCTGCGTCTCGTCGAACAGGAGAACGCCGGGAAAAGTGAGGCGCTCCGGCGGGGCGTTGACCTCGCCCGGCACCGTCTGCTCGTCTTCCTGGACGCCGATACGCTGTTCCAACGCGATACGCTTCGCTACCTGGTGAGCCCGTTTGCCGACACCCGGGTCGGCGCGGTTTCCGGCCACGCGCGGGTCGGAAATTTGCGATCCTTCATCGCGCGCTGCCAGGCGCTGGAATACATCTGTGGCTTCAATCTCGACCGCCGGGCCTACGATGCCTGGAATTGCATCACCGTGGCGCCGGGGGCGATCAGCGCGGTCTCGCGGGAAGCGTTGCAGGCGGCGGGCGGCTTTCGTCCCGAAACGCTGGCCGAAGACACGGACCTCACCTTGAGCCTGCATCGCCGCAATTATCTGGTGCGCTACGAGGCGAACGCCATCGCCTGGACGGAAGCACCCGAGACGATCCGCGCCTTGGCGAAACAACGGTTTCGCTGGTGCTTCGGCACGATGCAATGTCTTTGGAAGCACCGGGACATGCTCTTTAATCCGAAATTCAAGGCCCTCGGTTTTTTCAGTTTGCCCAGCATCTGGTTTTTCCAGATCATCCTCGTCGCGTTGACCCCGCTGGTCGATCTGCTGCTGCTCGCGTCCGTGCTGCTTGGCAGCGGGCGCGCGGTGCTTCCCTATCTGTTCACTTTCCTCATCTTGGATCAACTCCTTGCCGTGCTGGCGTGTGTGTTGGAGCACGAACCTCTGCGCCGCAGTTGGATCATGGTCCCCATGCGGCTCATTTATCGTCCATTGTTGAGTTGGGTGGTCTGGAAATCCATCCTCAGTGCGGCGCGCGGTGTCCTGGTCGGCTGGGGTAAATTGGAGCGCACCGCCTCGGCCACGGTCCCCTCCCGCGCATGAAAAACCGGGGCGATTTGCCTTTCCAGTGGCGCTGGTGCTCTGTCGCTCTCGTCGTGGTGATGCTGATGTGGTCGCCGGGCTGTGGGCGAAAAACATCGGCCAACCCGCCCCCGCACAAAAAGTTCGATCACCCGCCGAAGCTGGTCGTCCCGGCCAACGGTGCCTATACCGGGGCCTACATGGAGTTCGGGGAGCGGGAAGACAACGTCAGCCTGGAGGCCATCGAAGAGTTCGAGGAACAGGTCGGCAAGCATCAGGCCATCGTGGCGTTTTCCAGCTACTGGGGTGAACAGCATTTCCCCGCCGAGGCTGCGCGGCTGGTCGCGGCTCACGGCTCCATTCCCCTCCTGTTCTGGTCACCTTGGGATTGGCCCTACCGCGAAGATCTGGTCGAAGTTCACGGACCCGACAAGTACCGGTTGGACAACATCCTGGCCGGCCAGTGGGACGCGTACATCGACGCCTGGGCCGATGATGCCAAAACTCTCGGCACGCCGCTGTTGGTCTCCCTCTGCAACGAGGCCAACGGCTACTGGTTCCCGTGGTCGGCGACGTATTACGGCGGCGAAAAGCGGTTGGCAGACAGCAATCCCCCACGTTATGCCGGCCCCGAGTTTTTCAAGCGGGTCTATCGTTATGTCGTGGACCGGGTGCGGGCCCGGGGAGCCACCAACGTGCTGTGGGTGCTCCATCTCAATAACTTCTCCGATCCCTACGCGCCCTGGAATGCGATGGAGCAATACTATCCTGGTGACGACTACGTGGATTGGCTGGGGTTGAGCGTTTACGGGCAGTTATTTCCCGACGATCCCAAATGGGAGGAGTTCGAGAACATGGCCGAAACTCCCTACGAAGAAATCTGCAAGCTCAGCCCGACCAAGCCGGTGATGTTTGCGGAATGGGGGGTGGGCGAATTCCCCGAGAAGGGCAGCAAGGCGGATTGGATTTCCGAAGGTTTTGAGCAGATGCGAACCCGGTTCCCGCGCCTGCACGCGGCGGTCTATTGGCACGAGCGGTGGCAGAACAACAAGTCCATGCTTTACAGCAATCTGAAGGTCAATTCGTCGCCCGCCGCGTTGGAAGCCTACCGCCGGGGGATCGGGACGCCTTATTGGCTCGGAAACCCGGTTTTCCGCTAGGGGCGATCACCGCGTTTGTTCTACACCTCGAAGAACGATTTGATCTTCGCCAGGAACCCGGCTTGGTATTCCTGGACCCGCGCCTCGACGTTCAGGGAGCGCTGGGCATGGGCCGCCACGATGCCTTCCGTCTCCAACTGCCGGTGCGCCAAAAGTTCGCTCAGGCGCGTCAGGATGGCCGGGTCCTGCTTGACGATCTCCGCGAACACGGGCTTCGTGATTTCCATCACCTCGCAGTCGCTGCTCGCCACGACGCTGGCACTGCGTTTCTCGCCGGTCAGCAGCGACATTTCGCCGAAACAATCCCCGCCTCGCAGGGTCGCCACCCAGGTGGGAGTTTCGTCCGGCCTGACCATCACGCCGGCCTCGCCCCTGACCAGCACGAACATGGACGATCCGTTGACCCCTTCGTGGATGACGACCTCGCCGCGTCCGTAGTGCTGCGCCGGGCAGTGGCTGACCAGCATTTGCAGTTGGGCGTCGCCCATCGTGGCGAACACCGGTTGGTCCCGCAGCAAATCCAGCACTGCTTTGTGCGTTGCGTCCTGCTTGGCGGCCAAATGCCGACGCGTCTGGACGTGTTCGACGTGGACGGTGCGGGACGGGAAGGGAATGCGCACGCGGTTGCGGTGCAGCGCGTACCAGATGTTCGTGCGGACGCCGTCCGCCGTCGGGTTGTAGGCGCGGTGGTCGTCGAGCCAGAAGCGCACCTCGTACACGATAGCGCTTTCGCCGAAATTCTTGAGGGTGACCACCGGTTCCGGGTGGGGCAACACGCCGGGCGAGGATTCGGTCGCCCGCCGGAGCAGATCCTTCACCCGGTTCGGTGGCACGTCGGAGTCGATCCCGATGTCGAAACGCACGGCGTGGGCGGACCCGCCGCCGTGAAAATTGGTGATGGTTTGCCGCACCAACTGCTGGTTGGGCACGTCGAGCTGAATATCGTCGTTGGTGACGAAACGGGTGGAACGCCAGTTAATTTCCACCGCCCGCACGTGTTGACCATCTACCAGCAACCAATCGCCCACCTGAAAAGGCCGCCCGAACTGGAGCGCAAACCCGGCGATGATGTTGCCCAGGGAATCCTGCATCGCAAGGCCGAGGATGATGCCGACCACCCCCGAAGTCGCCAGGAAGACCTTTGGGTCAAAGCCGTAGCTGTAGTGCAACACCGACACGGCCACGACGAGCAGCATCAGCCCGGCGGCAACCTCACGGATGAATTTCGGCACGGGCGCCTTGCGCTGCTCCTCGAAGTACCAGCGCCAGAAATACTGGTCGATCAACCGGACCACGACCCCCGTGCCCAGCAGTGCCGTGACCGCGCCCAATTCGACGCGCCCGCCGAGACCCGGCGCAAGAAACTGGAGGGCCAGGTACGGCCCCGCCGCGAGGCAGAAAAACTGGTAAACCCTGCCCAATCGCGTCCCGAACCGGTATTTGAATAAACGGCCCAGCGCGACGAGCGAGAGATAAATCAAGACGGCAGCCAGCAGTAACCCACCGATGCGCATCATTCGGAGGTCGCCCAACGCGTTCGCAAGGGGGATAGCCAGGCGAGCAGACATGCAGAGCGTTCCTAGCATTTGGTTCCGCCCGGTTCAAGCCTTCCGCGATTTGCGTCAAGGCGTTACGAGTCGACTCGTTCTGACTAGATCTCTGACGAAGGTGCTCCCAAGAGAGAAAACCGTCCGCAGATTTCGCAGATTTCCGCAGATTGAGAAGAAGTGGAGGGATAGCCTGTCCCCTTTTCTCTCCAATCTGCGGAAATCTGCGAAATCTGCGGACGGTTTCCGATTTTTGCCGGAAGTCTGCTGTGGGACGGGCGTTTCGTCGGCCGACGTGATAGTCCTCCTCACCCGGCTGGCGAAGCGCCCACCCTACAAATGGAAAGCGCTGCCCGGTCGAGGAGGCAGTTGACGCGCTCTATGGCCGGGCTGACACGCCCTTGTACCCATTGAACCCGCTCTAGCCACAAGCTGGCACGTTGTCGGAATCAGTACATGCACTCGGGGAACCGTCTGGTACGCTCTTTGGCGTCTCACCACGTTCCTTGCACATGTTCACGCTTCCGTCGCTTCGAGGAAACCTTCCAACTGCCGGATGCGCGTGGGATGGCGCATCTTGCGCAACGCTTTTGCCTCGATCTGGCGGATGCGTTCGCGCGTGACTTTGAACTGCCGACCCACCTCCTCCAACGTGCGGCTATAGCCATCGATCAGACCGAAGCGCTGTTCGAGCACCTGCCGTTCCCGTTCGGTCAGCGTTTCGAGCACGTCCTTGATCTTGGCCTTGAGCAGCACGATGGCCGTCATATCCGAGGGATTATCCGCGCCCTTGTCCTCGATAAAATCGCCGAAATTGGTGTCCTCGCTGTCGCCCACTGGCGCTTGCAGTGAGATGGGCTGCTGAGCCATTTTGAGCACCGCGCGCACCCGCTCGACCGGGAGGTGGACCTCTTCGGCCACTTCCTCGGGGGTGGGCTCGCGGCCGTACTCCTGGACGAGCTGCTTCTGCACGCGCATCAGCTTGTTGATCGTCTCGATCATGTGGACCGGGATGCGGATCGTCCGGGCCTGGTCGGCGATGGAACGCGTGATCGCCTGCCGTATCCACCAAGTCGCGTACGTGGAAAACTTGTAGCCGCGGCGGTACTCGAATTTTTCCACCGCCTTCATCAGGCCCATGTTGCCTTCCTGGATCAAATCCAGGAACGACAGACCGCGGTTCGTATATTTCTTGGCGATGGAGATGACCAGACGCAAGTTGGCCTCGACCATTTCGTCCTTGGCCTTGCGAGCTTTGTGCAGCCAGCCCCAAAGTTCGTGGTACTCCCTGGCAAACTCGTCCGGCGTCAGCCAGAACTGGTTTTCCAATTCCTTGAGTTTCGCGGAGTAATCGACGCGGCTCCCGGCACCGGAGGCGACGTTCTCGGTCTGCGTCTGGAGTTGCTTGAGCAGCCGGTAGTTATCGTCCGCGAGGTGGACGAACTCTTCGGTCACCTTCTGCTTGAAGTAGAATTTGGGATAAAGCTTCTGCAGGGTGTCCTGGTGGCGTTGAAAATCCTTGCGCGAAGTTTCGGTGGGCGCGGTTTTGCCGCCTTCCGCGCGGGCCGAATATAACCGGGCGAGCTCCGTGCTGGTCCCCTCCAACTGTTCGCACAGTTTTGGCAGTGCCTTGAGATAACGCTCCCGGCTCTCGATCTTTTTGTCGAGAATGACGCGGTCGAACCGCTCGCGTCCCTCGACGAGCTTCTGGGCAAGGTCGAGGTGGGCCCGGGCGATGAACCCGAAGCGGTTCAGGTGGCGCTGCACCTTCGATTCCGAATCCTCGATGCGCTTGGAAATCTCCACTTCCTGTTCGCGGGTCAGCAGCGGGACTTGCCCCATCTGCTTGAGGTACATGCGGACCGGATCGTCGAGGATGTCCAGCCGTCCGCTCGCGTCGCCCTTTTCGTCGTCTGCTTTTTCCTCTTTCTCCTCGTCCTCGTCGCCTTCCTCGGCGTCCGCGTCGTTCTCCTGGTCCTTTTTGAGGTCCTTGTATCGATCCACGTCCGATGCTTCGATGATGTCGAATTCCATCGCCCGCAGCCGGGTCTGGATGGATTCAATCAGGTCGGGATCGTTGACGCCGTCGGGCAGCGCCTCGTTGAGATCGTCCCACGTGAGGTAGCCCTGCTCCTTGGCCAGCTTGATGAGTTCGCGGATTTTCTCCTGCGTCTCGTGTGCTTCTGCCTGCACCTTGAGGGTGGGGGCATGGACCACCGGCGCCGGTTTTTCCGCTTTGCTTTTTTTCGTCGGCACCGGGCCGGGGTGCGCGCCGTTCGTTTTTGGCTTGTCAGCCGCCTTCGAGTTTGGTTTAGATTTGGTACTGGTGGGCGTCCCTTCCGTACGGGGGGCCTTTTTCGCAGGAGCAACGGAAGGATTCACTCTGGCCATGGTGACGGTGGAGCGGGGCGGTCGGTTAAGTGGCGCTGATCATCAAACGCCAGCCAGAAAGCCGGGATGATCAGAGCCGCGCAATCTCTTTTAGCCTCTTGTTTAGGTCAAGGACTTCTTTCTGTAAGCGGACGATCTCTGCCGGGCTGGTTCCCGGGATATTCTGCTGGACTTCCAGGGCGGTTTGCCGCTCGAGCAGAATTTTTTGCTCGATCCCCTTCCACCACCCCCGCGCCACCGCCAAAGGCTGGGGAAAAGGTCGATCCATCGCCAACCCGGTCAGGAACTCCTCTTGCGCCGACGGCAGCGCTCCCAGAAAAGCGCTCAACGCCGTCGCGTCTTCCACGGCAAAATCTGCCATCAAGACCTGACCCAGGAGTTCGCCCCCCGCGATCTGGTGCAAAACTTCCTCCCAGGGCTGCGCCAGCAACCAACGGCGGGCCTCGTCGTCCTGTAAGGAAACCTTCAACAACGTGCTGATCTCTCGCGGTGGCGCCTCGAAGGCCGGGGCGGCGTTCGGCTCCGGTTGCCCTTCTTCCCGGCCGCTTGAGCGCAGATCCGCCTGGCCGTGGTTTGTCCTCGGCGCGGGTCGGCGGCGCAGCAGGGCACGGAAGTCCTGCGGCGAGAGGCCCAGCCTCGCGCTCACCTTGCTCACCACGGCCTCGCGCAGCACGTTATCCGTCAGCAGCACGACGGACTCGGCGATCTTGCTGCTAAACTGCGACTTCCCGCGCGGGGTGTTCAGATCGAAACTCCCGGCGAGCCGCTCGATCTGGAAATCAAAGAAATCCTGCGCCGCCTGAATGCGCGCGATGAACGCGTCCGCGCCCTGGCCACGGATCAGGGAGTCCGGGTCTTCTCCGGGCGGCATCGTGGCGACCCGCACGCTCACGTTCGCCTCCAGCAGGGCGGGCAGCGAACGTTCCGCCGCTTGCTGACCCGCGTTGTCCGAGTCGAAACACAGCACGACCTCGTCCGCGTACCGTTTGAGCAGCCGCGCCTGTTGTTCGGTGAAAGCGGTTCCCTGCGGCGCTGTCACGTTCTGGATGCCCGCCTCGAATGCGGTGATCAGATCGATTTGCCCCTCGCAGATGATGGCAAACTTCTTCTCCAGCAAAGCCCGGTTGCTCATGTGCAGCCCGAAAAGCACCTTGCCTTTGGTGAAAATCGGCGATTCCGGCGAATTGACGTACTTGCCGCCCTTGGCATCCGCCGAAAGCACCCGCCCGCTAAATCCGATCACCTCGCCCACCTCGTTGCTGATGGGAAACATGAGCCGGTCGCGGAACCGGTCGTAGCCGTTGGACCGGCCCCCGCCGCCTCCATCCTCATCCCGGGGCTTGAAGAGGCCGCCCTGGATCAGTTCCTCCCGAGAATACCCGTGCTCGCCCGCCCAGTGCATGCACGCATCGTAGGAGTTCGGCGCATAGCCCAATTTCCACCGGGCGGCCACCTCGCTCGTCAGCCCGCGCGACTTGAGGTAATCGCGGGCGTGCTGCGCGTTCTCCGATTTCTTCAGGTTGCGGTGGAACCAATCCGTCGCCTCGGCGTGCAGCGCGAGCAGCCGTCGCCGCACCTGACCCGCGCCGCGCTCTTCCTCCCGCCCATAGGATTCTTCGACGATGGGAATGCCCGCCTTCTCGGCCAGCATCCGCACGGCCGACGGGAAGTCGATGTTGACGAACATCGTCACGAATTTGAACACCGAGCCGCCGACGCCGCACCCGAAGCATTTGAACATCTGGCGCGCGGGATTGACCGTGAACGACGGCGACTTCTCCCGGTGAAACGGGCAGCACGCCTTGTACGTCGATCCGGCCCGTTTGAGTGGGACGTAGCCGTTGATCACCTCGACGATATCGCTGGCGGCGGCGACCTGTTCGATGGTTTCCTGCGGGATCATGGAAGCGGGGAGGGGAGCGGCGGGAAAAGATCAGCATTGCGTCGGGGCGTGCCTTCCGCAATCTTTTGACGCCCGATTTTCGTCCAGCCGTCCTCTCTCCATGCGCCTCATCGACCGCTACCTTGGCCGCGAACTCCTGACCTCCGCCTTGTTCGCGGTCTGCACGCTGAGCCTCGTGTTGGTCCTGGGACAAATCTTCAAGAAACTCTTCGAATTCGTCGTGGACCACAACGTTCCCGCGACCTTCATCATTACCTTCATCGCCTATTTCCTGCCGCTTTCGCTCATTTTCAGCATTCCCTGGGGCTTCCTGACGGCGGTACTGCTGGTGTTTGGCCGGCTCTCCGCCGGCAACGAACTGACTGCCCTGCGCACCGCGGGATTGAGCATCTGGCGCATCTCCCGGCCCATTCTGGTGCTGGCGGTGGTCTTCTCGGGCGTTTGTCTCTGGATCAATTTGTACGTTGCGCCCCGCGCCCAGCAAAATTTGAAGGATGCCTTCTTCCAGGTCGCCACCAACAATCCGGCGGCGGCATTCAGCGGGGATCAGGTGATCACCGATTTTCCGAACAAGAAAATCTACGTCGGCAGCAAGGAGGGCAATAAATTACAAAACGTCCACGTTTTCGATCTCAATCCCGACAACAAGCCAAAGAGCGTCGTGTTCGCCCGCACGGGCAGCCTGGAGACCGATCTCGCCAACAAGCAGATCATCATGCGGCTGGAGGGCAGCCGTTATGAGCAACGTGACAGCGCGCAGCCCAATGACCTGACCAAAATCCATGATGGGATCACGATGGGCGATTTCGTCTTCCCGATTTCGCTGGAAGAACTTTACGCGAAAAAACAGGGACGCCGGAAGGTGGAATCCTTTACCTACGACGAGTTAAAGAACGACCTGACGCAAAAGCGCAACCAACTCAAGGCCGACAAAAACCGCCAGAAAGATGTTCCGGATGACATCACTCTCAAGAAGACTGTCCGGGGAGATGTCAGCTCGGTCACCGCTGCATTCACCGAACTCAACAAGCGCTTTTCCTACTCGCTGGCCTGCTTCACCTTTGCGTTGATCGGTATCCCGCTCGGAATTACGGCGCACCGCCAGGAAACGAGCGCGGGTTTCGGTTTGAGCCTCGTGGTGGCATTCACCTACTTCCTGATCATCATCGTGGTCAACACGTTGCGGGACCGGGCGAATGTCCATCCCGAACTGCTGATCTGGATGCCCAACGTGATTTTCCTGATCCTCGGCGGTGTGCTTTTTTATCGCTTGAGCCGCCGCTGATTCACGCTTTGCCGGTTCGGCCCATTACTTTCAGGAACGGGTTCAGGCTGTCCATGAGTCGCCCGAAACTCTTGAAGTCCACCTGCTGCTGACCGTCGCTGAGCGCCTCCGCCGGATTGGGATGCACCTCGATGATCAGACCGTCCGCGCCCAGGGCCACGGCTCCGGCGCAAAGGCTCGGGACGAGGTCCGCGCGTCCGCAGCCCTGGCTCGGATCGACGATTACCGGCAGATGGCTCTCCCGCTTGGCCACCGCCACCGCCGCCAGGTCCAGCGTGTTCCGGGTGTAGGTCTCAAAGGTGCGGATGCCCCGTTCGCACAGCATCACGTTGGGATTGCCCGCGCTCAGGATGTATTCCGCACTGAGTAGCCACTCCTCGATCCGTTGGCTCAACCCGCGCTTCAGCAGGATGGGCTTCCCGGTTTTGGCGGCGGCAATCAACAAACGGAAGTTCTGGGAATTCCGCGCGCCGATCTGGAGCACATCGGCCGTCCCGGCCACGAGGTCGGCGTCGTATTCACTGAGCAGTTCCGTGACGATCTTCAATCCGGTCTCCTGCCTGGCGAGGCGCAGCAAACGCAGCCCCTCCTGCCCGAGTCCTTGGAATTCATAGGGCGAGGTCCGCGGTTTGTAAGCGCCGCCGCGCAGCAGCGTCGCCCCGGCGGCCTTCACCGCGTGGGCGGTGGTCAGCAGTTGCTCCTCGCTCTCCACCGAGCAAGGCCCGGCGATGACCGCAAATGCGCTGCCGCCCACGGGCACGCCGTCCACGTCGATCACCGTGGGCTCCGGGTGCGACTCGCGGCTCACCAGTTTATAACGCTTCTGCACGGGCATCACCCGCTCGACCTGCGGGAGGGCGTTCAGGCTTTCCAGCGTGGTGTGCGTCGTCTCGTCGCCGATGGCGGCCACCACCGTCTGCAAAGCGCCCGAAATGGTGTGCGCGGTGTAACCGAGTTTTTCAACCTCGGCGATCACTTCGGCGATGAGGTCTGGTGGGGTGTGAGGTTTGATAACAACGATCATAGGGTAGCGGGGAGGGGTTGCACGCTAGCCAAGACCGTCGCCGGCGGCAACCATCGGTTGCGTCGGCCGTCTCATCCATTGTAGATAGGCCGCGTGCAGCCCGAAGAACATCACGCCCACGAAGCCGACCCCCCGCCGCCCATCGACGTTGTCCAGCCGCCGACCGGCGATCCCGGGATCGACCAGCAGGTCAAAGAATTGGTGAAACGCTGGGGCTACGACCATTCGCCCGAGCTGATCGAGGAAATGATCGGCACCGTGCTCAAGATGGCGCAGGACCGCATGAGCATCGCGGACCTCAAGATGTACAACCGTTCGCTCAAGGAACTGCGCTTTGCCGCCCGCCTTTTTGCCAAGTACACCCGTTTCCGCAAGGTTTCGGTGTTCGGCAGCGCCCGCACCTCGCCGCGCGCGCCGGAATTCAGCGCGGCGGTGGAATTCTCACGGCGGATGACCGGGGAGGGCTACATGATCATCACTGGCGGCGGGGACGGCATCATGGGCGCTGCCCAGGAGGGCGCCGGGGCCGAGCAGAGCTTCGGGCTGAATATCCGCCTGCCGTTCGAACAGGGCGCCAACGTCACCATCGAGGGCGATCCCAAGCTGGTGAACTTCAATTATTTCTTCACCCGCAAGCTCAATTTTATGAAGGAGAGCCATGCCATCGCCCTTTTTCCCGGCGGGTTCGGCACGATGGACGAGGGCTTCGAGGCGCTGACACTTCTGCAAACCGGCAAGGCAAAAATGATCCCGCTCGTCCTGGTAGACGAGCCGCAAGGCCATTACTGGGAGACCTGGAACGAGTTCATGCGTGGGCACCTGCTCAAGCTCGGCCTCATTTCCGAGGAGGATTTCAGCCTGTTCCGCTTGACCAACAGCGTGGACGACGCCATCGCGGAGATCACCAACTTCTACAAAACCTACCAATCGAGTCGCTACGTGGGCGATCAGATGGTCATCCGCCTCGCGCGAAAGTTGACCAGCGAAGGCGTGCAAAAGCTGAACGACACCTTTGGGGACATTTTGCGCAAAGGCCGGTTTTTCCAGGGAACGGCCTTGCGGCAGGAAAAGAACGAGCCGGAACTGGCGCAGTTGCCCCGGCTGATCTTTACCCCGCACCGCCGCAATTTCGGGCGGATGCGGCTGCTGATCGACGCCATTAACGCCAGCCAAACGGAAGCAGGACCGGCGGCGGAAGGTGCGATGCGTTGATCGTCTTTCAATCTGCGGAAGCGCGGGCAACCCGCTTCGCCGTTTGGGAAATCCGTCTGCCAGCCCGGGTTAAGTTCAGCGGTCCCCCACGGGGGCTTGGTGTCTCATCCGAAGAAAAAATTCTTCCTTCCGATGCCGCACCACGGTGTCCAAGAGCAGTCCGCAACACAAGCTCAGCGCCGAAAGCAGCGCCAATCCAACCGCAAGAATCGCCAGCGGGACGTGGTAAACGTAACGATAGTCGATGTAATCCTTGATCGGAAACCAGCCCGCGAGAAGGCAGAAGCAGAGCAAGATGCTCGACAACAGGCTGAAAAACGGCAGCGGCTTGCAGTCTTTGACGATGGTCAAAAGCGTCCAGATCACCCGGGTGCCGTCGGGCAGCGTCTGTAATTTGGAAAAGGAGTTGGCGGGGCGCGAGCGGTATCCAATGTTCACGTTGTGCTGCACAAAGCGTTTGTCGATGGTTTGCATGACCAGTTCTGCTTCCACCTCGAACCCCGTGGCGATCAACGGCACGTTGCGATAAAAGCGCCGGGTGAACAGCCGGTAACCGGAAAACAAATCACCGCAGGTGAATCCGAACACACGTTCGATGAAAGCCGAAAGCAGTTGGTTTGCCCATTGGTGAGTGCTTTTGAAGGCCGTGCCGTCCGGCGAGGTCCGACAGCCCACGACCGTATCGCCAGCCAAAGTTTGCAGGGCGGAAAAGAGTTTTGGGGCTTCCTCCGCCGGGTAGGTATCGTCGCCGTCCACCATCAAGAGCCATTCCGTGCGGGCTTCGTGAAAAAGCCGCTGCACGGCGTAGCCCTTGCCTTTACGCACTTCCAGCACCACGTCGGCTCCGTGCAGCCGGGCGGTTGCCGCCGTCGCATCGGTACTGGCGTTGTCGACCACTAAAATCCGTGCCGCTGGATACACCGCCTGGAAATCATCGACCACCTTTCCGATGGTGTGGGCCTCGTTATAGCAGGGAATTCCAATGGTCAGTTGATCCATCTTTTGGATTGATAGCTTCGGCGAACGAAGGCCAGAGTGGCGCACCGGGGCGAGTCCTGCGAGCAAATCCACGAAAGTAAAAGTGCCATGCGAAAGCCGCCCAGCCGGAAATGATCCTGGAGATTTGCGGGTAAAGCGCCGCCATCCTTTACTTTTGTCGTTCGGGCTGCTCCGCTCTTGCTCGTATTTTTCCCACATGCCAAGTGCTCTATCTTTTGGCTCCGTTTTCGCTTCAACGGTGCGTTGCCTGCGGTCGCTGCCGCGCGCATCCCGTGCCACCGAGTTTGCGCTCTGGTTAGCGCTGATCACCTGCACGGTAGCTTTGAGGTGGTGGGTTGCCGCCCACTTGCCAACTTACGTCTGGACCCGCGACAGCGGCTCGTACTTGGCACCGGCGGTGACTTGGTCGGAAGGGGGGCAATGGATGACGAGCGCCCGGAGAGGGCCGTTGTACTCGCTTTTCATGGCAGCCATCATCAAAACCGGCGGCACGCTAAAGACGGTTGCCGACGCGCAAGCCATCGTGGGTATTTTGACCACTTTGCTGACGGTGGCCTTCATTCGGATACGCATCACCGTCAAATGTATCTATCCTCTAGCGGTTTGCGCTTTATTTTACGTTTTCTACGGAATGCCCCTAGAACTCGAACGGTTGATCCGAAACGAGACTTGTTTGGTCTTTTTCGCCACGCTGGCGTTTGGAAGTTGGTGGTGCGGGTTACGGGATGGTTCGTGGGCCTGGATTGCAATCTGCGGTCTGTCTGCCGGATTGATGCATCTGCTAAAGGGCATCTTTCCAGTGTTTCCGGTCATCGTGATTGGGCTTCTGGGTTGGAGTTTGAGAAAAGATCCGCGTCGATTCGCACTCCTCGCAGTCACGTTTCTTCTATTGTTTTTTCTGCCCACGGTTTCGTCCAAGCTTTATAGCCGGATCAGCAAAACTCAGCGGCCCGCCGAGCCGGAAGACGGCCAGATGTTCCTGGGGCGGACCGCCCAATGGGTCTACCTCGAACCCGGTGGCGTTTTGCCTGACATCAAAGCGCGCATCCGTGACCAGGTGCAAGCCTATGCCGAGCGCTACCGGCGGACCGGCAAGCTCGACAACAACGAAATCGTCAAGCGTACGGTGGTGCCCACTCTGAAGACCATCATCGTCGATGAACGCGGCGGCACGCTCGTCGATGTGAACCGCGTCAGTTGGCAAATAGGACTGGAGGCAGCAGCACATCATCCATTCGCCTATCTGCGCCAATTCATTCACGATCTGTACTACCTCAATTTTATCTCCGCCCAGCGGATGACCTTTTTTGAGCCGAAACAATTACAGGATGCAAGCCGCGACGCCGCTATTTATGCGGACGCAAAAGGGCGCGAAGATCCGCTCACGGAACGAATTTTTGAACTAAAGGCATCCCAGACGGCGTTGCACCGAGCCGAAAACCAGCACAGCGCAATTCAGCGCTTGGCACGGTTTCTCCATGCCTTCGGACGTTTGCGACTGCTTTCTCCGGTTTTT
This sequence comes from PVC group bacterium, assembly GCA_903642295.1. Taxonomy (GTDB): domain Bacteria; phylum Verrucomicrobiota; class Verrucomicrobiia; order Chthoniobacterales; family SZAS-18; genus CAHJWO01. Next base: position 2,129 of record CAHJWO010000020.1, on the reverse strand, counting down.
CTGACCACGGCGGCGCTCCCTTTGCTCGTCTATGCAACGTCCGGGCGAGAGCGTCTGTTCTGGTTGGGGAACCTTCTGCTCTGGTTCTATTATTTAGCCTTGCTGAGTACGGTAGGCCGTCCACTGGACCGTTATCTGATGCCCGTGGTCCCGATCATGTTCTGGGCGATTACCACCTCCGCCTGTCTTGCCTGGCAACGCTGGTGTTTGCCCCCGGACCCCCCACCGGCGGCTGCACAACGAGCTTAATCGTCGTCGTCCGAACTTTTCGGTGTCGGATTCTCCGTCTGGCCAGCGTGCTTTTCGTCCGGATCGTTGACAAAGGGTTCGAGCGGCAGGGGGCGGCGCACGGGTGCCGCTTCCCGCCCCGGGGGTGGAGCGGCCGGTGCCAGTGCGTCGATCCGCGCTGGCGCACCAGTTCCCGCCCGTCGTCCAGAAGTGGGATTGAGCCCGGGCACGCGTTCACCGCGAGCAGGTGGCGGCGTGTTCAGCGGCACCAACTCGGCGCTCATGGGGCGAATCTCGAAGGCGGCACGTGGTTGGTCTGCATGAAGGCTGACGGTCTGATGGGTTTCGGGTCCGTTGGGATAATTCACCACGATTTCCTGCTCACCGGGCGGCAGATAGGCCTCGGTCGGTGTGATCCCCAGCAACCTGCCGCGCCAGCGTACCTCCACGCCCCGCCTGCTGCTGTACAGGCGGACGGCAATCACCCTGTCCGGCGCGGGAGACGATGGAACGATGGGTGAGATTGAGGGCGTGGCCGTTGCCATCCCAATAACCGCTGAGCTGGAATCGCGTCCTGCTTCCAGGGTCTGAGGAGGCGATGGGTGGTCATCCGGGTGCGGCCCCGAGTCGGTTGGATGGGTGCCACCATCGGCGCGAAAAGTTCCCCTTCGGTTCGGTGCCCCGCGCGCTGGCACAGCCGCCGCATTGCGCACAGCCAAGGCACCGTTTACCGGCTGTCTGGTGCCGGGGATCGGCCCGGAAACATTTTTCGTCCGATCTGCATGAAAAAGCGCTACCAGCACCCCGGCGAAAACGCACACAAACACCAGGCCCGCCGCCATCACCCCCAGCAGCCAGCGCCCCGGCCTGGCGGGTTGACCGTGTGCCATCGCCAGTCGTTCCCACGCGCTGCTCTCCGAACGTATTCCGTGATTGGACTCCGGTGACACCGTGGACGGCGGCTGAAACAAGTCCGCGACGGATTCACTATTCTCTTGGAAGGCCGTTGACCCCTGGCACGGATTATTTTCTGCCGGAGCAACCCCGTTGACACGCTTTCGCAATGAGCCAGCCGGAGATCCGTTCGTGAAATCCCGGCCGGCGCGCGCTTTACCCGAGTCCACCGGAAAATCTTGGGTGGCTATCGGCGGCAGGGCAGAGGTCTTCCTGGCCGGGGCGTTCCCGGCTGCCCTCACCTCGGATGCAGCGTCGGCGAGCGACTCGTAAAACGCCTGGCAATCCGGGAAGCGCGCACCTTCGGACAACGCTTCCAGCAACACGGCATTTCCGGCTTCGTTTAACGTCGGTAGCGCAATGGTCCTCGAAGCAGCGAACACACCGCTGTCCCCCGCACCCGCCGCACCGCCGAGCAATTCATAGGTCAGCGCGGCCAGGGAACGCAGGTGGTGACTCGTGACAGCGCCCGCCCCGGGGGCGGGGCGCCGGGGGGACCCATTCCCGCCCGGGATCAGGGTGACATCGCCCGCCCAGGTATGGAGTGCCTCGCCTTGTCGCCCGGTTGGAAAAGGGTGGATTTTGACGTGCCACGCTGGCCACTTCTCCAGGGGAAGGGGCAATAGCGATCTGGTCGCATCGTCGCCGTCCATCTCGACGCCTGCGAAAGGAAAGTGGATGCGCACACGGCGCAGTGCCAGGTCGAGGTGCTCAAGCCGACACCGATCCGCGTGGTCTGCCGCCGCCGCCGATTGCTCCAGCAAGCGTAGCGTTTCATCGAGAGGCAAAGCGCCGCGCCGCGCCGCCAGCAGATCACGCAGACTGAAACCTGCCAGCGCTTCTTCCACCAGAAACGCGGGCAAGGAACCTGTAGCCTGCGCCAGCGAATAAATTTGCACGAGGTTGGGATGCGCCGCCGCCTGGATCAGCCGGATCTCTTCGCGGAT
>CAHJWO010000019.1 GCA_903642295.1 PVC group bacterium | reverse complement strand
TGCCGCCGACACCGCCCCCGCCAGCCCCGCCCCGACCCCCCAATCATTCGGTAAAACCAGAGGAGGAACCCCCGTGCAAATCTACACGCTCACCAACCGCAACGGCTGCGAGGCCCGCATCACCAACTACGGCGGCATCGTCGTCTCCCTCAAGGTGCCCGACCGGAACGGCCACCTCGACGACGTGGTGCTCGGCCACGACGATCTCGCCGGTTACGAGGCCCACCCGTCCCCCTACTTCGGTGCGATGATCGGCCGCTACGGCAACCGCATCGCCCAAGGCAGATTCGCGCTCGACGGACGCGATTACCAACTCGCCCTCAACGACGCGCCCAATACGCTCCACGGCGGCAAGCAAGGCTTCGACAAACGCCTCTGGGATGCCCGGGAAATCACCACCCCCGACGGTCCCGCGCTCGAACTGACTTACACGAGCCCGGACGGCGAGGAAGGTTACCCCGGTAAACTCGGCGTCAAGGCCACCTACACGCTGACGAACAACGACGAATTGCGTCTCGCCTTCGAGGCGACCACGGACAAGCCGACGGTCGTCAACCTCACGAACCACTCCTACTTTGACCTGCATGGGCCGGCCAGCAAGGGCGACATCCTGGATCACGAGGCCACCCTCTTCGCCTCCAAATTTATCCCGGTGGACCGCACATCCATCCCGCTGGGCGAACTCCGCCCCGTCGCGGGCACGCCCTTCGATTTCACCAAGCCCACCAAAATCGGCGCGCGCCTCGGCGATCCCTACGAGCAGCTTCACCTCGGCCCCGGCGGCTACGACCACACCTTCGTCCTCGACGGATACGACCCGAAAACGGCGGCCACCGCCGCACCTTTCCTCGCCGCGCGTGTCCACGATCCGGCCAGTGGTCGCACGCTGGAACTCTGGACCTCCGAACCCGGCGTGCAGTTTTACACGGGCAACTTCCTCGACGGTACTTTCTCGGGCAAGAAAGGCAACGTCTACAAAAAGCACGCCGCCTTTTGCCTGGAGCCGCAGCACTACCCCGATTCGCCGAACCACCCCGAATGGCCTTCGGTCATCCTGCGCCCCGGCGAGACCTACCGCAGCACCTTCTTCTACCGCTTCACCGCGCAGTGAGCGCAGCCGCCTTTCCTTCTTCCTCTTTGCGAATCTCCGCGCTGTAGCGCCTTTGCGTTCGAGTCTTGCTTATTTCTACCTCGCCAGCCGCGCGAATCGATCCTTGAACGCATCATAGGTCGCATATTTATCCGGGTAAACCTTCGGAATCGCCGCCCCCAAATCCTCCCCGTTCACGAGCAACTCAAAGAGCTTTGGAAACCGGTCTGCGGGAGCATCGGTCATCATGAAGCGCACCAGCTTTTCCGCGCTCTGGTAAAGCTGCGCCACCGCCGGTAAATCCGTGGGATACGTCGTCATCGCCGTCAACTGATCCGGCGTCAGTGAAGCGGCATGAAACCGCTGTAGCATCCGCTGGTTGAACTGGCCCATCCGCGCTCCGACGCTCCGGCCGCTCATCTCTTCGGCAAACCCTTCGTTGAGCCACAACGGACAACGCTTCCGGGGATAAACCCGCGCCACGACGGCGTGCGTGGTCTCGTGCGCGAGGGTCTGCGAATCAAAAATCCCCGTGGTCCCGTTGCGCACGTTCAAAAACAAATCCTCGCCGTAGGCAAAACTCGAAGCCCACGGCGAGACGTTGGAAAACTGCGTCGCCTTGGACATGAACTCCTTCCAATCCTTCTCGTCTTCAAACACGAAAACGTTTGCCTTGTGCGCCAACTGTCCGGGCTGTGCGCCCAGAAACTTGGCGACGAAGGTGATGTGAAAATCAATTTCCAGCGCCACGCGTTTGGCCTCCGTGATGCGCCGGTAATGGATGATCCAGCTCGGCGTCTCGCCGTGCAGCCAGGCCGTGGGCCGCAGCCCGAGCGCCACATTTCCGGACTCGCCGACATCATGATTGGCCAGTTGATCCCAGGGTTTCTCCTGGAACTGAATCACATCCGCCCGCCCGTTGAAACCCGGCGCAAACACCGCCAGCAAGCAACCCGTTACCAAAGCCAAGCCAATGCGATGAATGGAGAAAATCATGTTTGAAGACAAAGGGAATGAACGGCAAAAACTAACACTGGCCTGCCGCTTTGCCGACTCATAATTTTCCACTCCATCACTACTTTGCCCAGACTGCCGCGCGAAGAGACAGCCGTCAAAATTCCTGTCATCCTGAGGGGAGTTTCACGAACCGAAGGACCTCTCCAAAAAGTACCCGTTCACCACCGCACGCCATCGCCCCACATCATCTTCTCACCTCTGCGAGTCTCCTCTTTCTCCGCGTCTCTGCGTTAAATTTCCCCGCCCCCAATCGCACCGCGTTCTCCCTGCCTCCTGCTTTTCGCCCCCCATTTCCACCTTTCCTCACCCTTCTCCTCCCGGCCCGTCCCCGCGGAACAAATCCAGCTTCCCCGCGCCCGCGCCCGGCGTGGCAATCTTCACCGGCTTCCCGCTCGCCGCCGACGCATAGATCGCCTCCATGATCCGCTGATCCTGCAACCCTTCCTCCCCGGGCGTGTATGGTCTCCGATCCTCCAATACACATTCGGCCATGTGATCCATCTCCAGCGCAAACTGATCCTTCGGCATGATCCCCACCTTCTCGCGCAACTCCAGCATTCCCTCGGCGTGCGAACTTTCCATCGCTAGGTTTTCATAGGAGAACGCCGGGTCCAGCCCGAACCAACCCGCCTCCGCATTGACCCGGTACCGTCGGCTCTCGTGCATCCCGTAGCTCGTGGCGCAATTTGCCAACACCCCGCCCGGAAACCGCATCTGCCACGTCACGCTTTCCTCGACCTCCTTGAACCTCGCATCCCCCGGCGTGCTATAGATCATCGCGCTCACCTCCGTCGGCTCCTCGCCCACGAGAAACCGCGCGGTGTTCAAACAATACAACCCGACATCGGGCAGTGATCCGCCGCCCGCCAGTTTCTTGTTCTGCCGCCACTGGCCCGGGTCACCCTGATTCTGCCCGTTTACCGCCTCAATCAACTTGGCCGTCCCGTACTTCTTCTCCCTGAGCCATTTCTGGGCAATCCGGTTGTGCGGCTCGTACTGAATCCGGTAAGCGATCATCAGCTTCCGCCCCGCCTCCTGACAAGCGGTGATCATCTGTTGACACTCCTCCGCGCTGTTGGCCATTGGCTTTTCGCAAAGCACATGCTTGCCCGCCCTGGCCCCGCGCACGGTGTACTCCGCGTGCATCCCGTTCGGCAGCACGATATAAATCACGTCCACCTCCCGGTTGTCTTTCAACTCGTCATAACTCTTGTAATCATAGACGGCCTTTTCAGACAACCCGTGTTCGCGCGCCACCTGCATAGCCTTGTCCGGTGACCCGCTGACCACCGCCGCCAGCTTGGCCTTCTTACAACGTCCGAACGCCGGGATGATCTGGTTGAGCGCCAGCGAACCCAGCCCCACGACAGCAAAGCCCACGCGCTTGCCGGGCAACAGCGGTTCCGGCACCGGGCCCGTCGCTTGCTCGGTCTTGGCGTGCATGGTGGGCAGTTTGATCGGTTTTCCCGTCGCGCCGGCAGGCTCGGCCGCCTTCGCCGCACCACTCGTCAGAACTTCACCGGCCACGGCAGCGGCCATCAGGCTGCGGCCGGCATTGGATAAAAATTGGCGGCGGGAAAACGGGGCAGGGGAGGAAGGTTCTTCAGGCATGGGATCAGAAAAGGATAAATATCAGAAACGCTACGTTCCTGAATCCGCTTTCGACTCTCCGCCGGTCTGCAAAAAATGAGGATCCTCCGTTCTTCTCCCCCCTCGTCGCGGGGCGCTCCGTCTTCGCGTCAAAGCCTCAGCGTCCATGCGGTTCGATCATCCCCGCTTCTCCTCTCTGCGAATCTTCGCGCCTTTGCCTTTGCATTAAAACCCCGCTCTCCACCTCTTCACAGCCCGCCGCCGAGTTTTATTTCCCCCCTATACCCTGCCTCCTTCCCCTCACAGCCGATTGATCTGCGCCGCCGCGTACGCCGCCCCGAATCCGTTATCGATGTTCACCACGGTAACCCCGCTCCCGCAGGAATTGAGCATTCCCAGCAGCGCCGCCAAACCTCCAAAATTTGCCCCGTATCCCACGCTCGTCGGCACGGCGATGACCGGACAACTCACCAATCCTGCCACGACGCTGGGCAGCGCCCCCTCCATCCCGGCGACCACGATCAACACCCGGCACGCCTCCAGCCGCTCCCGCACCGCCAGCAGCCGGTGCAAACCCGCCACCCCCACATCGGTGATCCGCTCCACCGGATTCCCGAAAACTTCCAGCGTCACCGCCGCCTCTTCGGCGACGGGCAGATCGCTCGTTCCCGCGCAAATTACGCCCACCACCCCCTGCCGCCTCGGCAGCGGCTCGCGCTCGACGACGATGCACCGCCCCCGCGCGTGGTAAACCGCCCCTGGCACGTTCTCCGCCACCGCCGCAAAATGTTCCGGCGACGCCCGCGTCCCCAGCACCACCGGCTCGTGCGCGACGATGGTCCGCGCGATTGCCGCTACTTCCGAGGGCGTCTTGCCCTGGCAAAAGATCACCTCCGGGAACCCGCACCGCCGCCGCCGGTCCAGATCCACTCGCGCAAACCCCAGATTCACGACCGCCGGCATCTCCTCCACTTTGGGCGGATCAACGGGCAAAAGGGCAGAGTCAAGCGGGTCCATGTTCAAAGCAGCCTCCCCGCGCCCCGCGGCACTGTCAAGGTCCTGACGGCTGTCCCAGCCGTCCCTATTGATCCCCGCACCCGTCGCCGACTGCCCCCAAGGAAGCATCTCCCCCGCCAAAACGAAAAGCGTGGCCATCTGGTCCCGCGCTCGAATAGTCACTTGCGTCAGACCGCTGACACCGTCGCCCGTTGGTGGTTGCGCCGCGCGGTCAACCACCCCAGCGCCAGCACGCCCGCGCCCACGAACGCATAGGTCGAAGGCTCCGGCACGTTCGTGTAAGTGATGGCGAACGTAAACTGCCGAACCGCGAATGTGTTGATAGCCGTCGTCCCGGCGTTGACACCTTCGACCGCCGAGTACGACAGGTTGCCGGTCCCCAGCGTGACGATGGGAGTCGCCGAGATGTTGCCGCCGCTGTATAGGGCGCTCCCCGTAGCGGTGTACGAGTTGATCGGGATGACGAGCGAGATCGTGTTCGAGCCGGAATTCGCCGCTCCGAGATCGAACTGCAAAGAGGTGATCGTGTTGCCGCTGAAGGTAGCCGTCGTGAGAAAATTGGTCGGCGTGCTCACCACGAAAGTATCCGTGGTCGTCGTCGCGCCGACGGCCTCGCTGGAAGTGATCGAAATGTCCTGCCCGTTCGGACCGGCCGCCGTGTACGTCTGCGGCACGTTGAAGGTCGCGGTTTCCTTCGGCGTGAGCAAAAACCCGTTGCCGCTGGTGGTGTTGAAGCCGGAAATGTCGAAGGAGAAGGTGTCCCCCGGTGTGACCAGATGAGGCATGGCAATGCCGCTGTCGCCGTAGGCATGTGCCGACGGTGCGGCGGCCAAAATCGCGGCGGCAGTCGAGAGCGTGAGGAAGAAGAAGCGTTTTTTCATTGGGATGTGTGGTAAGGGTCGAGTTAGGTTTCCAGGCTGCCCGGCTGCCCTGCAAAGCCGCAGACGGGCTTGCGGGCAACATCGGGCAAGACGTGGTCCGTTGTAGAGGACGGCACCACCTTCGTCAATTGCTACCCGCTAGCGGTAATGCCTTGAAGATAGCCGGTTGGGCGCCGGTCGGCGGGCAGATTCCCGGCGCTGAGCATTTGCGAAAAAGAATCTCGGAACTTCTTCCCGCCGCTAACTGCCGATCCGAAAAACCCGGTTCCCAGCCCCGGCAGGGGCGGCAGAGTTTAGCCCGGGGCGTAAGCCCCGGGGAAAAGCGCCATTCGCCCGAAGCCCCGGCAGGGGCGTAAGAAAAAACGCGTGGGTCTTCCGGATAGGCAGTAAGGATGTACGAGAGGGTTTCCAGGTGGATGGCGATCTCCGAGCGCCAGGTTTTCGTGACCGCGCCGCGGTCTAAAAAGCTCGGAAGAATGGCGGCTGCGCCGCCGGGAACACATGGCGCTCGGAGATCGCCATCCACCGAGCTTCCATTTCGCAGATGCTTAGATCCCGGCGCCGGACCCTTCCCCGGTCGGGCTGTTCCCGCGGTGTGGCAGCCAGCGCATCGGCACCATCCCGCTCTCGTGAAACCCGTGCTGATGGAAAAAGTGCTTGGCCGGTTCATCCAGCCGGTCCGTCAGCAGCGTGATCCGCTGGAAATCCTTCTGCCGGGCAAAGTCCATGGCATACTCCAGGAGCAACGCGCCGTAACCTGAACCCCGGTGCTCCTGCCGGATGATGAGGTCCTCCAGGATGATGACCGACCCGCCCTCCGCCGTGCTGATGGTGAACAGCAGGTTGATCATGCCCAGTAACCGGCCCGTGTGCCGCAGGACAAAGATGCGTCCCTTGTTGGGCGCTTCGATGATCATCTTCAGGCCGCGCATCTGCTTGGCCTGGTCCGGGCGGAAGTCGGCTTCCTTGCTGAAAAGGTCGTGCAGCAGTTCGGCCAGGTCGGGCAGATCCTCGACGGTAGCTGGCTCAATGCGAGTGTCGCTCATCCCGCCCGGGTTCATCTCACAAATCCTCCCGGGATGCAAAGTTTACTTTGCAACTCAGACAAACACCTGGGTTGAGCCGGACACGCCGAGGCCAATCAGCGGCCATTTCCTGCCGACGCATCAGCAAATATTCCTTTAACTCCGTGAGCAGGCGGCGGCTTTCCTCGTCGTCGCGCGACGTTGCGGCCAGGAATGGTTCGTCCATCGCTTGTAGAATCTGGTCGCTTTCCTTGCCGATGGCGTCGAGTCCCGCGTGGCTCCGCTTTTCGTAGTTCTTGGTCAGCGTGCTGAGCATCTCCGCGCATTGGCTGCCGAGCAGGTATTCGCTGACTTGCGCGTCGTAGCCCGCCTCCATGTTGACCTGCGTTTGCTCCGCCTCCCACCGAAGCCGCGCCGCCCGCACGTAGTCGGCCATCTCCTGCGGCGTTTGCAGTGCTTCGACCCTTTGGGCTGCCGCTTCATCTTTGGAGATCCGGCGCTCGGCGTTGGCGGCGAGGCGGCGTAAAATGATCAAACCGTTCGGATCATCCGTCCAAAACTGCCGGGCCAAATCGCCGACGTTTATCCCTCCGGACACGGGTTCGGCGTTCGCCAACCAACGCTCGGCGAGCAAAAGATCGCCCCCGAGACCGCCGCGGCCCTGCGCTTCGATTTCCTCCCTTCTGGCCCGGTACTTTTTGTCCTGCTCCTCGGCGCGCACGAAGACCTCGTAGTTTTGCCGCTCGAAGTTGTGGGCGTATTCTTCCCCGAATTTGACCACGGCGGCCACGTCGGGAAATTTTTCGTTCCGCCGGGCCAGTGCCGCCGCGTGGTCCACGGTGAGCAGTTGCCGCAGACGAGCTTTGTGCTCGTTCCAATAGGCGGCGAGCTGCCGGATTCTTCCGGCGCGCTCAGCGTCCGGTGAGACCGCGTGAAGCGCCTGGCCGGACGGGTTGCGCGTCACGATTCGCGGAGGAAGCCGTTCGGACCTCGCTTTGGTCCGCCAGAAAAGACCGGCGGCCACCACGGCGAACACGGCGACGATGAAAACCAGCGCCAGCGAGCGCGAGCGTGGATTTCGACGGGTATTGGCGGAGGGCACGCTCACGGAGGGGGATATTGGCACCCGGGATTGGGCAACGAATGGGACTGCCGCGCAAATTCGGCCTTGCTGGGTGTCTACCAATTAATTAGTAAAGGATGCGTGGCTGGTCAACGGTGGATTCGTCTCCAGACGAAAAAACTTCTTCTCCTCAGCCTCGGCGTGCATGGGCTGTGGATCGCCGTGGCGGCGTGGTGGACCTTCCGGGCCGCTCGCCCCGAGGCGGCGGCCACGGAAACGGTAACCTTCCGGGCGGCACCCGCACCGGGCCATGCCTCGCTGCACGCGCTGGAGCACCGCATCAGCCTGACACCTCTGGCCCACGATTCAAAAGCGCGTCCGCGAGCGGAAGGTGAAATTGTACGTGCACAACTTGCCTCCAACGCTGCCGGACGATCCCTTCCTCAACGAAATCTTCGATTTCGCGCGCAGCACCGGCGGCACCGCCAAGATTGGTCCCATGCTCCGCCCCGGCGAAGAGATCACCGCGCCGTCGCCATGAATAAATCTTTAGAGCGCATCCCGATTGGATGAGCCTTGCACTGAATCCTCCCCCAAAGTCTGTCATCCTGAGCGAGTGGAACGAGCCGAAGGACCTTCCACCGCCGAGGGCACCCCAGGCTAACCCAAGGACGATGATCCCGAGGCTGATTCAATCGGAATGCGCTCTAATCCAAGGAGGTTCAGGAACTTAACGCTGTCAGGAACTCCGCTTTCGGCACGCGGTCGCAAAGCTGAGCAAACGTCTCCCCTTCGTCCTGCTTCCGTGAATTGTAAAAGCGCAGCAGTTTGTCGATGGCCATGTGCACGTCGGCGGCGATGATCTTGCCCTTGAGCAACTCATTGAACCGCCGATTCGCGCCCAACCGCCCACCGATGAACATATCATATGCATCGACCTGCTGGCCGTTGGGCAGCTTGGTCCGCGCGCCGCGCAGGCCGATGTCTGCGATTTGGTGCTGTCCGCAACTCGACGGACACCCGCTGAAATGGATGCGGATTTTTCCCTGATACCAACCGCTGGTCGCCTCCAACTGCTCCACCATGCGGATCATCCGGTTCTTGGTCTCGGCGACCGCGATGTTGCAGAACTCGATGCCCGTGCAGGAGACGCAGCCCCGGCGGAAGTTCGACGGCTGATAAACCATCCCGGCGGCGTCCAGTTCGGCCAGCAACGCCTTCAGGTTCTCCGTCGGGATGTTCAGCAGCAGCAGGTTCTGCTTGTTGGTCAGGCGCACGGCGTCCCGTCCCGGCGCGGCGTAGCGCGCGGCCAGTTCACCGCACTTGTCCAGCAGCGCGTTGCGGACCCGCCCGCCCGCGAACGACACGCCCACCGCATGTAGTCCCGCCTGCTTTTGCTCGATGACGCCCAGGTGGTCGGTCTCCTGGTCGGCCACCACCGGGAAATCCGTGTACCGCTCCAGCGAGTAGCCAAGAATTTTCTCCACCTCGGCCAACACCCGTTCCGCGCCCCAGTCGGCCACCAGGAATTTGAAACGCGCCCGGCTGCGTTTCAGGCGGTAACCCTGGTCGCGGAAGATGATGGAGATGGCCTCCGTCACGGGCCAGACCTGCTCGGGCCGCACGAACACGGGCAAGGTTTGCGCCATGTGCGGGGCCGCCGACAACCCGCCGCCCACCTTGAAGCCGTAGCCGGTCCCGCCGTCCGGCTTGCGTACACCGAAGACGCCCACGCAGTTGATGTCTGGTTGGGCGCACTGGATGCAGCACCCGCTGATGGTGATCTTGTACTTGCGCGGCAGGTTGGAGAACGCGCGGTTGTTGGTCAGGTGGCGGCTGACCTCCCACATCTGCGGGGTGGCGTCGATGATCTCGTTTTTGTCCACTCCGGCCAGCGGACAGCCCATGACGTTGCGGGTGTCGTCGCCGCACGCGCCGCTCGTGGTGACGCCCACCTCCGCCAACTCCGCGAAAATCTGCGGCATGTCGTCGATCCGCAGCCAGTGCATCTGGATCGTCTGGCGCGTGGTGATGTCGCAGAAGCCGCGTCCGTAGCGCTCGGCCAGGTCGCTGAGCTTGCGCGCCTGTGCGCCGGTGAGCTGCCCTCCGGGGACCTTGGTCCGCAGCATGAAGTAACCCGAATCCTTGGGTTTCTGGCGATAAACGCCGTACCATTTCATCCGCTCGAAATCGTCTTCCGTGATCTGGGTGAAGCCCAGTTGCGCGTAGCGATAAATGTCGTGGATGACATCCAGGCCGTCCTTTTCCTGTTTGATGCGCTCCTGGGCGGTCAACGGGATGAGACCCGCCTTGACGGCGGCGTAGTTTTGCTCGGCGGGTTCGGCGGCAGGAGCGTCAGCGGTGGTCATGGAGCGTCGGGCGATTGTCTAGTGAACCGATGGGGAGGGCAAGGTAACCTTTGAGAACGAGCAAGCAAGAAATTTGGCGTCACCGTTTGGAATTGGCTCCGCGATTTGTTGGCCAGACTCGGCCGAAAAGATGTTGAACTTTTGGCTTTCCCATGCCCCGTCAAATCGATGAAAGCCGAAGACCGCTATCTGAAATTCGTGCGTTGGAGCTAGGAAGACGGATTCTACGTGGGATATTGCCCGAATTTATTCCCGTGGGGCGGGGTATGTGATGGCGCCGATGAGGGCTAGGCTTACGAGGATTTGAGCGCTTTGGTGCGCGAGGAAATCGCGGAACTGGTCATGGCCGGGAAAGCACTGCCCGAACCGGTCACGCGGTCGATGCGCGAAGCTGCTGGGTTCTAAGGCCGTGTGTGTCTTGGGAGAGAAGACCGACAACCCGCCGGTTGACAAGCAAACGCTGCCTGATACTGTGACCGCTCCAATTCACCAGTTTTCGTAGATTTTAAGAGGACCGCCGAGCCATGAAACGCACTTACCAACCCTCCAAGCGCACCCGCAAACGCCAGCACGGTTTCCGCGCCCGGATGGCCACCAAGGCGGGCCGCGAAGTCCTCAACAAGCGTCGCCGGTTGGGCTGCAAGCGCCTCCTGCCCAAGGGCGCGGAGATCCAGTACGCCCGCCACACGCAGGCTTGAGCGAACCGGTGTCCGGCGAACCTTTTGCCTCGCCCGATCCTCCTCCCGACCCTTCCGAGCGCGGGCCTCGCCTGCGCTTTCCTAAGGCTGCCCGCCTGACGCGGGCGACCGAGTTCCAGCGCGTCAAGGAACGCGGACGCTCCTTTCCGGGGCGTTTGCTCGTGCTGGGCATCCTCACCGATGCTGGACCGACCGCCGACGCCGGCAGCCGGATCGGCTTTGTCACGTCGCGGCGCGTGGGTGGCGCGGTGGTGCGCAACACCGTGCGGCGGCACCTGCGGGAAGCCGTCCGGCACACCCGGCCCCGGCTGCGCGCCGGGTGCTGGATCGTCGTGATCGCGCGGTATACCGCCGGCCGAGCCAAGGGGAGCGAACTGGCGGCGGAATGGTTGAAGCTGGCGCGTCGGGCGGGTATCTTGTTGCCCGGCAGTTCCGCCCCGCCGCCACCGTCGCCCGCCCCATGATCAACCGGTTTTTCCGCGTCTGTATCCGCGTCTACCAATTGACGCTTTCCCCGCTATTGGCGCTGCTGGACGTGGTGGGCGGCGGCTGCCGGTACGAGCCGACGTGCAGCCGCTATTGCGTCCAGGCCCTCCGTGAGCACGGCACCGTGCACGGGTTGTGGCTGGGGCTGAAACGGCTGGGCCGATGTGCTCCGTGGGGCGGGTTGGGGTACGACCCCGTGCCGCCGCGCCGGGGGAAATTCACCGTGCCGCCCGCGCCGCCGTAAGTAGGGACGGCTGTCCCAGCCGTCCGTGATCATCGTGTGGTTTTTCCGGCAGCATGACAACTGTGCATTAGCGATTTTCCAGAAGGGCCTGCGGCCCACATACGGACGGCTGGGACAGCCGTCCCTACCTTGGAGCGCATCCCGATTGGATAAGCCTTGCACTGAATCCTTCCTTAAAGTCTGTCATCCTGAGCGAGTGGAACGAGCCGAAGGACCTTCCACCGTCGAGGGCACCTCAGGCTGATCCAAGGACGATGATCCCGCGGCTGATTCAAACGGGATGCGCTCTAAAGCAGCGACCAAGGATGCGACATCGCCGGTCGGCACAACTTTCACCCCGGGAATGTCCGCTAGGCCGCACGCTTCACTCGCAATGACGGAAACCCCGGCGGCCGCGGCGGCCAGCAGGCGGCGCGGCTGGGGTTCGACCCACGACGGCAGGACGACCGCCCGCACCCCGTCCCAGCCACGCGGGCCGACGGCGGGCGCGGTTTCGATCCCGTGCCAGAAATCCGCGCCTTCGAACACCGGCCCGCCGAGCAGGACCCGCAGCCCGAGTTGACGGGCGGCGGCACGCAGTTCGTAGGCTCCCTTGCGCCCGAGCGTTGAGGCCGGGAAAAAGACGGTGCGCTTCTGGTCGTCCGGGGGGGTAGGGGGAACGATGCGGCCGGGGGTGGGCAGATGCCATGCCAGCCGGTGGGCGCGCGGCCCGGCCAGCCGGGCGATTTCGCTGTGCGGCGTGATCCAGCGGACGGCCTCGGAGAGCGCGGCGTCTTCCGCCGCTGCCAACGCGGGATCGGCGCGGAAATCCGCGAGCGTGGGACTGTCGGGATGGCGCGTGGCGGCGCGGTCGAGCGTGCGCTGGAGCGCGGACATCGGCAGGCGGGTCATCAACGCGTCAAAGCTGCGTCCGCCCAACGTGCCGTCGCGCCAGAGGAAGGGCAGCAGGGTTTGGGTGACGACGAGATGGGTGGCTTTTGGGGGAATGGTCCGGGCATAGCGCGCGGCGAGGGCGGCGTCGGACCGGAGCAGCGCCTGTTGGCGGGCCGCGCCCTGCGAGGCCAGCCGCCGCGAGGTCCACGCGCGCGCCAGCGTCTCGCGTGGCGCTTGGCCGACGCGGCGGAACCCGGCGGTATTCCAACGGTAGCTGCGCAGACGGAAGCGCGCGCCGTCGAGCGGCAGCAGGAGGTGGTCGCCGTCGGCGTGGGTCTCCTGCAAAAAGCGGTCGAACTCCGGCCACCAGCCGTCCACGAGCCAGGCGGTGATGCCCTGCCGGGTAGCGCGGCTCTGGATTGGATGCCGGAAGCAGGTGAAGACGCCACAGGTCTCGCAGCTTTCCACCGGTAGGGAGGACTCTCCGAGCCCTTCCCTGACTCGTGCCGCAAGCGCAGGCCGGTTACCGGCCAATCCGGAAGAAATCAGGGAAGGCCTCGGAGAAGCCTCAGGACCTTTCAACGTGCGCAGCCGCACGACGAGTTCATCCCGCGTCAGGAACGCCTCGATCCGGCAGCCCTCGGGCGGGCGGAACCGCAGATCGACGTAGTTCCAGAACACCGTGGCGTCGCGTCCGGCCTCGGCCATCGAACCGGGCAGACGGCGCGAATGGGCGTGCCGCTCGACGATCTCGAAACCGGCGGTCAGCGCGGTGTCGTAGAGCGCGTTGGAAAGCTGGCACAGGCCGCCGCCGACGTTGGGGATGACGCAGCCCTCGCGCAGCTCGCGTCCGGCGGCGAATCCACGGCGGCGCGTCGGGCGCGGGACGTGCGCCCAGAAGGAGAAAACCTCGCCCGCCGGGACCGTCAGCCCGTGCAACCGCGCCGCCGCCAGGCGCAGGTTTTGCGCCTTGCCCGCCTGGAGCGCGAACTCCTCCGGCCGGTCGCTCGCGTACAACCGTCCGCGCGATTCCGCGAGGATCGGCATCCCGCCGGGAATCGCGCTTTGCCCGAAACGCCGCGGCTGGCCGCGCCCGATCTCCCGGCAGAACCGCGCCGCGCGCAGTCCCCACGCCTTGCCGAAGAAGACGGCAGCCTGTCGGCGCGTCGGCCGCGTTTCCACGGCGGGCAAGGGGCTGCCGGTGGTGGTCGCGTGGGTCATCAGCCCCAACCTAAAGCACGGGACATTCCCGGTGAAGAAAAATGAAGCTTGCCTTTTGCGGTGGTTCCCGCTTTAACGGGTGGCGTTCGTCGGTCAATCACCACCTCGCATAGCGAAAGCTGCTTCGCGGTCGGGATGAAACTTCAACCACCAACCTGTGCGGTCGGTGAATCGGCCGCCCCGGCGGTTTGGCCGAGATGCAACCTTGTCCCCTCACGGCGACGCCCCCCGGCGTCGCCTTTTTCTTTGGCGTCATGAGCGAAATCCTGGAAAAACCCACCGTCCTCGTTCTCAACCGCAACTGGCAGGCCATCGCCGCCCGCAGCCCGCAAGAGGTGTTCTGCCAGATGATGACCGGCTCCGCCAACGGCCTGGACATCGCCGATGGCAACCTCGTGCCCGTGCGCCGCTGGAAGGACTGGCTGTTGCTGCCGGTGCGGGCACAGGATCGGGCCGTCCTGACGGTACGCGGGCCGATCCGCGTGCCCACGGTGATCGTGCTGACGCGTTACGGGCAGGTGCCCCGGCGGCGGCCGGCGCTGAGCGCGCGCGCCATCTGGGAGCGCGACGGGCGGAAATGCCAATACACCGGCCGACCGCTCGCGCCGGGGGAAGGGAACATCGACCATGTCGTGCCGCGCTCGCGGGGCGGGGGGACGACGTGGGAGAACTGCGTCCTGGCGTGTCGGCAGGTCAACAGCCGCAAGGCCGACCGGCTGCCGGAGGAAGCGGGGCTGCGCCTGCTCAAGACCCCGCATGCGCCCAGGGAATTGCCCGTGACCGTGCTGCTGCGCAATCACCACGGCATCGCGGACTGGGAGATGTTTCTGGGGATGCCGGGGAACTAGCGGGGAAGGCAGAAGGCAGAAGGCAGAAGGCAGAAGGCAGAGATAGGGAGAGGCCCGATCCTCATGGCTGCTTTGCGGCCTTCATCCTTCATCCTTCATCCTTCATCCTTCATCCTTCATCCTTCATCCTTCATCCTTCATCCTTGCCTTCCCAAGTGTCGGATAAAGTCCGTTCGTAAATTTTGGTTTGCAGCAGGGGGAGGAAGTTCCTAGTCTCCCTTCCGTATGAGTTCTGCCTTTGCGTCGCCCCGCTCCTTCTCCTCCCGTGCGCTCCGCGCCGCCGCCCGCCAAATGGCGCTCGTAGCCGCCTGTCTGGCCGCCGCGAGTGCCGTCCGCCTCTCTGCCCAGACCCCCGGCAGCCTGGACACCAGCTTTACCGCCGTCGACACCGGCTTCACCTTTTTCACCCAATTATATCAACTCACCGATGACGACAAGCCGCTGCTGTTCGTCGGCGGCGACCGGGCCGGGGTTAACATTTTCAGCCTGACCGGCGGATTCGGCCTGGACGCCGCCGTGCTGCCGCCTTTTGGCAGCGATGCCCGCATCATCTACACCGCCGTAGCGGAGAAGGTGGTGGAACCGAACACCCTGAAATCGCACAACATCCTGGTGGGTGGACAATTCGGCCGCTCCGCCGCTCAGCTGCGAGGCAGCTTGCCCGCCCGGAACATCTTCCGCCTCACGGAAGGCGGTCTGATCGACGACACCTTCAATCCGGGCAATGGGGCGGACAAATTCGTGACCTCCATCGTGACCCTGGTCGGTCCCGACCAGGGTGGCGACGCCGGTATGCTCGTGGCCGGTGAGTTCACCACGTTCAACCTCCAGCCGCATCTGCGCATCGTGCGCCTCGACAATTCCGGGGCCATCGTGCCCGCCAGCGTTTTCGCTCCCAACCTGAGTTTCGATGCCACCATCCTCTCGATGGACGCGCAGACCGTCGGGGCCGGCAGCGTCGCCCGACCGCAGTTCGTGGTGGCGGGTCAATTCAGCACCGTCAACGGCGCCACCCACCCGAAGCTGGTGCGCATCAATTACGACGGCACCGTGGATTCAACCTTCAATCCCGCGTTCGATGATATTACCACCGTGGTCGTCTGCCAGCCGGATGGCAAGATCCTCGTCGGCGGCGACTTCAGCAACGTCAACGGCTCGGCGCACAAGCACGTCGTGCGGCTCAATTACGACGGCAGCGTGGACGCGACGTTCGTCGCCGCCGTCACCGGCACCCCCTTCGGCTTCGTCAATCCTCCCGCGGTGTACGTCATCAAGCTGCTGGACGACGGCAGCATGTACCTGGGCGGCAATTTCACCACCGTCAACGGCGTGACGCGCAACTACCTCGCCCATGTGGATGCTAACGGCGTGCTCGACCCCACGTTCGATCCGGGCAAGAACATCATCAACGCCGTCCAGTCGCTCACGGTCCAGCCGGGAGACGGCAACCTCATCGTGGGTGAAACCGTCAGCCGGAGCATCACCGCCACCAAGTATCCGCCTTCGCTGATCCGGCTCTTCGGAATCCCGCCGACTCTCACGTTGACCGCCTCCACGGCGAATGCGACCGAGTCGCCCCTGAGTGCTGGTGCCTTCACGCTGACCCGTTCGGGCACGGCTTCCACGTCGGCACCGCTGACGGTTTATTTGCAACTGGCCAAAGGCGCGAAGCAAAACAATGACTACGTGCCGTTGAAACGCAACGCGCCGTTGACCAAGTACACGGCGGACTCCGCCATCAAAAAGACTTTCTCGGTGACCTTCCAACCCCTCGAGGATACGATCACCATTCCCGTCATTCCCACGGGAGCGACCCTCGCGTCGGGAGCTTTGACTGCGAATGTGACGTTGACGCTGCTGGCCTACCCTGGCGAAGCGGTGGACGCTCCCGGTACGCAGACCGCGACGGTTACCATCTCCAACGAATAGACTTTCGGCGGAAATCCGCCGGAAATCTATTCCGGTTCCGGATTCGGGAGGCCGCGTCGAAATTCGACGTGGCGGACCTTGCCGCCCGCGTAGGCGATCCAGCCGCCCGCCCCCAGCACGCCCAGCGCGCCGAGCAAGGTCAGCGCGGCCAAGGGCAGGAGCGTTTTCGGCCAGCGTAACGGCGCGGCGATCCCCACGACCGCGAGCGCGGAGAGCGCGTAAAACGTCCAGACCAGTTTTTCGGCACGGTGCCGGTGGGCGTCGAGCCATTCCTGGCCCGCCGGGTCCACGGTGGTATTGACCGTCTCGTAAGCGTTCTGGCCGAGGACGTACACCGGCCACGCCGAGAGCGCCGTGAATGCCACGAGCGCCAGCGCCGCCACGAGCGCCGGACGACTGCGGAAGGTCAGCGCGCCAGCCAGCGCGAGTGCGGCGGTCGCCAGACCGTAAACCGGCAGCGGGTTGAGCAGGACGTGGACGTACTCCGGTCGGCTCAACTCTTCAAGAAACGCGATCACGCCTCATGAATAGAGCGAACGGGAGCCCCGGGCAACTTCCTCGTCCTTGCGCCTTGAATCTTGTATCTTGAACCTTCTCTGGATCTTGAACCTCGGATCTTGGAACTTTTCTTCGGTGTCTCCGTGCGCCGGGCCGTCACGATTTCTTCTCGTTTTTCTTTTCGACGCCGCAGGTCAACATATCCCGGCCCATGTAGGGATTCGCAATCGTTGTAGATTGCTCGACCCAGTCGTGCTTGACCATCGGGCAGTAGAAAACATGGTAAGCCGGGTTGCCCGCGACGATCTTCTCGGCTTGGTCACTGAGCGCGACAAAGGCCTCGCGCGCCCCTTTCAGGTCGCTCGATTTGAGCACGTCCGCCCCGGCCTCGTTGGGCAGGGCATGGGCGGCGTCCTTGGCGGCGTTGAGGTTTTCGTTGACCAGGGCCTTGAGCAACTGCTCGTAGATGACCATGAATTTGCTGTCCGCTTCCGAAAGCTCGGCGGCGCGGAGGACGAGCGGCGCGGCCAGGAACGACAGGCCGCAGAGCAGGGGCAGGCAGGAACGCAGACGGCGAAGAGTGGTAGGCATGGGAATAGGCGGGGAACGCAGAATATCAAAAACAATTTCGTGCAAAAAGCCCCGGCTGGCTGTGGCGGAGATCGAACCTGCCCTGCCCGCGCCGATCTCCACGTTCAGCGGAACCGTCGGGCAAAGCGCCGAGCGTTCCAACGGGCCGTTGGCGTCGAAAAAACGCATCGCGCCGGATTCCTCCCGAATCCGGACTTCCTGCGCGCCTGCCCTGAAAGAGAGGTCCTGCTTTGGGGATGAAGTCGCAGACCTGCCTCGGGGTCGCAGGCGGGAGAACTCCGTCGGGCGACGTTCAGTAAAAACCCAGCCCGTTGGATTTGGTCGCCAACGAACCGGGAACCGAGTGCGGACCTTGCACGGGGGGAATGATGGTGTGCTCGGCGTGGTAAGGATCGCCCCTCAGACCGTAAGGCCGGTCGTAAAGCATCGTTTGTTTGGGAGGAGCCTGGGGGACGATGTGACTCGCCATCTCCACGTCCCGGTTCAATTCGATCCTCTTCAACGCGGCCTCGTGCCGTTTCTGCGCCAGCAAGCTGGCTTCCTGGGCGGCCTGGGCCGCCCGCCGGTTCACCTCCTCCCGCTGGCGCAGGGTGGCGGCGATGCGGGCATCAGCCGTCAACTGCGCGGGCGTCACTTCCACCTGATACTGGCCATCGGTGACGAGCAAGCGGCCCGTTTTCGAATCGGTGCGAACCAGGCGTACCCCCTGGCCTGGCGCGAAGCCGATGATACCGCTCGGGGTCCGCACGGAGGCAGGCGCAACGAGGTAGAGCGTCCCTGCCGGGACAGGCGGCTGCGGGGTGGACATCGTGGGAGCAGCGGCCGCCGGCGGGACTGGGGCGGTGGCCACCGCGACATTGCCCGGGGTAGCGGCCGGTGCGGCGATTTCACCGGCGAGCAAGCCATTGATGGCAAACAAACCGGCCACGGAGCCGGACAGCAACCGACCACAAAACGCGCGCATAGTGGGACGATCCTGAAGTCTCACGAGGCAGGTGTCAATGCAAAGCTACTAAGGTTTGCGTAGGCTTGGAGCCGCCCCACTTGCGCGAGGGCTCGCCTGGCTTCCGGAGCAGAGAAATTCCCGGCAACTCCGCGCCTGACGGTCAAAGCCCGGCGATGGCGGCCACGAGGCGCGCTGATTGCGACCGCGACGGTCCGCCGCCGTGGACATTAATGTGCTTCCCGTTGTTGTCGGGCCGAATCGCACCGGGAACCATTGTTTGTGCGTTACCAATCTGACAGAGGAAGGATAAGACCAGAAAAATACAAACGGCTTTCATCATGATTGGGTACGAAGAATTTATTGTACATGCCGGGGCATCATCAATCGAAACGTATCCATGATGCCTGACGAACGAACTCAAGCTCAGCGACGGCGGGCGAACCAGCAACGCAAAAAGAACCAGCGTGCCCCCGCCGTTCGCTGGAGCGCGTGGTTAGGCCTTGTCGAGTGACAGGATGTAGTCCTTGAGCTTGCCTTTGGCCTTGAGGTCGATGAGCTTCTCACAGTAGGCATCGCGGAAACCGGGCTCGGCCTTGCGAAGCTGCTGGTAGGTCTCGATGATCTGCTCCGCTCCGGCCACTGGGTCGTTCTTGTGCGTGCCATGCTCAAGCTGGGAGCGGATGGCGCCCGCCAAGTAGGCGATGGCCAACTCGTCGGTATGCTTGGGATATGGTTTGTGGGCGGTCCACGGTGTGTACTTGTCGGAGATGACAACTTGGATGTCTGGACTGGTCTCGGCAAAATGGAAGATCATCGCTGCGGCTACATGGCCCAACTGCGTCGTGGGTTGAGCACGAAAAACAGCAAGGGCGTTTTGGACACCATGCTTGGTGACTGGTGGTGGCGTAGATTGAGCCGCAAATGTAGAGGCCAGATTCAGCAGCAAGAGGGCAGCTACGAGAAAAAGTTTTGTCATGGCAGGGTGGGATGAACGTGCTGGGCCTAACTACAAGTAGACGAAAGCTCGCAGAAAAAGGCGAACATTTTTCGTCTAATCCGGTCCTTGGAACACGGTAGAAGACGATACGCAAAAACGGTGTCAAAAAAGAGCCAATGGATCAAGCATGATCTTCTGGACCTGATAGCTGTAAACATTCCGAAAACGCAAAAAAGGCGTCGCCGTGAAGCCATTTCGGCAGATGAACGAATGGTTATTGCGGGGGCCCCCGCACCCTTCTCCGCCACCTACGGTTTGAACTTGCCCCAGTAGTCGTCCGGGTCGTCGATCATGGGCGAAAGTTCCTTGATCGTGTCCGGGTTGACCTTGACGTGATCTTCCAGCTTCGCGCCGAAGAGATACGCACGGCCCGTCAGGTCCTTGCCGCCGGATTCGTAGATCGTCGTGCCGGACTTGAGGAACTTGCGGATATCCAGCCATTTGAAGGGCGTGTTGGGCGCGAGGTTGTTCTTGGCGGCATAGGCGTCAATGGCATCGCTGATGGCCTGCGCGCCGTCGCGGATATAGTCGGCCTTCTGGTGCGTTTCGGTCTTGGCGGCGGCCTCTTTGGAGACGGGGGTGATCGTGGTCAAATTGAGCACGTTGACCCAACTCTCGCCCACCTTGCTCTGCACACGCATCCAGCCCGTGCCGGAGAGTTCCAGCACCCGGACGAGGTCGTCCTCGTTGCCGTTGAGGATGTAGATGTTGTCCACCTTCAGGAAGGGCGGCAGGTTGCTGCCCGTCACGTGGACCGGTTCGGCGCCCGTGTCCGGCGGCGCGACCGGTTTTGTCGGCGAGGGCTTGGCATCCTGCGCCGGGGCACCCACGGCGGAAGCCAGCAGGCCGGCGGCGAGCAGGGACAAGACCGGGCGGGGCGAGGAAAAACGCGTTGGATGGATCATAGTGAAGCGAGTGGATGGAGGAAGAGCCAAGATTGGAGGAAGATCCAAGATTGGAGGAAGATCCAAGATTCAAGAAACCAAGATCCAAGGAAGATTCAAGGTTCAAGATCCAAGATCCAAAGCAGAAACTGCGGCTGAGAATTGACGGACAAGAATGCTGGCCGGGTGCCTTTGACCGCGCTGATTCGTTTTTGAATCTTAGACCTTGGTTCTTCCTTGGATCTTGGTGCTTGAACCTTGAATCTTCTTCCCACCGGAAAGCAGCAGCCGCAGGCTGTTGAGCACCACCAGCACCGTGCTGCCTTCGTGCGCGGCGACGCCCAGGGCCAGCGGCACCACGCCGATCAGGCTCGCACCCACCATCAGTACCACCGTCCCGAGCGCCACAGCGAGGTTCTGGCGGATGACGGCCTCCGTGCGGCGGCTCAGCTCGTAGGCCACGAGGAAGTTTTCCAGCCGGTCGTTCATCAGGACGACGGCGGCTTGTTCCAACGCGGCGTCGCTGCCGCGTGCGCCCATCGCCACGCTGACATCGGCGGCGGCGAGGCTCGGGGCATCGTTGACGCCGTCGCCCACCATCGCCACCCGGCGGGTGCCGTTCTTTTTTAGCTCCTGGATGGCGGCCAGCTTGTCCTCGGGCAGGAGCCCGGCGCGGACCTCGCTGATGCCCAGTTGCGCCGCGAGACGTGCGGCGACGGCGTGGCGGTCGCCGGTGAGCATCACCGTTTCCACCCCGGCGGCGCGCAGGCTGGTAAGCATCCCGGCGGATTCGGGGCGAAGTTCGTCCCGGAAGATCAGGCGTCCGGACAGGCCGGGTCCGCCGACGAAGACCTCAGCGGCGTCTTCGGCGGAGCTGGGGAGAGGGATGGTCGGGATGGTTTCGGCAGATTCAATGCTTTCGGTGCCCTCGACAGTGGAAGGTCCTTTGGCTCGGCCAGGCTCGCTCAGGATGACAGAATTTTTTGGGTCAGGGTTTGGTTCTTGGAGAGTGTTTGGGCCAGCGTTTGGGTCAATGGCCTGGGTGGGTAGGAAGGGGGCCACAAGTTCGCGGCGACCAAGGGCATAGTTGCGGCTATTGAAGCGGGCGCGGAGACCCTGGCCGGGGATAGCCTCAAAATGGTCGGGTTCCTGCAGGGGAAGATGCGTGTCCTGGCCGATTTTCTTGATGGCGCGAGAGAGGGGGTGGTCGGAAAAGCGCGCCAGATTGAAGGCCATGCGGCGCAGCGTGGCTTCGTCGCCCTGGAAGACCTCGACGCCCGCGAGTTGGAGTTCCCCGGCGGTGAGCGTGCCGGTTTTGTCCAGCGCGACCACGTTGATTTCGGCGAGGTTTTCCAGGGCCGCGCCGCCCCGGAAGAGGATGCCGCGCCTCGCACCCGCCGCGATGGCGGAAAGGATGGCGGAGGGGATGCTCAGGACCAGGGCGCAGGGAGAGGCCACGACCAGGAGCGTCATGGCGCGGTAGAAGGCGCTGCGGGTCCCGGCGGTGGAGACGAAGGCGGGCAGGTGAAAGCCGAAGCGCCAGACGCAGAACATCAACGCGCACAGGCCGAGGATGCCGTAGGTGTAGCCGGTGCCGAATTTGTCCGTGAAGCGTTGCGCCGGGGCGCGGAGCTTCTGGGCGGTCTCGATGAGGTTGATGACCTTGGCCAGAGCGGATTCCGTGGCGGGTCGCAGGACGCGGCCTTCGAGCAGGCCCTGGAGGTTGAGCGTCCCGGCCAGGAGGTCGTCGCCGGGAGCCTTGTGGACGGGGCGGGATTCGCCGGTGAGGTTGGATTCGTCGCAGGCGCTCTCGCCTTTGGTGACGCGCAGGTCGACGGGGATCTGGCGTCCGCCGGTGACGCGGACGATCATGCCGGGCCGGAGCGTGGCGACGGGCGTTTCGATTTCTTGACCCGCGTCGTCGAGAACTGTGGCCAGCTTGGGCGCGCCGTGCAGCAGCGCGCCGATCTCGCGCTGGGTGCGGCCCTGCGCGTAATGCTCCATCGCGCCGGATGCGCTAAAGAGGAAGAGCAGGAGCGCGCCCTCGTGCCACGCGCCGACGGCGGCGGCTCCGATGGCGACCGAGAGCATGAGGAAGTGAACGTCCAGCGCACCGGCGCGAATTTTCTCCCAGGTTTCCTCGGCGGCTTCCCACGCGCCCATGACGTAGGCGGCGAGCCAGCAGGCGAGGGTGACGCCCCGGGGCGCGCCGAAGCGTTCGGCGGCGAGGCCCGCCAGCCCCGCGAGAAGGCAGCCGCCCGCCTGGAGGGCGATGGTCCGCCATTCATCGGGGCCGTGCGCGTGGCCGCCTTCGTGGTCATGGGCGTGCTCGTGGCCGTGGGTGTCCTTGGTGGGCAGGAGTTCCAGTTGGCGCGGGACGAACTTCGGCCAGCGGAGGTCCTGCCACCGCCAGAAATGGATGGCCGTGGAGCAGGTCTGTTTTTCGATGAGTGTGTTGCCCATGACCTGCTTGACCACCACCCGGCGGTGGCCGGTGCGGCTGTCCATCGACTCGCCGCACTGGGAGCAATTGCCGCTGGCGTCCGCGACGGCGCAGCGGGAGCTGGTGGGCTGGTTGATGGCCTGCTCGACCCGTTGCGCGAGGCGGCGGCCCGGGTCGGCCCCCAGCGTGGCCATCGCCAGCTTGCGGCGGCGCGACTCGAAAGCGACCGCTTCCAGACGCGGTTCCTCGGCGAGCACCCGCGCGACGTTTTCCACCACGCACTCGGGGTGCGTCCGAGTGGTGGGGGCGGCGGATGGACGGCCCGGGGTGCCGACGGCGGCGGGAGCGGGGTCGGGCAGAGCGGGGCTTTTCATCCAGGAGTCGTGCGGGCCGAGAGTCTTAAATCCGCCGGAATGCGCAAATCCGATATTCGTTCATTATGGCACAAGGCTCAACTGGAAACGTCATCGCCGCGTTGGCAAGCTTCTTCATTCCCGGCCTGGGTCAGTTGTTGCAGGGGCGAGTGCTGGCCGCGATTTTTTTCTTTGTTCTGTCCGGCATCATCTGGGCCGTGACGTTCGGCACGCTGGGCGTGCTCGGGCACGTGGCCGCGTGTCTGGAGGCCGCCGTGTGGAAGGGGTCCGTGAAGACGAGTTTGTAGACGGTGGGGAGCTGGTGGCCGTCTCACCGGACAGATGGGCGGCTTTGTTGCATGGGCAGCCATCGCGCCCGGAGGTCACGATCCGCCTGGGAGGGGCCTGCGGCCCAATGGGGACGGCTACCGTGGATTACGACCGCCTGCGGCGGGGTATCAATGCGGGGCGAGCAACGTGCAAGGATAGAGCGGGATGTTTCGGGTGATCCAGAAGGTGATCACGACCGCGAAAAAGCCCCAAATCCAACGCGCGGGCACCGCGTTTTGCCAGTGCCGCCACGGCGAGGAGAACGGCGCGAGGACCTGGACGAGGATGAGTGCGCCCAACAAGGGGAGCATCACCGTGGCCAACGGGTTGAAACGGAAGGCGGCCGCAGGGTCCAGGTGCGCCAGCGCGTGCAACGCCCGCGTCGAACCACAGCCCGGACAGTAGAAGCCCGTCGCCGCATGAAACGGACATGCCGGGAAAAAACCCGCCGTGCGCGGGTCGAATCGCCACAGGATCCACCACGCCGCCGCGCCTGCGGTGAGCAGCGCGCCAGGTACGAGCGCGCGGCGGACGACGGGACCGTCCACCGGCACGGCGGGTCCCGTCGCCGCCGGGACCTGGAAGCGAGGGCGCGCGGCCAAGGCCGAGTCCCGGCGGGAAGGCGGCGGAATCAGTTGCCGAAGGTGGGCTGGGGATGATGCGCGCCCGCGATCCCCATGACGACGGCGAGCAGCATGTAAACGACGATCACGATCAGGCCCACCCCGAAGGCGATCCAGGCCCACATCTTGGCGTTTTTCGACGCCGCCAGCGCCCCGGCGTAATCATTGGCCTGCGCCTTGCCGTTGACCTGCGCCGCATAAACGATGGAAACGATCCCGAAGGGCAGACAGCAAAAGAGGGTCGTCAAAATCGCCTGCACCAGATAGTTGGGCACCGGCTGGCCGGGCGCGGGATAATTAGGCACCGGCGGCATGTCGCCCGGCGTGGAAGGAGGATTCATAAAAGGAAGGTGTGGATCGGTGAAGGGTGAGGCAGCCGGAGCCAGGCGGGTTTCGGCCCATCCGGGTCAGCACTAAACAATCGGCCCCGGACCGCCAAGTACAAAATCGCAGGGTGTGCGAAATTTCGGCCAGGAGGAGGCGCGGAAGAATCACGCGCGGGCTTGCCTCGGACCCATTTTGCCGGGACGTTCGCGGATGATGGAAGTCGGCGGCGCCACGGAAAGTTTTGAACTCGTCCCCCTGGCCGGAGGGATTCAGAGCCTGCGGTCGCTGGCCAACGGACAGACGTTTCATCCTGTGGTCGGGCCGCGCCGGGAGGCGGAAACCGTCCATCTCCACGGCACCCGGCT
Organism: PVC group bacterium; assembly: GCA_903642295.1. Taxonomy (GTDB): domain Bacteria; phylum Verrucomicrobiota; class Verrucomicrobiia; order Chthoniobacterales; family SZAS-18; genus CAHJWO01. Next base: position 2,636 of record CAHJWO010000019.1, on the reverse strand, counting down.
GGTCGAGCGGGCGAACGCGCCGGGCGATGGGGGAGGAGGGTTTGTCGTGTGGGATGTGGGACTGGGTGCGGCGGCGAATGCGCTGGCGGCGGTCGAGGCACTGGCGGCGGGTTACCGCGGGGTCGGCGGGGTGCGGATGCTGAGTTTCGATCATTCGCTCGGGGCACTGGATTTCGCCGTCGCCCAGGCGGCGGCGCTGGAGTATCCGCAGGCGCATCTGGCGGCGTTGGGGACGCTGCGGGAGACCGGGGCCGTGGAGTTGCCGCTCGGCGGAGGGTCGATGCTGGATTGGCGGTTGTATCTGGAGGATTTCCCGGCGCGGCTGGCGCGGCCGGAGACATTGCCCGCGCCGCACGCCGTTTTTTATGATCCGTATTCGCCGACGGTAAACCCGGAAATGTGGACGTGGGAGACGTTTGCCGCGCTGCGGGGCCGGACGCGGATGGAGGAGCCCTGTTTGCTCACGACCTACACGCGCTCGACGGCGGTGCGCGTGACGCTGCTGCTGGCGGGGTGGTGCGTGGGCCTCGGCGGGGCAACCGGCGAGAAGGACGAAACCACCGTGGCGGCGAACGCACCGGGGCTACTGGCCAAACCGCTGGGCCGGGATTGGCTGGAGAAGAAAGTGTACGCCTCGACCAACGCCGCGCCGTTGCGCGCCGGGGCCGGGCCGACGCGCGGACCGATCAGCGAGGGGGATTTCGAGCGGCTGCGCGGGCATCCGCAGTTCGGCTAAATTTGCCCGGAACGAGTCGGCGGAAAGTGCGGCCAGAATGTCAGGAACTCCTCTCCTGCGTCGGTCGGGGCCGGGGCGGGAGATTGCAACACGGCGCGGGCCAGCCGTCCGCGCGCCGTGACGTAAGGTCCGAAACCAATCGGGAAAGGCAGGCTAACCAGCAGGCCGACCCAGATGATCTGGTGGTGGAAATTTCCCCCAGGCTGGCTGTGCAGATCCATCCATTCGTAAAGGATCTGGCTCAGAAACAGGGCGGGAACCCCACCAGCCATCCAGGCAAAGGATCGGCCCAAATCCCGGATGCGTTCCAGGCGTTGCGTGTCGTCAAGACGGGGAGTGAGGCGCGCCAGGCCGCGCAGGAGATAAGCGCGTTGCGCGGACAAGGAAGGATACCGGCGGCGCAGGAAGGCGGTAAACCCGGCGGCGAGCATCCAGTGAAGGCCAACCAGAATCGCGATTGCCACCAGATAACCGGCAAGACCGGTCAGCACGATGGACGTGACGGAAGCGGGGTGGGTGGACATGAATGCACCGGTCTGGCGCGGGGAAATTTACCAGAGAGATTGCCACGGTAAAAGGGAAATGCACTCAGGGCCGGACGACGGCCCGGTAGAACCGGCGGGAATAGGAAGCCGCGTTCGGGTCGCTGACCTGCCAGTGGCCCGTGGTGTCCGCCGTCCCGGTGGAGAGGACCGTCCAGGTGGGATTGTCGAGGCTGGCGGTCGCTTGCAGGTCGTAGGACTGCCCGGGCGTGCCGCTGAGGTTGAGGGTGATGCCACCCGCCGCCCAGGTCACGGCGAGTTGCGGGGCCGTCGGGGTCGCCGCAGGGCTGACGCGGAGGTCCTGCACGGAGAAGAAGGCTTCCCCGGCGGGGTCGATGCGCTGCCAGATGACGAGCAGGGCCGCATGGCCGGAGCGGTCGGTGGGGATCGGCACGCTCCAGTCGTAGCTCAGGATGGTGCCGCCAATCGGGTTGGCGCGGGTGCTGGTCGTCACGGGGTGGGTGGCGTCGCCCGCGGCCCAACTGCCGAGGAGTTCGAGGTCGGCCCAGGCGAGGGTCTTGGTGTCGGGATTGACGCCGGCCTTGGTGAGATAGACCAGGAACTTGGATGGATCGTGCGGGGCGGTCGCCAGGAAATGCAGGGGGACGCTCGCCCCGGCGGCGACGGCGGTCTGCTGCCAGGCGGCGGAGGGGGTGTTGAGGCCGGTGAAGTTCAGGCCGCTCTGCACGCCGTCGTTGATCCCGGCGCTGGCGAGGGTGCCGCCGGGCACGGTGGCGGAGTAAAGGAAGTTGGCGTTGGCATAGCTGGGGAAGTTCTGTGAATTCTGGTTCCAGGTGTAGTAGGAGTCGTTCCAGGGGGCCGGGGCGTGCCCATTGGGTCCGGCGGCGCGGACCTGGAGCATCCTTCCGTTTTCCAGGCTGCCGTGGGCGGTGGCAGCGGTGGGTCGAAAGAGAAGGCCGCCGAGCAGCAGCAGGGGCAGGAGCGAGAGCCGCCGCAGGATTCGGTGTGCAGCGGGCAAAGGTGGTAAGCGGTTCATGGAGAGGCAGAGTGGTGAGTTGACTGGTGGGTTGACGAGGCCGACAGCCATAAACGAGCAGAATCCCGAACGTCGGCCATACTCCGTTGGGAGTATGCGCGCGTGGGCAGACGCGAATCGGAGCGTCCGCGTTGGTCAGGAACCAAGGGAGGGAGGCCTCTCCGAGGCCGTCCCTGACTCTTTTAAGTATGTACGAGAAGGTTTCCAGGTGGATGGGGATCTCCGAGCGCCCTGTTTTCGGGACCGCGCCGCGGTCGAAAAGGCTTGGAAGAACGGCGGCTGCGCCGCAGGGAAAACAGGGCGCTCGGAGATCGCCATCCACCGAGCTTCCATTTCGCAGATGCTTAGAAACGACGGAGGG
>CAHJWO010000018.1 GCA_903642295.1 PVC group bacterium | reverse complement strand
GACGGCCACGGCGAGGCCGCCTTCCGAGCAGTCGTGCGCGCTTTGGAGTAAACCTGCCCGCCCGAGGGCGCGCAGGGTATCGTGGAGGGCTTTTTCGCGGTCGATATCGAGGCGCGGCGGCAGACCCTCCTTACGCCCGTGGACGATGGCGAGGTATTGCGAACCGCCCAGTTCGTCCCCGAGATCGCCGAGGAGCAGAATGGCGTCGCCGGGGGATTTGAAGGACTGGGTAACGATGTGCCGTTCGTCCTCGATCAACCCCACCATGCCGACGGTGGGTGTGGGGTCGATGGAACCATTCGGGTTCTCATTGTACAGCGAGACGTTGCCGCCGGTGACGGGGGTGTCAAAGGCGCGGCACATTTCGGCCAAGCCCTCGACGCATTCGCGGAGCTGCCAGAAGTTTTCGGGCCGGTGCGGATTACCGAAGTTGAGGTTGTCCGTGACGGCCAGGGGGACCGCGCCGGAGCAGGCGAGATTGCGCGCGGCCTCGGCGACAGCGATGCGGGCTCCCTCGCGCGGGTCCAATCGGCAATAGAGGGCGTTGCAATCGCTGGTGGCGGCGAGGATTTTGTTCGCCTCGCGCACGTAAAAGACGGCGGCGTCGGAGCCGGGGGCAACCATTGTGCCCGTGCGGACCATGTGGTCGTATTGCCGCCAGACCCAATGCTTGCTGGCGATGGTGGGGTGGGCGAGAAGACGGGGAAGGCTGGTTTGCGGGTCGGCCTCGGGGACGGTGGCGAGGTCTAACGGCGGCTCGGGCGGGCGGGGGGTGGCCTCGCGCCGGTAGAGGGGGGCTTCATCGGCGAGCGCGCGGGCGGGGATCGATACGAAGGTTTCGTCGCCGCGCCGGACGTGCATCAGGCCGTCGTCGTTGACCACGCCGATGCGGGCGCACGGCAGATCCCACTTGTCGAAGATGGCCTGGACCTCGGCTTCGCGGCCCGCCTTGACGATGATCAACATGCGCTCCTGCGATTCGCTGAGGAGAATTTCGTAGGGGGTCATGCCCGTCTCACGTTGCGGGACGAGATTGAGATCGATGGAAACGCCGCTGCCGCCCCGGCTGGCAGTCTCGCAGGTGGAACAGGTTAGCCCGGCGGCACCCATGTCCTGAATGCCCGCTACCGCGTCGGTTTGCAGGAGTTCGAGGCAGGCTTCGAGGAGAAGTTTCTCCTTGAACGGGTCGCCGACCTGCACGGCGGGGCGGTCTTCCTTGGATTCCTCGGTGAGATCCCGCGAGGCGAAGGCGGCCCCGGCGAGGCCGTCGCGCCCGGTTTCCGCGCCGACGTAGAAGACCGGGTTGCCGACGCCCTTCGCCGCGCCGCGCGCGATTTCTTCGTGCCGCAGGACGCCCAGGCAGAAGACGTTGACGAGCGGGTTGCCCTGGTAGCTCTCGTCGAAGTAGATTTCGCCGCCGATGGTGGGGATGCCGATGCAGTTGCCGTAGTGGGCGATGCCCTCGACGACGCCCGTGAAAAGGCGGCGGTTCGTGCGCGCGGCCTCGGAGTCACCTTGGATTGGACCGAAACGCAGGGAATTCAGCGAAAAGACCGGGCGCGCGCCCATCGTGAAGATGTCGCGGATGATGCCGCCGACGCCGGTGGCAGCCCCCTGGAAAGGTTCGATGGCGCTGGGGTGATTGTGGCTCTCCATCTTGAAGGCCACCCCCCAGCCGTCGCCCACGTCGATGACGCCGGCGTTTTCCTCGCCCGCCTTCACGAGCACGCGCGGGCCTTCGGTGGGGAATTTACGGAGTTCGATCCGGCTGTTTTTGTAGGAGCAATGCTCGCTCCACATCACCGAGAAAACGCCGAGTTCCGTGTAGTTCGGCGCGCGGCCGAGGATGGTTTCGATCCGAGTGTATTCCTCTGGCGTGAGGCCGTGCTTGGCGACGACTTCGGGGGTGATGGCAGGGTCGGGCATGGGTAGAAAGTGTCCGCAGATTTCGCAGATTTCCGCAGATTGAAGAGGGGAAGGGGAAGAAGTGATTAATCGGAGTAAACGCGGTATTCTCCGGTCTCTTCTTCTAATCTGCGAAAATCTGCGAAATCTGCGGACACTTCTTTGGGTGTGGAACGAATAAAGCGGCGGTACTCCAAGCTGGGTGAACCGAAGTTGAGCAGCAGACCGATGGAGTAGCCGGTGGCTTTCAATTCGTTGATGACCTGGGCGTGGTGTGCGGCGACCAATTGGCCGAGAGCTTTCAACTCGACGACGATGCGGTCAAAACAGAGAAAATCAGCGCGGTAAGCGCAGGATAAAAGCAGGCCTTTGTAATGAACGGGCAAATCGACTTCGCGCCGAAAAGGGATGGTTCTCTCGAACAATTCGATGGCGAGAGCTTGTTGATAGACCGCTTCTAGAAAACCGTGTCCCAATTGCCGGTGAACTTCCATCGCTGCGCCGATGATGGCGTGGGTTTCCTGAGCTTGCATGAAGACGGTGGACGCTGGGCTGTTGTTCACACGCCGACGACATCGCCGCCTTGCTTGATGTTGAGGACGGCGTCCTGTGAGACGCGGTTCATCTCGCCGCCGGTGCCGGCGGCGGTTTTGGCGGCGGAATCTTTGGGCTTGGCAGGCGCTTGTGGAGAGAGCGCATGGACCATCGAGGCGAAGATGCGCTTGCCGTCCTCGCTGCCGAGGCGGCGGTGGCAGGCGCGGTCGGGGTGCGGCATGAGGCCGAAGACGTTGCGGGTGCGGTTGCATACCCCCGCGATGTCCGAGCGCGAACCGTTGGGGTTCGCGCCGACGGCGGGCGCGCCGGTTCTGGCGTTCACGTAGCGGACGAGGACCTGGCGATGGGTTTCGAGGTCGCGCAGGGTGTCGTCGTCTGCGTAAAAGCAGCCTTCGCCGTGGGCCACCGGGATCCGGAGGACAGTGCCCGTCGGGCACTGGTTGGTAAAAGGGCTGTCGCTGGTTTCCACGCGGACGGCGACTTCCTCGCAGACAAACCGCAGCGAGCGATTGCGGATCAGCGCGCCCGGGAGGAGGCCGCTCTCGCAAAGAATCTGGAAGCCGTTGCAAACGCCGATGACGAGCTTGCCCGCCTCGGCGTCGCGCTGGACGGCCCGCATGACCGGCGAGAAACGGGCGATGGCACCGGTGCGGAGATAGTCGCCGTAGGAAAAGCCGCCGGGGATGACGATGGCGTCAAAGCCGTCGAGCGATTCGGTCTTGTGCCAGACATATTCGGTCTCCAGGCCCATGTCGTCGCGCAGGGCATGGAAGCAATCCTGATCGCAATTGGAGCCGGGGAAGCGGAGGACGGCGAATTTCATGGGCGGGAGCGATGGGCAGCGGGGTTATTCGCTCCACTCCAGGCGGTAGTCTTCGATGACCGGATTAGAGAGCAGGTCGCGGCAAAGGGTGTGGAGCTTTGCTTCCAAGGACGGGCGGTCGCTGGCGTCGCCTTGAAGTTCGATTTCCAGGTACTTTCCCACCCGCACGGCACTGGCGGCGGGCAAGCCGAGGTGATGGATGGCGTCGCGGACGGCAACCCCCTGCGGATCGAGCACGGATTGCTTGGGCATGACGGTCACACGCGCTTTCATAGGTGGAAAGGAGACGATAATCGAACGGGAAATGGTGAAGATCGGGAAGGTCCGACATGCGCAGCATGACTGCAAGCGCCGGGGCACGCAAGTTTGCGGCGGTCACCGGTTCCATGAAATCTGGGCTGGCACGGCGGGACGGGTTCGCTATAGTCGCAGCCGTATGTTGGAATCTCGGCGGTTGAATGTGGTGGGCGTGCTTGCGCTGGCGGCGTTTCTCGGGCTTGGACCGGTCGGGTTGCTGCCCGTAAAAGCCGAGCCTGCCTCCCGCCAGCGGAAGGACAAAAAAGCGGCATCGCCTGCTCCGGCGGCGACGGTTGCCGGGACGCCGGAGAGCACCGTACCGCCCGTCGGCATTTCGCCGGCCGCGCCGGCGGAAAGTGCCCGGCCGGAAGCGCCGCCGCTGACCAGGGAGGAGATCACGGGTGCCATCTCGCTGGACGCGATGACCGTGCCCACTCCCGGCGAATTGTTTGCCGCGCTCAACAAGCAGTGCAAACCCAACTGGATGGGGCAATTCCGCGGGCCGATCACCACCGCGTACAGCGACCGCGCGCAGGCCGCGCTCAATCTCGGCGGACTGATCGCCGACGGTTACATTGCCATCGAGGCGATGGACAAACAGGAGGTCAAAAATCTGGGACGCGACATCCTGGCGTTGTCAAAAAACCTCGGGATCAGCAAGGGTGTGCTGGATCGAGGCGAAACCATCAATCAATTCTCCGATGGCAGCGATTGGAACGCACTGAAGGAAGAACTCGAAGCGATGCAGAACGAGGTGAAGCAGGAGATGGATGCCCTGCACGACGACGACCTCGTCACGCTGCTGAGCGTGGGCGCATGGATTCGGGGGACCTACGTGGTCACCGACGTGGTGCTCAAGAATTTTAACCAGAACACCTCATGCATCCTGCGGCAGCCCGCGCTGGTGGGCTACCTGCGCGAGCGCATGACCAAATTACCCGCGCGGATGAGGGACACGGCGCTCATGAAGACCGTCGCCGGTGGGACGGAAAAAATGAGCGAGCTGGTGTCGCCGCCGCTCGGTGAGACTTCTTCCAAAGAGGACGTGCAAAAGCTGCACGACCAGGCGGGCGATCTGCTCAAAGTGATCGCCAAGAAAGAAAGTTAAGTGGATGTTCTGGTGGGATTTCCCGTCGTTTTCCGACCATTCCCGTTTTCGAGAATATGAAGTTTTTGCCAAGTTCCTGCCGCCTTTCGCAACGTATCAAGGCTGTTGCGTTCTTCTGCCTTCTGCTGACGGGGGTGCGTTGCTGCAAGGCCGCGCCGGGGGAGACCGACGGGCAAGTCGCCTCCCGGGAAACGGCGCTGGAGTTGGCGGGAGCGTTCACGAACGACGGGTACAAAATCCGCGATGGCCATTGGTCAGGGGCGTTGAAACCGGATGCCGTGCAGATCATGACGGTCAATCTCTACGCGGGAAACCAGTATTATTTTTCGCTCGGCGCGACCGACAAGGCGAAAAAGGTCTCGGTGGTCGTTTACGACGAAACCGGCAAGCAGGTGGACGAAGAGCAGTTTTTCCACGACCAACACCGGGCGGCGGCGGGAGTATCGCCCGTCGCCAGCGGACCTTATTACGTCGCCATCAAAATCCTGGAAGGCGAAGCGACGGATTTTTGTCTGTTGTACTCGTACAAGTGAGGGGATTTCGGCGCGTGTGCGGATGGGATTGAGAGGGAAAGATCAGGTTTAATTTGTCTCTTCGTTTTTTATGGCAATGGAATCGATGCTGATGCAAACCGCGCAGAAGTTTGACGGTCCCCGGGTGCGGCAATTTTCGGTCTTTCTGAAAAACAAGGTTGGTGCATTGCTCGAAGTGGTGCGGTTGCTGAACCATCACATGGTGGACGTGGTCGGCCTGAGCGTGCAGGACTCGACGGATTCTTCCATCGTCCGTTTGGTCGTGAGCGACCCGGAGATGGTCGAATCGCTGTTCAAGGAAAACGAGATCGCGTTCGGGGTGTGCGAAATGGTCGTGGTCGAAATGGAAGAAGTTGCGACCGATCTGGCCAAACTGCTGGCTTCCTTATTGGCGGCGGAAGTGAATATCTTCTTCAGCTATCCGCTGCTGACGCGGCCCAACCGGAAGGCCGCGCTGGCGCTGCATGTCGAGGACCACGAATGCGCGGTGTCGGTGCTGGCGGGAGATGGATTTGCGCTGCTGAGCCAGGCGGATATTTCGCGGTGACCTGGGCGCACGGCGTCGGCCATTGATGTGGGGCAGTCGAAAAGGCCTGCAGCCCAATGGGAACGGTCGGCGACAGCCATCCTTCCCTTGCTGCGGAGCCGCTATTTGCCGACTGCCTTCGCGCGCAGTTTGCGGTGCAGTCGGTTTAACCAGGGCGAAAACGCGATGCCTATCGTGGCCGAGGTCATCAATGTCTTGACCGAGGCCCGCGAAATTTTCAGACGCTCGCTGGTCTCCAACGGGGAGGTCTTTGCGAGGAGTCCGAGGGTTTCCAAGCCAATGAGGACCGGCAGGGCGCAGGCGTAGCGGAGCTTTTTCGGCTTGAGCGCGAGCACGTATTCCCAGGCGGCGTCGAGGTGTTCCAGCGTTTTGCGGCGGAATTCGTCCAGCAGCGGGCGCACTTTTTGCGGCGAGTGCAGCAGATCGGTGACTTCCACGTGGTGCGCGGCCAGAAGGTCCAGTGGCAGGTAGCAGCGGCCATTCGCCAAGTCTTCCGGCAGGTCGCGCAGGATATTGACCATCTGCAACCCTTGACCGAAGCGTTTGCCGAGCGCGAGCATGTCCGCTTCGCTGCGCTGGGACCACCCGGCGGGCAGGTGCCGCTGGCAGAGGCGGGTCCAGAGTTCGCCCACGCACCCCGCGACGAAATAGGTGTATTCGTCCAGTTCTTCGGCGGTGGCGAGGGGTTTGGGATGATCAGGAACGCCCTCGGCGAAGCGAAGGAGGTCGAGTTCCTGACCCCGGCCAATGCGGGCGAGGGTCCGGCGGAGGTCCCAGCGATCCTCGGTGGGTTGGGCTTCGAGCCAATTCAGGCAGCGGTCAAGCCGTTTGAGCAATTCGCGTTCGCCGTCCTGAGTTTGCTTGCCGACCAGATCACGCTGCAAGGGGCTCAGAATTTCCGGATCAGGTCCATATTTGACCATGTCCAGCAGCGCCCGGAGATGCTCCAAACGGCTGCCGGAAACCACGTTGGGAGTATCGGCCACCGTATCCAGCGCGCGCGCCAGCAGGTAACCGAGGGTGATCGGTTCGCGCAAAGGATCGGGCAGAAGTCGAATGGTGAGGGAAAAAGAGCGCGAAACGGAAGCGAGCAGATCGCCACCCAAATCCTCCAGGGGCGAGGCGGTGGCGGGAACGCGCGCGGTCGGCTGCGGAGCCGGGGAAGGTTTCTTCGGCTCGTCACGCGAACCGGAGCGACGCGTGTCGGGGCGGTCACCGCCGCGGCCGGAACGTTCACGCCCGGAAGAGGAGCGGTCGCCGGGACGCCGGTCAACGCCGGAGGAACCGCGCTCCCGGCCGCCGGAACGCGGGCGATCACCGCCGGGGCGGCCCTCGCCACGGGGACGGCGCGACGGGCGGGGAGAGTTATTCCCGGACGAATCGCCGTTGCCGGAGTTTCTTCCCTGCGGGCCGGAAGGTTGGTTGGAATCTTCGATTTCCATAAGCTGATAGAACCGGTACCATCGCTCAACGATTGAGCGAACGCAGGTCAATTTTCGCGGGCTCGTAGTTGCCCAGTCCGATGTCCCCGGCGGTTTTGACGTGATTGGCCATTTCGCCCAGGGCGGGGAGTTTGGCCTGCACGCGCCAACCTTCGAGGAGACGGAGCACGACGGAATCCAACGCCACGGCGTCGCGGCTGGCGTAAAGCGTGCCGTAACTCCGCGCATAAAGCGGCGAGAAGTACGGGCCGCCCGCGATCTGCGCGACGAGTCCGTCGGTGATGTTGAGCACGATCTTGCCGCCAAGGCGCGGGTCGCTGTAAAGCTCGGGGATGGCCGTCACGCCGAATTGCGGCGGAGCGACGAGCCGCCGCCAGTTGTCCACGTTGGGAATCGTGACGTTGTAGAGCGCCCCGGCGAGGCCGCAGTAATAGTTGTCGCTGAAAATGGGCACGTTGACGATCTTGGTCACGCGACGCGACAGCACCGTGCAATAGTGGCTGACGCTGCTGAGGTTCTGTTCGGCGAGCGCCTGGGCGTTCTTGCTGCGGGGCTCGGGAGGAGCGGCGGGATGGGGGGCCAAGGGATCGATTTCCGGTTCGTCGGCGCGGAGCATCAGGTCCGCAGGGACGGGATTCCCCCGGAAATCGAGGTCACCCCAGATCAACTTGCCTAACTGCGGCGCGGTGTAGTTTTCCTTGGGATCGTAGCCGAGGCGGGGCTCGATGCCCTGGACGGCGCACGGCAGGGTGGAACGACCCCGGTAATCGAGGTACCCGGCGGTGCGCAGACCGGCGGCATCGCGGTCCCACACGACGATGTTACCGGCGGGCACCCCGGCGTCGCGGAGTCCGTCAATAATGGCATCGACGACGGCGCGGTGGGTCGAACCGAGGTCGCCGCCGGTGGCGCTGATCTTGATGCCGACCACGTCCTTGGGCTCGACCAGCGTGCGCCACGCGGCGGCCACGGTGTTCTGACCCGTGACGGCAAGCACGAGACGATCCACCATGTTGCGGGCGCGCTCGGCGTCCACGACGAAATGCGAGACGGCCATCGAATCGCGGATCTCGTACACGTTCGAGCGGTCCGGGGCGTGCGGTTGCTGCAAGGCCGGGGTCTGGGCCGGTGCGGCGGCCGGGGCCGGGGACTCGGTTTGCGCTGGGAGCGGGCGAACGGCGGCGGCAGAGACGAGGGCGGCCAGTAACAGGCCAGGGCGGCTGATGGCGTTGCGCCGGAGGACGGCATTCACTTTTGCGGACACGTGGAGTATGTATAGGCGAAGCCGTGTTAGCAAAAGGGGAAAATCCGAACGCCGCTCTCCAAAGCGAGCGAGCCGACGGGGAAGAGGTACGTCACCTGTACGTCCACATTCCCTTTTGCCCGAAGGTGTGCCCCTACTGCTCGTTTTATAAAGAGACGAGCGACCGCAACAAAACCCAGGCATTCCTTGATGCGGTACTGCGGGAACTCGACGGGCAGCAGACCATGCTGCCGCCGTTGCGACCGAAGACCATTTTCTTCGGTGGAGGGACGCCGAGCGCGCTTTCCACACCGCAGTTGGAATATCTGCTCGGGGGATTGCGTGAGCGGTTGGACCTGGGCGCGTTGGAGGAATGGACGCTGGAGATGAATCCGGCCACGGTTTCCTTGGAGAAGGCACGGGCATTGCGGGCATTGGGAGTGAACCGGATCAGCATGGGCGTGCAATCATGGGAGCCACAGTTGTTGGCGGTTCTGGGGCGCGTCCACAGCGCGGAACAGGCACGCCGCTCCTACGAGATTCTGCGGGAGGCGGGATTCGAGAACGTGAATCTGGACCTGATTTTCGGCGTGCCGACGCAGACGCCGGAAATGTGGCGCCGGTCGCTGGAGACGACGGTTGCCATGAGACCGGAGCACATTTCCGCCTATAACCTGACCTACGAGGAAGACACCGAGTTCTTCCGGCGGTTCGTCTCCGGGGAATTGCGGCAGGATGAGGACGCCGATGCGGCGCTCTTCGAGATGACGGCGGACACCCTGGCGGCCGCAGGATACGAGCCTTACGAAATTTCCAACTTCGCGCGACCGGGCCGGGAGTGTGCGCACAATCTGGCGTACTGGCAGGGGGCGGATTACCTCGGCTTGGGACCGAGCGCGTTTTCGACGGTGGGCGAGTGTCGCTGGGCCAACGTGCGCGACACGGCGGCGTACAACGCACGCATCCACGCCGGAGAGACCGCGGTGGATTTTCGGGAGGACGTGCCGCCGACGATGCGGCGGGCGGAGTCGATTGCGTTCGGCCTGCGGACCAACCGGGGCGTGGCAGCGAGGGAACTGGCGGCCTGGCCGGAAAAGGTCGCCGAGTTCGGAGAGTTGGGCTTGTTGCGGGTGATGGCTGGCGAGCGAGTGATCTTGACGCGCAAGGGAAGGCTGCTCGCGGACACCGTGGCCGCGGCGTTCATCTGAAGTGGGCGGACCGGATGTTGTGATCCGATCCCATCGGCGAAGGCTGCGAAGGCCTGCCCTACCGTCCACGAAAATAATCGGGTACCTCGATCAAGAGACGGCCTTTGGTGACCGGCAAGAGGAAGCTTCCGTCTTCCCCACGGGTGAGAGCGGCGCCGTTAAAGAGACAGGCCCGCTCCGCCTGCGGCGGCAGCTTGAGGCGTTCTCCCGCGAAGCTGGAGCGTTCCTCGATGGTGTCCATTTCCAAGGATTTGCGCACCGGGATGTAATGCAACAGGGTCAGCAGGAGATCGTCGCCGCGACGGCGGGGGATCACGTTGATGGTCGTGGCCAGGCCATCGCCGAAGGGCGGCGGACCGATGAGCGCATTCATTGCCACGTGCCACGAGTCGCGCATCGGTGCGTTGCCGGACAGCCGGAACTCGCGGAAGATCGGGTCCGCGAAGTACACGAATCGCTCGCCCGCGATCACGGCGGGGTAGGGGGATGGCACCGGGGCGGGCGGCACCTGGCGGTGCGAGGAAAAAGCCTCCGCTGTCCTTTGGAAGTAGGGCAGCACCCGCTCGACCAGAACCCGCGAGCCCTGACCGGCATTGACCTCGACACCCGGCAGGTAGCAGACCCGGTCGGCCCGGCCCACGGCGTCGCGCATTTCAGGACCGGCCCGCCAGTACGTCGGGTATCGACTCACATCGCCGCCCGCGTTGGCGAAGTCGAAGGGCAGGAAGTCCAGCGCCCAGCGGCCTGCGGGGTCGAAGCCCGAGCGGTAGGAAAGGAGAAGGCTGCCACCGCCCTCGTAGTAGGCGCGGAGTTGGGTGGCCAGCAACGGAGTGATGACCACCGAATCCGGCAGCTGGATGAGCGAAAAGTCCGTCAGGTCCGCCCGCTCATCGAGCATCGCCACCTCGCGGTGTTTTTCGGCGGCCATGAGCATGGCGCCCTCGTCGCTCTGGGCGGTGTGCGTGGGATCGAGCCCGGGATAAGCCGCGCAAAGGTTGCCGAAATCGGGCAGCGCCTGGGAACCGGCATAAAATGGTTCCGCCGCCTCGCATTGGGCGTACACCTTTCCGATGAGATCGTAGGCGTCGGCGTCGAGCGTCCCGCGCGGATGGAGCTGGTCGCCGACGGAATTGCCGCCGCCCAGCGCTTGCGCGCGGAAACACTCGAACTCCAGCGCCGCCTGCGGTTTGATCCCGCCAAAATCGCCCCAGGCCTTGAGGAAGCGGCCCGTCATTCCCAGCCAGGGTTTTCCCCAATGGGAGATGGCTCGCGCGACGCGGGGGAAGTGCTGGTATCCCCACGGGCCGGAAGGCAGCGATTCGATCTCGGCGTGAGTCATCAGCGGGTAGCGGAGACGGGGGCCAACGCTGCTGTCCACGGACACGTCGGAGGAGGCGTTGTAAAACAGGCTGGCGGCATCGGGAAGCAGACCGCGCAGCAACGGGGTGAACCGACGGGCGAACTCCGCTTGGGCGGCGGATTGAAAACGCTCGTGCCCACCGGGCGAGCCGAGGAGAATGCCCTGTTTTTCCCGGAAGCGGACGCTGGCATCGCTCCAGCACGCTGCCGGATGAAAAGTGAGGATGTCGAGGAAGAAACCGTCGATCTCCGAGCCGTAGCGGGCGCAGAGTTCGCGCAGATGCGCTTCAATGTAACCCTGGTAGTCGGGATGCAGGAAGTTGAGGAACTTCCAGGGGCCGACCTGAGCGGAGACGGCGGGAGCGCCATCGCGCAAGCGCTGTTGCCAGTCGGGGTAGCGCGCGGCGGCATCTTCCTCCCAGGCCACCGTGGTATAAATCGGCGCGCGGATACCGTGACGATGCAACGATTCAATCTGTTCGCCGAGGAGGTCGCGTCCGGCGAGGGCCGGGTGCGGGGTGCCGACCTGCGTGGGGTAATAGGACATCCCGTGGTGGCACTTCGCGGTCAAGGTGACGCTGTTGACCCGCGCATCGGCGAAGGTGCGGGCGAAGGAAGCGGCGTCGAAGGCACAGGCCACGTCCGGGATGAGCGGAGAGGTATGGAAATCCAGATGGACCCGTCGCTGGTGATCGAGGGCGGATGCAGCGGGGGACAACGACAACATGTTCACGGACATGAAAAAGCTGAATGGGGTTGGTTGTCAATGCCGGAGACGGCATGGTAGAAATCGAACATGCGCTTGAGCGAAGTTCAGATTCGTTGGTTCCGGCTGCGGCGTTCGGGGCTGGTGGAACCTTTTGCCTCGCCGGAAATTGCCGCGCAGGCATTGGCGGGCGTGCAAGCACAGATTCTGACGGCGTCCATGCTGGCGCTGTGGAACCGGACGGCGGCGGGAGCCGGGACCGAGCAGGAGGTCGCCGCCCGGCTGTTCGAGACGAGGACACTGGTGCGCCTGTGGGGGCAACGGCACACCTTGCACCTTTACGACATGGCGGACTGGCCGGTGGTCAACGCGGCGCACGCCAACCGTCGCACGTGGTGGGAACGCGACGCGGAGAAAGACCCGTTGGTCGAAATCGCGGCGTTTCGTCGAGGGGTGGCGAGTGCGGCGGCCTTGCTGCGGGAGCGGGGGACGCTCAGCCGGAAGGAATTGCGTGCCTCCGGCATTCCGCTGCCGGAGCGATTGCTTTCTCCGTGGGGAGGGGTGTTTGCGGAACTGGTCCGCCGGGGAGAGGCGTGCCACGCACGGTGGGACGGGGGCGAGGCAAGGTATGCCCATCGAGAACATTGGATGCCGGTGATGCCGTGGTCGCTGCCGACGGCGAGGGATGCAAACCTGGAATTGGCCCGCCGATTTTTTCGTTGTTACGGACCCGCCAGCGTCGGCGATCTGGCGTACTGGCGGGGAGCGGCAATCGGGGATGCGAGACATTGGGCCGCGGAACTGGGCGCGGAGTTGATCGAGGTGGAAGCCGAGACGCCGTCAGGATCACGCAAGTTGCTCGCTTTGGCGGGGGATCAAGCCGCCCTGTCGGAGATGCCGCCGGAACGGGAAGCGTGGCCGGTGCGGATGCTGGGACGGTTCGACCCGCTGCTGCTGGCGCACCGGGTCAAAGATTGGGTGGTGCCCGCCGATGCGTATGACCGGGTGTGGCGTCCGGCGGGCCATATCGAGGGAATCGTGCTCGAATCCGGACGGGCGGTGGCGACCTGGCGATACGAGAGGATCGGGGCGGGGCAGTTGTCGATCCGGGTGTTTCCGTTTCGTCCACCGCTGCCGTTGAGGGTGAGCAAGGAAGTAAGACAGCAAGCGAAACGGGTCGCGCAATTCTTCGGCTTGAGGCTGGCGGGGGTGCGCTTCGAGCGGTCAGCGGCGGCGCGACCGTAAAGCGAGAGGTGGTTTATTGCAGAAGGCGGCGGACGGCGACGCCGGTGGCTTGCAGCGAAAACCCGGCCTTCTCGTAGAGTCGACGGGCGTCCGTGCGCCATTGGGTGACGCAAAGGGCCGTCTGCGGAAGTCGGCGGGTCTCGAACGCCCAGTGCAAAGCGGTCTGGAGGAGCTTCGAGCCGATCCCGTGACCCCGGGCGGTGGACCGGACGGCAAGGTAATCGACGAAACCTTCCAGCGGGGCGTGATTCACTGACACGCACACCGAGCCGAGCAGACGCAGGCCATCGACGGCGGCGAAGATGGCGTGTTCGTCGTCGCGTCCATCCAGGAGGAGTTGCGCCGGAGTGCTGCCGTGGACGGGAAAGATGTCGGCGTGGAGCCGCGCAAAAGCAACCTCGTGAGCGGGCCGGAGCGCGGGGAGGAGGGTGGTTTTTCCGGGCAACGTCCAACCGGTCCGGTCCGCCACGTAGAGGAGGGTGGGCGGACCCGGGGAGAAGCCGTTTGCCTGGAGAAAACGCAACCCCTGACGGTTTTCGACGTGCAGAAAGGCATCGATTCGATGCACCGAGCGGGGTAGGCAGGCGAGGAGGGTACGCAGCAGGGCGGGGGCGACGGTCGCCCAGAGGGCGTCGGCGGCGCACCACGGACCCCAGAGCCATCCGAGAGTGCCTTCGGGATCGAACTGGCTGCCGAAAACGGCGAGGAGGCCGCCGTTCGCGTCGGTGGCCACGGCAAAGGAGCGGTGCCAGCCGCCGGGGAAATCCTCCGGGTTCGATAGAGTAGCGCGCAGCGCGGCGGCAGTGCGGGCGGCGCAGTGGAGCGATTGGTCCGCCGGGGCGGCGTTGAGCCGGGCGATCAGGGCGGCAACGGCGGGCAGGTCGCTGGGGACCGCGAGGCGAATATCCGGCACCGTGGAAGCTCGGATGCATCGCCCGGGAAAACAAGCGCAGGGCAAAGGCGTCGCAAAGCGGTCCAGCAAACGTATAAAAGGGCATGGCGGCCAAAGTTCCACCCCCCGCACCCGGCTACGCCACGGCGGACTTGCCACCGGACTTTCTAGCAGAAAGCCGCCGGAAGTTTTCGCATTTCGTCGCGGAAGCGAAGGGGCGGGGAACGATCCTCGTGCTTTGCCACAGTGACGCGGACGGACTGACCACGGGCGCGATCCTCACGCTGGCTCTGCAAAGAGCGGGGCTCGCGGTGGAAACGCGCGCGACGGGGAAGGGGGGTAGCGCGTGGTCGGATGACACCGCCGCCATCTTGACCGAGCGACGACCGGCGGCATTGATTGTCGGCGATCTCGGGGTGCGGTCGGAACCGGTATGGACCGATGGCGCGACGTTCTTTGTCGATCACCACCGGCCCTCCGGATTACCGTCCGACGCGGAAACCCGCGTCGTCACCGGCTACGGCCTGGACCCGACGCCGACCTCCGCGTTGCTGGCTTTCGCGTGCGCAGGCGGTTTGACTGGCGTGGAAGTGGAAGATCTCGATTGGATCGCGGCGCT
The DNA here is from genome assembly GCA_903642295.1 of PVC group bacterium. Lineage (GTDB taxonomy): Bacteria > Verrucomicrobiota > Verrucomicrobiia > Chthoniobacterales > SZAS-18 > CAHJWO01. Next base: position 13,311 of record CAHJWO010000018.1, on the reverse strand, counting down.
GGGCGTGCTCGGGGACCTGGGCGACAAAGCGCCGTTCGGCCTGATCGGTGGGGCGAAGAAAAAATACGGTGCGGGGGTGCTGCGCGATGCCACGACGCTCATCAATGCGCCGCGCCGTTCGGCGAGCGGAGACGCCTCTGCTGCGCTGAAGCTGTTGCTGACGGTCAAGCATCCGAAGGAAATCGCGGCGGGCGAAAGCGCGGAGACGGCGTCGTTGCGGCGGGACAAAGCAGAAGTGGCGGCTGCCTACGCCGAGGCAAAGAAAGCCGCGCCGAAGTTTGCCGGGCCGGCGGCGGCCATTCGCATCCACACGCCCTGTCAGGTGCATCCGTTGGTGGCCCAAATCTGGCGCACACGGCTGCCCAGGATGATCGTCATGGGCGTCAACACCGGTTATCGGCCAGGCTGGGTGCATTTCAGCGCCCGGTGCGGCAAGGGCACCAATTTACTCGACTTCTTCCGCGAGCATCGACCCGCCGGGGCCGATTCGCGTTCCTATGGCCAGGGGCATGACCAGGCCGGGGGCGGCGCGCTGCCGGTGCCGGTGTGGAACGTTTTTGCGCGGGAACTCGGCTTCGGGCCGGAGATGCTCGTCGAAGAGGAAACGCAGCCCGAAGTTTTTCAATTGATATGAGCCGTTCCGATGTTCCAGCTTTGTCCCGTTTCGGGTTTGCGGTGTTGGTCCTGGGCCAGCCCGGACTGAAAAGCAACGACACTCGCCGGTGGCAGAAGAACCCGCACCTGCTTACTTCCATCGAATACCTGCACGGGATCTTCGCCTACCTCGAAAAGCAAAAGATCACGATGTACCGGATGTCGTCCGACGTGGCTCCTTACGTTACCCACCCGGACATGCCGCAGTTCCATCAGCAGGTGGCCGAGGCGAAGACGGAATTGACGGCGCTGGGCCGGCGCGCGACGGGCATGGGGCTCAGGTTATCGTTTCACCCGTCGCAGTACACGATCCTGAATAGCCCTGACCCAGAGTTGAACCGCAAGAGCGTGTTGGACCTCGAAAGCCAGTCGGCCATTCTCGACACGATGAGCGCGGGACCCGAGGGCTGTGTGGTGGTCCACGTCGGCGGCGTGTACGGCGACAAACCGGCGGCGATGGATCGCTGGGTGCACACCTACAAAAATCTGCCCGAGGCATCCAAGCGGCGGCTGGTGCTGGAGAACGACGACATTTCCTACAGCGCGGCAGAGGTCTTGGAGTTGCACGCCCGCACCGGGGTGGCTTGCGTGTTCGATTCGCACCACTTCTGCTGCAACAACCCCGAGGGATTGGAGATCGGGCAGACGGCGGCAAAGTTTCTGGCGACGTGGTCCGGGCGGGGCAGGCCGAAGACCCACGTTTCCTCCCCGCGCACGCAGATGCGGGAGTTGAAGCGTCGGAACAAAAAGACGAAGAAGCTGGAAACGGTGGCGATGCCGCCGCTGTGGACGGGCCACGCGGATTACATCGACCCATTTTCGTTCATCGATCTGATGCGGCGAATGCCTCCGGAGGCCGAGTTCGATGTGATGCTCGAAGCGAAGGTGAAAGACCTCGCGCTGCGCCGGTTGCGCAACGATTTGCAACGATACGCGCCGGATGTGGCGGAGCGGTTTGGCTTGGCGACAGATGCGCCCGTGCCGAAGGAAGAGGAGATCATCCTGAGCGAGCCGCCTGCTCTGGAAACGGCAGAGTTGCCGTAGCAAAAAAGCCGACCTTGCGGATCGGCTTTTCTGCTTTGCAGGTTCAGGCGGAAATCAGCTGCCGGTATCGCTGTCGGCTGCGGACGCCGAGGCAACTGCCACGTCGTCGCCCGCGTGGGTTTTCACCTTCTGATGTTGGCGGTCCACCAAGTCCTTCAACTGGCGTTCCATGGACTTGAAGGCCTCGTTGACCACCTTGGTCAGGGGTTCATGCATCTCGTGTTTGACGGGTTTTTCATTCACGATCAACTCGTGCCCGGGTGGCACCGTCACGTCGATGCGGACGTGATATGGACTGCCAGAATGTTGGGCGTGGTTGGGGTGTTCAATGATCACGTCGCAACGCGAAATGTGGTCGCAGAACTTGTCGAGTCGGCTGGCCTTGTCGCGGACAAAACTGTCGATCTCGTCGGTTTTCTCAACGCCACGGTAGGTTATTTCGAGTGGAAGTTGCATCAAGAAATGTCGGACGATTCCGACCGGATGCAATGCTTAGAAATGGCTCGCCCCACTTCCGGCCTGACGGCGTCGATTACTTTTCCACGGAATTGGGTGCCCTTCGATGGCGTCGGTTGATCTTAAAATATCTGTCATCCTGAGCGAGTATAACGAGCCGAAGGACCTTCCACCGTCGCCGTCCCATCCGACGCGACCATACCGGACATGCTCTCACTCCGGCATCCAACGCGTGATCGCCGAGAAAAACGTCCGGTGCCGCGCCACGAAGCGATAACAGGCTTCCGTCACCAGCGCAAAGCCCGGCACACGTCCGTACATCCAGAAGGCCAACCGCACCAATCCGCCCGGATGCTCGCCCAGGTTCAGCGACCGGAACACCGCCGCCGCGCCGCCGAACACGCGGCCCTCCGGCGTGATGAGCTTGACCTCGCGCTCGAAACTTTCGCGCGGGATCTCCGGGAAATCCGCCGAAGCTTCCTGCAACGGCGCGTAGTCCACGGCGGGACCCGTCGTCCGCTGCCAGCGCCGGATGAAGCGCTTGCAGAAGTGGCAGTCACCGTCGAAAACCATCAGCGGTTTCGGCAGCGTACGACCGATGGCAGCGGATTCACCCATACACAAAAACCTACGCGCCCGGTAGGCGAAAAGTTTCACCGACAGCCCGCCATGCCAGCCGCTCGGGCCGACCTGCCAGCGCCCGCTCCAGCCGCCGGATCGGTTCGTCCATCGGCTCGTGGCTCAGCTTGAAGGTCTGGTGATGCACGGGCAAAATGTACCGCGCCCCGGCCATTTCGGCCATCTCCAACGCCTGCTCGGGCGTGCAATGGCTGTTGATCCACGGGTCGTAAGCGCCCACGGGCATGATGGCCAGGTCGAACGCGCCGTCCCGCTTGGCCCCGCCCCGCCCGCGCAGCCGCCGGAACGCGGGTGTGAACGACGTGTCCCCGCCGAACAGCAGCGCCACGCCGTTGCGCCGAAAGATGTAGCCGTTGTAACCGCGATGATCGTCCGTGCGCATCCGCGCGCCCCAGTGCCGTACCTCGAACGCCTCCACCTCGATCTCCCCCTCGTCGATGCCCCGCGCCGTCGTGCTCCGGCTGAAACGCAGCCGCGTCGTCTCGCCCCAGGCCAACTCCGTGACGTGGCCCTCCAGCCGGGTGCGGTCGAGCAGGTCGCCGGTGCCGTGCGCCGTGACCACCAGCGGACGGCGGTCGAACCGGCGCAGGGTGGCCAGGTCGAAATGGTCCATGTGCGCGTGGCTGAGCAGGATCAGGTCGATGGGCGGCAGTTCGCCGAAGCGCAACGCCGACGCGACGTAGCGTTTGGGGCCGATGACCAGCGGCCCGACCGGAATCCCGGCCCGCGCGCCGAGGATGGGATCGGTCAGGATGTTGACGCCGTAGAAGTTGATCAGGACGGTGGAGTGTCCCAGCCAGGAGGCGGTGACGCCGTTGTCGCGCCAGGAAGCGGGTTCAGGCCGGTGCGGAGCCGGGAGGACACGGCGGCGGTAGTCGTTGAGGATCGTCTGGAGGTAACGCCATTCGGGGCGGGAGAGAACCGGCAGCCGCAGCCGGGACAGGGAGAGAGCCATGATGTGCCCGTAATATACTCCACGTGGGGCGCGGGGTAAAACGGGGTGGCTTGCTGTGCAAGATCCCGTCTCCCGTTGGTCCAAAGTTGCGTGCAGCGTTGGTCGGTGCGGCCCTGTCGTTGGCTATTTATGCGTGGCCGTTGTCGATCAAATCCACCCACTGTGAGAACAACGCCGGGAAAATGATGTGGCCAAGCAGCATGAAGCCGGTGAGCACATTGAAAAGGTCGAAATGCAGGACCAGCGCCAGGGAAGCGGCCCCCTGGAGGAACATCGCTGGGAACTGGCCCAGCCAGCCGACGATCATCGTACAGCCGATAACGCCCGCCACAGCGCAGAAACAGGCGAGAATGGCGCCGTCAAAAATGAGGCCGGGGACGGCGGCGAGCGCGGCGATCCCCGCGACATAGCAGCCGAGGGCCAGGCCTTGCTGCCGCTGCTGCCGGGACCAGCGCTTGCGGGCGAGTCGGCGAGCAGCGTGTTCCGGGTGATTCGGGTCGGGCGACGGCGTGGACGGGACATTCACCAACAGGGCGTTGCACCAGAGGCAGGCGGGGAAGCGTTCCTCGTTGGCGAACGCGCATTCCGGGCAGATTTTCATGTTGGACGTGGAGAAAGCACGACCCGTGCGCGGCGGGCGGAGGAGTTCCGCAGGAGCGTCTCCCTCATTTCCATATCCCTCGTTCCCAAGCTCCAGCCTGGGGACGCACTTGTCCGCGAAGCTCCAGCTTCGTCTGCCGCCGTTTGGTTCAACGCCGCCGGCCACATTGCAGTGCCAGCGTGCTTCCCAGATGCTTTTCCCAGGCTTGCCTTGGCGGAGGAGGATTGCTACGCTCCTCAAATGCTGAAAGAAGCAATTCCGCAATTTGCCGAACTCAGTCCATCCGAGAAGTTGATCCTTCTAGAAGAACTTTGGGACGATTTGGCTGAGCGACCCTCCGACGTTCCGGTGCCCGATTGGCAAAAACGCGACCTGGAACAGCGCTACCGGGAATACCTCCAGAATCCCGCCGAAGGCTCGTCTTGGCCGGACGTGCGGGAACGCTTGCAGCGCACGTTTCAATGAGCAGGTCGCTCATCGTTCGACCGAGGGCGGAACGGGACCTCGCCGAGGCGGGATTGTGGTACGAGACGCGCCAGCCGGGAACAGCGCTTTACTTCCTGCGTTGTGTCGATGCTGCCCTTGCACTGATCACGCGGCATCCCGAGGCGGGGCCGACGCAGTTTGGGCCATTTCGGCGGGTGCTGGTGGCGCGGTTTCCATTCGCGGTGTTCTACACGATAGAAGGGGAAGCTGTGGTGGTTCACGGAGTCTAGCATTCGTCGCGTGATCCGGGGGATATCCGTCGGCTGTTGAAGGAAGGTTCGGATTGATCCGGCGCAGCGGCGAACCAGAGCAGACTACGGCACTTTCTCCAGCGCGGCGGCGAGCACGTCGTCCACGGTCTCGGCCAGCGTGAACTTGAGCTTTTCCTTCGCTTCCGTGGGCACGTCGGCGAGGTCTTTTTCGTTCAGCTTCGGCACGATGACCTCCGATACCCCGGCGCGCAGGGCAGCGAGGCTTTTTTCCTTCAATCCGCCGATGGGCAGGACCAGCCCGCGCAGGGTGATCTCGCCCGTCATGGCGATGTCGCTGCGGACGTTGCGGTTGGAAAAAAGGGACGCAAGGGCCGTGAACATCGCGCAACCGGCGCTGGGGCCGTCCTTGGGGATCGCGCCGCTCGGGACGTGGACGTGCAGATCATTCGTCTCGAAAGCTTCCGGGGCAATGCCGAGCGAGACGGCGCGCGTCTTGACGAGGCTCAGCGCGGCCTGCATGGATTCCTTCATCACGTTGCCGATCTGGCCCGTGAGCAGCGTGCCGCCCTTGCCGGGGTATTTGGTGGCTTCGATGAAGAGAATTTCGCCGCCGTTGGGCGTGTAGGCGAGGCCGGTGACGATGCCCGGGGCGCTGGTTTTCAGGCGTTCCTCGCGGACGCTCCGGTCGCCCGCGCCGAGGATGCCGCGCGCGAAGTCGGGCGTGATGACCACGTCCGCGCGGGTCTCCGGGCTGCGGGCGACCTCGGCGGCGACGGAGCGGCAGACCGCGCCAAGACGGCGTTCCAGGTCGCGCACGCCCGCTTCGTGGGTATATTCGTCGATGACGACACGCAGAGCGTCTTCCTCGAAGCGGCATTGCTCGGGCTTGAGGCCGTTTTCCTCCAGTTGGCGGCGGACGAGGTAGTTCTGCGCGATGTGGAGCTTTTCGCTGGGCGTGTAGCCGGGCAGACCGATGATCTCCATGCGGTCGCGCAGGGGCGGGGGGACGCCCTCGATGTAGTTGGCCGTGGCGATGAAGATGACCTGGCTCAGGTCAAACGGCACGTCGAGGTAGCGGTCCACGAAGGCATTGTTCTGGCGGGGGTCGAGGACTTCGAGCAGCGCGCTGGCGGGGTCGCCGCGCATGTCGCCGCCGAGCTTGTCCACCTCGTCGAGCATCAGGACGGGGTTGCGCGTGCCGAGGCGGCGGAGTTCCTGGACGATGCGCCCCGGCATGGAGCCGATGTAGGTGCGGCGGTGGCCGCGGATTTCGGCCTCGTCGCGGATGCCGCCCAGCGAGATGCGCGCGAACTTGCGCCCGAGGGCATCGGCGATGGACTGGCCGAGGCTGGTCTTGCCGACGCCGGGAGGGCCGAGGAAACAGATGATCGGGCCGCGCCCGGTGGGGTTGAGCTTGCGGACGGCGAGGTATTCGATGAGCCGTTGCTTGATTTTGCGCAGGCCGTAGTGGTCGCGGTCGAGGACGGTCTGGGCGTGGGTGAGGTCGGTGTTGTCGTCGCTGAACTTGGACCACGGGAGGTCGGCGAGCATTTCGACGTAGGAGACAATGACGCTGTATTCCGGGCTGGCGCTGGGAACGTGGATGAGACGGCGCAGTTCCTTCTCCACCGCCGTGGTGATGTGCTCGGGCGGCTGGGCTTCTTTCAAGCGTTGGCGAAGCTGTTCGACCTGATCTTCCGCGCCGGGTTCCTCTTCGCCGAGTTCGCGCTGGATGGCGTGAATTTGCTCGCGGAGATACGCGCGCCGTTGGACGTTGGAAAACTGCGACTCCACGTCCTTGCGAAGCTTCTGCTGGAGTTCGGCGATTTCGGTCTGGCGGGTGACGGCCTCCTGCACGAGGCGCATCCGGCGGGCAACGCTGGTTTCCTCCAGAAGCTCCTGTTTGCGCGCCACGTCGAGCCCGAGATTTCCCGCGAGCAGGTCGGTCATGTGGCCGGGGTCCTCGATGTTGAGGAGGAGCGTGCGGGCCTGATCGGGAATTTCCGGGGACAGCTCCAGCAGGGCGATGGCGGATTCGCGCAGGTTGTTGAGCGCGGCCTCGGCTTCCTTGTCGTCCGGCGACACCGGCACGGAAGTCAGGGTCTCGATTTCGGCACGCAGGTACGGCTCGGTCTGGACGACCGAACCGAGGCGGAAGCGTTGCAGCGCCTGGACGAGTAGCACCACCGTATTCTCCGGCTGGCGCATCAGCTTGAGCACCTGGCACGCGACGCCGACGGGAAAGAGGTCTTCCGCGCCGGGCTTTTCGGTGTCCTCTTGGCGTTGGGTGACGAGGCCGATGATTTTGTTCTGCGGCAGGTTGTCGTCCACCAGCTTGAGCGCCGAAGGGCGACCCAGCGTCAACGGCACGACCGTCCCCGGAAACACGACGACTCCCCGAATGGGCAAGATGGCCAGCGTCGAGGGAATTGCGGGTTGGCCGGGGCCGCCTGCCTTTTCGGTCATGGCGATGACCGGCGGGGTCGTGAACGAGGGAGGGGGCACCTCCGGGTTCTCGGGGGACGATTGCTCGTCGGATTTGGTCGTCATCAGAAAAGGAAATCAGTGGTGTTGCAGCGGCAGATGAATCCAGAGCATCCCGTTTTGCTGCTCGGCCCGAACGCGCCGACGGTCCACGCCCGGGGGCAGGGCGATCTCGCGTTCGAAAGTGCCGTGGTCGATTTCCATCGCGAGGACCTGCATGGCCGGATTATGCGTGTCAGCAGGCTCGGGCAGCGTGCGGCTGCCGCGCAGGGTCAGGCTGGTCGGCGAGAGTTCGAGTTCGATCTCCGACGATTTCACCCCCGCCAGATCGACGCAGATCCGCAGACACTTGTCACAAAGATACGCGTTGATCGCCGGCTGCCAGCGATGGGTCGTTCGGAAGCCGGAGAAATCAACCTTGGTCAACTCGTAGGCGACCTCTCCCAACTGGCCTTGCAGACGTTGGAGACGGATCGTGCGCGCGCTCTTGGGCATGGAGTTACTTTCCTTCGGAAGCGGTCCTCTCGCAACTGCCGAACCTCGGCCCACGGCTCAACTTGCTCACACGCAACCGTTTTCTCCGTTGGCAGCGGCGGATTCCCTCCGTAAGACGCGCCAGTAAAGCGCAAGGTATTCATCCACCATGCGCTCGACACTGAAACGGTGCGCCACCGAATCGCGCACGCTTTGGCGGTCAAGCGCTTGCAACCGCGCCAGCGCGGCCACATCCTCCTCCGGCGAATTTGTCAAAAAGCCGTTCACTCCCGGCGCGATGATCTCCGGCATCGACCCCCGGGGGCGCGCCAGCACTGGCGTGCCGCAAGCCATCGCCTCGACCACGCTGAGGCCGAAAGGTTCCGCGAAGTTGATCAGGTGCAACAACGTTGACGCGCCCGTCAGCAGGGTTTGCCGTTGCTCCGGCCCGACAGGGCCGACGTAGCGGATGCGCTCGCCGTCCAGCCTCGGCTTGATCTTGGCATCGTAGTATCCCTGATCCTGAATGATGCCCGCCAGGACGAGCGGTTGGCCGGTCGCGTCCGCGAGATCCAGCGCCGCCACCACGCCTTTGTCCGGGTGAAGCCGTCCGAAGAACAACAGGTAATCGCCGCCGGTCGGAGGATCGACACGCGGACGGAACTGCTCCATCGGGATGCCGTGATGGATGGTCGCGGCGTATTGCAGTTTGGGATGGCGGTCGGCCTCGCTGATGGCAACGTAATGCCCGCCTTCGTTGTACTTCTCGTACACGGGCACAATGCGCCCGGAACTGAATCCGTGGATGGTCGTCACTACCGGCACGTCCACCAAATGACTGTAGCTGAGCGGCAGGAAATCGAACTGGTTGTGGATCAGGTCGAACCCACCCGCTCGCGCCCGCTCGAATACCTCCGAGATGTGCAAACATTCCCACACCTTCGCGTCCACCGCGCGGTCTTCCTCGTAGCCGCGCGGACAAACGCTCACCAGCTTCCCGGCGGTGTGCGAGTCGCCCGTGGCGAAAAGCGTCACGTCCACCCCGCGCTGCACCAATCCCTCGGTCAAAAGCGAGGTGACCAGTTCCCACGGGCCGTAAGCGCGCGGCGGCGTCCGCCACGCGATGGGCGAGAGCATCGCCACGCGCAATGGGCGTTCTGATTGGGCGGCGGTCACGCCGGAGGTGGCCCCTGTTGCTTGCGGGCCAGCCGCCGGAACGTCAATTGCGCCTGCTGGGTCGTCTCGCCTTCGGCGGGGCGACGCCGGACATACGTTCCATCCGGTTGCAGGACGCGCGCTTTCACGTTGTCATCCAGGAACGCGGGCAGGATTTCGTCCGTGATGCGGGCCTTGAGCATCTCGTCTTCCACCGGAAAACCCACCTCCACCCGCCGGTCGAAGTTGCGCGGCATCCAGTCCGCGCTGCCCAGGTACACCAGCGGCGTCTTGCCGTGGGTGAAATAATAGACGCGGCTGTGCTCCAGGAAGCGCCCGATGATCGAGATCACCCGGATATTCTCACTGATGCCCGGCAGGCCGGGCCGCAAGGCGCACACGCCGCGCACGATCAAATCGATCTTCACCCCGGCGCGCGACGCTTCGTACAGCGCCACGATGACCTCCTCGTCCACCAGTGCGTTGACCTTGGCGATGATGCGCCCCGGCTTGCCCGCCTTCGCAAAATCGCGCTCGATTCCGATGAGTTCCAGGATGCGCTTGCGCAACTCGAACGGCGCGATCATGAGCTTCTTGCCTCCGGCGTACTCGCTCAGGCCGGTCAGATTATTGAACACGACCGCCACCTCGGAAGTCAGTTCCGGCGCGGTGGTCAACAAACTGAGATCCGTGTAAAAACGCGCCGTCGTCGCGTTGTAGTTGCCCGTGCCCAGGTGCGTGTACAACCGGATGCGGTCCTCATCGCGGCGCACGATCATCATCATCTTGCAGTGGGTCTTCAATCCCACCAGGCCGTACACGACGTGCACGCCCGCCTCCTCCATCTGACGCGCCCAGCGGATGTTGTTGGCCTCGTCGAACCGCGCCTTCAACTCCACCAGCACCGTCACCTGCTTGCCCTTTTCGGCGGCGCGGAGCAATGCCCGCACGACGGTCGAGCCCGCGCCCGTCCGGTAGAGCGTCATCTTGATCGCCAGCACCGCCGGGTCAGCCGCCGCCTTCTCCAGCAAATCGATGACGCTCTGGAAACTCTCGTAAGGATGATGCAGCAGCACGTCCTGCCGCCGCATGACTTCAAAGATATCCGCCCCCGATGGCAGCGCCTTCGAAGTGGCGGGCTGGAACGGGCGATCCCGCAAGCGCGGGAAAATGTCCGTCGAATACAGCGGCTCCAGGTGCAGAAAATTGATCGGCCCCGGCAAACGGTAAAGATCCGCCTCCTGCAACCGGAACGTTTCCAGCAAAAACTTCTCCGTCTCGGGCGGCGTGCCGTCCTGCACCTCCAAGCGCACGGGATTTCCCCGGCTCAGCCGCCGCAATTCCTCCTCGATGGTCTGGAGCAGATTCTCCGCTTCCTCCTCGTCGATATAGAGGTCGGTGTTGCGCGTCATGCGAAACGCGTGCGCATCGTGCACGTCCAACCCCGGGAACAGCCGGAAGAGGTAATGCTTGATCAGATCTTGCAGGAAAAAGAAGTGCAGGCCCGGCCCCAGGTCGCGGCCCGGTTCCTCCGGGATTTGCAGCAGGCGCGGCAGCACGCGCGGAATCTGCACGATGGCGTAAGAAAGGTCCGGGTCGTCGGGCCGGTTGAGCCGCACGATCAGGTTGTGGCTCTTGTTGGCCAACTGCGGGAACGGATGGCTCGGATCGACCGCCAGCGGCGTCAGCACGGGAAACAACTCCTCGCCGAACAAGCTGTCCGCCCACACCAGCGCCGGGGTGGGCAATTCCGCGACGTTGTGGATGAAGATGTTTTCCTTGTTGAGCGCGGGCAACAGAGCGTCGTTCCAGCACTGGTATTGCCGGGCGAGCAATTCCCGGGCGCGCTTGCTCGCGGCGGCGTAGAGTTCCGGCCCGCTGAGGTGGTCCGGCCCGACCAGCCCGCTCTTGCTGTCGAGCTGCTGCTTGAGACCGGCGATGCGCACCTCGAAAAACTCGTCCAGGTTCGTCCCGACGATGGATAGGAACCGCACGCGTTCCAGCAAGGGCTGGGTGGGGTCTTCGGATTCTTCCAGCACGCGCCCGTTGAACTCCAGCCAACTCAATTCGCGGTTGATGAAGTATTCGGGTTTGTCGAGTTCCGGTTGTTCGCTGGCTTCGCTCATGGCTTACGTCTCTTTGTCCGCCACGATGCCACGGGACCGCCGCCGGGGAAAGGGACAGGCCGCATGTGACGGAAAGTTCACGCGCGCGCCGCCGGCCTCGTCAACCAGGGTAGGGAGGGCTCTCCGAGCCCTGCCCCGACTGTCTGGTCGGCTCGACTCTACGCTCGCAGCGGTGGAAAATCGGGCTCAAGGCATCGCGGGATGCTCCCGGAAGAACATCACGATCAGCGGCGCTTCCTCCGGCACCATCATGTGCCCGCCGGGATAAACGTACGTCACCAGCGGCGTACCGCCCTTCGACGCGAACAGCGTCCCCGCGCCGCCCTTCCACGGCACGCCCGCCGCGTCGCAGCCGTTGATTCCCTTCACGACCTCCATCATCCGCTGCTGCCACTCGAACTTCACCAGCGGATCGTCCTTCCCGCCGAGGATCATCGCCGGTTTGGGTGTCAACTCCGCCGCGTACGCCGCCGCGCCCGAGCACGGCGCGACCGCCGCGAACACGTCCGGCCTCGCCCGCCACAGCAGGCAGGTGAACCCCGCGCCGTTGGAATGCCCCGTGCAATAAATCCGCTTGGGGTCCACCGGATGGGTCGCCTTCAGCTTCGCCAGCAGCGCGTCGAAGAAATGCAGGTCGCGGTCGCCTTGACCGTCCACCGCCGACTGCCAGCCCGGCAGCTTGCCTTCCGGGTCCACGAGCTTGCCCGGCGTCGGCAACCCCTGCGGATACACCGAAATCGCCTCCGGCCACAGGCGGTTGATCCCGAACCCGCCGACCGCATTCGCCGAAGTCCCCCCGTGTCCGTGCCACACGAACACCAGCGGCACGGTGCCGCCGTCCGGGGGCAGGGTCTTCGGCACGTACACCAGCGCCGTCCGCTGGACCCCGTCCACCGTCAACTCCACCGACTCCACCCCCACCGGCACGATGCCGTGCGCGAGCGGGGCCGACAGCAACAAGGACAGGACGAGGACGCACCAGGAAAGTTTCATCCTGTGACCAACCCGCCCGCCGCCGCAAAGTTCCGCCCCGCCCGCCACAAACCGCTTGCTTCCGTCCCGGAAACCGCTACAAAGGGCGGCGACAACGTCACTTCGACGTTTCGATCGGGTCTTCAGCCGGACAGTGACAGGGGCAGCGTTGGTGTCGGTTCGGCGGCTGGGCATTCGCTTGAGACCTCTCTTCTTGCCGCCATCCGCCCGGGAGCCCACTGCCCTCGGGTGTCCGCTCAACCGTTCGCTTCGCATCTATCGAATGAATCCGTCCGCACCCATGAAAACCAGGACTGCCACATCCCTTCGCCTGCTCGTCATCGCCGGGGCCGCCACCTTTCCCTTTTTCCAACCTGTGTCGCTCCGGGCGCAGACCCTGACGAACGGCAGCTTTGAATCCAACGGCGGGCAGCAATCCACCACGGTGACCGGCTGGACTCTGGCGACCAATGTTTCCGGCACCCTCTTCGCCACCAGCACGGAAGGGGCTACCAACGGGTCCTACGCCATCGCTTTCGACGCGAACAACCAAGCGACCGGTACGGAAACCCTCTCCCAGTCCTTTGCGACTGTGACCGGGCAGACCTATCAAGTGAAGCTGGACTTCGGGGCGCTCTCCACGCCCGCCGGACAAGCTTTCCTCTCGCGCCTCCAGGTCGAGTTGCGCGACGGCTCGTCGATCTCGAGCGGCAACGAGCTGATCACCTCCGGCAGCGGCACGCTGCTGGGAAATACCGGCGGTTCCTTGAACCAGAACACGACCGTGATCCAGATGAGCGACTCCAGCGGAGCCAATGCGACGAACAGCGCCGCGCCCAACGCCGAGTTTAGCAACGTTGCCTTCACCTTCACCGCCCAGAGTACGAGCAGCACCATCGTGTTCACCGACCTGAGCACCGGCGGCAGTGACAGCCAGGACGCCGTGCTCGACAACGTGAGCGTCACCCCCGTGCCCGAACCGGCCACCTGGGCGAGCGGCGCGCTGCTGCTCGCCGGGGCGGGCCTGACCCTGCGCCGCCGCCTGCGCCGGGC
>CAHJWO010000017.1 GCA_903642295.1 PVC group bacterium | reverse complement strand
ACCGTCGGGCAGCCGAAGAAGGGCATCGGTTCCAGGTCCACCCAGACGCCCAACTTTGCGGCCCGGGCGCAGAGGTCACCGAAGCCGTCGATGAGTTGCGCCAGCGGCACTCCGTCCTTGAGGTACGGTGCGGTGGCCAGGATCTGGGTCAGGCCGAGTTCCGCGCAGATGCTCAGTCCATCCTCGACCGGCGTGCTCCAGCGCCGGTTCATCTCGTCGTCGAAGTCGGCGAGGTTGATCTGCACGGGAGCCCAGGTGGCCAGCGTATCGAGGTGGCGGATCGCCACGCCCTGGTCCCCGGCCATCGTTTTCAGGTCGGCAACGGATAGACCGCTCGCACGCGCCTCGGCATACGTCGTGGCGGCGATGGCCAGGCTCGTGAAGCCACCCGCCGCCGCGGCGCGGACATGTTCACGGAAGGGAAGCTTGCGGACGGGCGCGGGCCAGAAGACGTAGTCGAGGGTTGGCATCGTGAAATGGGTTCAGGGCTGCTCTTGCGTAGGTTGGTTCGTCGCTTGGGAAGGGGGCGTCTCGACAGCCGTGGAAACGTGCGAGGACGGCGTCGGTGAGCGCCAGTCGTGGAACCGTTTGACGGCCTGCTCGCCGCCCAACATGCCGAACAACCCGACCAACGCCACCACCGGCGGCGCAGGCGATTTGACGCGGAGTGCGCCGTAGATGATCCCCACCAGAACACCGACCGCGAGCGAGAGAAGATAGGGTTTCACGCGTTGGGGGAAAGGTTCAAGACGCTGCCTGGACCGACCGGTCGTAGCTCGCGTTCATCAGTTCGATGGGGTTGCCCCACGGGTCCTGGCAGTAGGTCAGCTTCAGGCCGGACCCGGCGGGCGCTTCGAGCACGTCCGAGCGGTGACGCCCACCGCTGGCCACGATGGCTTCCGCCAGGGCGGCGACATCCGGCGCGGTGATGCAAAGGTGCCAGATCCCCGGCCGCCAGAACTCCCAGTCGTCGGCGAAGCGTTCCGTCTTCGGCTCGCCAAACTCGAACACCTCGAAGCCGACCCCGTTGCCGGCGGTCAGATAGGCGACCCGGCACCGGCCGAACTTCGGCCCGTTGATGTGCGCGAAGCGTTGGCCGCCCTCCCCCTGACCGGCGATGACCTCGAAGGCCGGACGGATGACCTGGAAACCCAGGACGGAGGCGTACCAAGCGACGGCGGCGTCAAGATCGGGGACGTTGATGCCCAGATGGTTGATGGCGAAGTTGAACTTGGGTGTCTCGGTCATAGGAGAAGCTCCAGCGTTACACCGGTTGGAGCGAAGGACTGCGGAACACGAAGTCGCTGCGCAACGGATCGAAGATTTTCATCTCCCGCGGCTGGGTCAGCAGGTCGGGCAGACGCGCCTCGTACTCGGCGCGGTAGGGCCGCTCCATCTGCACGTTAAAGAAATCCTCCCGGTCCAGCCACGTCTCGTAGAGCATGAAAAAGTTCGGGTCATCCGCGCCACGGTGGACGACCGTGTTGACGAAGGTCGGTTCGTGGCGCATCGCGTCGTTGGTGCGGTGGATGAACGCGAGAAACTCGTCCTCGCAGCCGGGCTTCAGGTGAAAGGTAACGAGCAGGACGAAAGGGGTTGGGTCCATCGGGGCAGGGCTGGGTGTAGAAGGAAACAGAAGCGGCGGTGCAAACTTATTCCCTGGTCAGAAAGTCCACGACCAGCCGGTTGAGTTCCTCCGGGCATTCCTCGGGCAGCCAGTGGCCGCCGTGGGGCAGGAGTGCGCCTTGCACGTCCTCGGCGTATTCCTTGAGCTGATCGATTTGGAGTTGACCCATGCCGCCGTGCCCCCCGCCGCCGATGGCCAGCACGGGCATCCTGAGCTTGTTTTTTGACAGGGCGGCGTTGCCCTTCGCCGTCTCGTTGAGCGCGCGGTAATACTCGAACGCGGCGTTGAGGCTGTGCGGCTTGGCGTAGGAGCGGGCGTAGAGATCGAGCAGTTCCGGGGTGAATGCCGCTTGGTTGACCGCGTGAACCCGGATGAAGTGCTCGAAGAAGAAGCGCTCCTTGCCCGCGATGAGCGTCTCGGCCAGACGGTTGCCCGCCGCGAAGAAGCTGAAGTGCCACACGAGTGATTCGCCCTCGGGCGTGAAGGCGGGGAAGCCGTGGATGCGTTGGTCGGGGATGGGTGCCTCCATGTAAACCAGCCGCGCGATGTCGGCCTGATGCTGAACGGCCATGGGATAGGTGTTCCAGATGCCGATGTCGTGGGCGACGAGGTGAAAGGGAGCGTCAGGGCTCAGGCTCCTGGCCAGCTTGTGCAGGTAGACCGAAACGTCCTGGCCGGTGTACGAGGTTGCGGGCGGCGCGGACAGGCCGAGGCCGGGCAGGTCCGGGGCCACCACCGTGAACTGGCGGGCCAAGAGCGGCATGAGCTGGTGCCACTCGTACCAGGTCTGGCCAAAGCCGTGTACCAGCAGCGCCAGCGGACCCTGCCCGCCCGCGACGTAGTGCAGGTTGACGCCGTCGATCTCGCGGAAGTGGCCGGTGAAGCCTTCGGGCAGCGGGAACTCCTCCGTCGGCTGGGTCAGTGGTTTGGGTTGAGGCATAAGGTTTTGAGGATGGTGTGATTTCCGGATCGAACGTTCTGAAGTCTCCGGATTTGTCAAAAACGACTTCTGGAGCGATTATTTCGTAAATGACGGAAAGAAGGTGCGATCACCATGGCTAGAACGGGCCGCCCCCGGAGCTTCGACAAGGAGGAAGCGATCCGTCAGGCCATGCAACTGTTCTGGGCGCAGGGCTACGAGGCGACCTCGCTCACGCAACTCAAGGCCGGGATGGGCGGCCTCTCGACCGCGAGCTTTTACGCGGCCTTCGGTTCCAAGGAAGGTCTGTTCCGAGACGTGTTCGACCACTATCTCGCCAGCCACGGCCAGGTGCTCGCCTCGCTCTGGGATGAAACCTTACCCCCACGCGAGGCCATCGAGCGCGCCTTTCGCTTGTCGGCGCGGATGCAGACGGACCCGGCCCACCCGCGCGGGTGCATGATGGTTCTTTCGATGCTGACCTGTTCGCCCGAGCACCGCGATCTCCGGGCGCGGCTGGCGCAGGAACGGGAGCGCAACCGCGCCGCTCTGCGGGCCTGCGTGGAGCGTGCGGTCAAGGCAGGGGACCTACCTCGCAAGACCGATGCGGGGGCGCTGGCCACGCTGTTGAGCACTTTTCTGATGGGGCTTTCGGTCCAGGCCCGGGACGGTGCATCAAGGCGCGTGTTGGACGCCGCCATTTCGCAGTTGCTGGGCTTCTGGGACGCGCCGACAGGTCCCCGGGGCTCGCCGGTCGAGCAACCTTCCCCGGCGAAACGCCCGGGCCGCCACACGCATCGTCTGTTGTCACCCGTCAGGACAACGGGCATCTCCCATGTCTGATCAAACCCGGCGCTGGCCGCCATTGCGCCGTTGGACGGCGGCGGGTGGTGCGAGCATCAACTCGTGGCCGCCGTCGATAGTGACCTCGGAAAGATCGGCGCAGTCCTCGTGCATCGGCTCCG
This sequence comes from PVC group bacterium, assembly GCA_903642295.1. Lineage (GTDB taxonomy): Bacteria > Verrucomicrobiota > Verrucomicrobiia > Chthoniobacterales > SZAS-18 > CAHJWO01. Next base: position 24,835 of record CAHJWO010000017.1, on the reverse strand, counting down.
CCAACCGGCCATGACCGGATGGTCCTGGACGCTGACAGCGGTGTGAGAATGACGGTTCCATAGTTCACAGGGACCGCAGCACCCGGCAGCGATCTTCCAATGCCCGGCGCGTCACCTGCGCCGTGGGGCGATGAGGTCGAAGCCGTGCGGCGCGCCGGGATGGACGTGCAACTCCAACGGCACGCCTGCCTCGGACAGCCGGTGGGCATAGGCGAGGTTCTCGCCGCAGAAGATGTCCAGGTCTCCCACCTCGACGTAGGCGGAAGCCAGGCGCGACAGGTCCCGCTGGCGTGCGGGGGCCGCGACCGCGAGCACGTCTTCGTTCCCCCGGCAGCCATCGAGCAGCGCGCCCCAGCAGGTGGCCAGAAAATCTTCGGACACCACCGATACCTTTGCGATGGCCGGGTCGATGTTGGCCGTGCGGTCATCCAGCATCGGGTAGACCAGAATCTGTCTGGCCAACCCCACGCCCCGGTCGCGCGCCAGGATGGCCGCTCCCGCCGCCAATCCGCCGCCCGCGCTGTCGCCCATGACGGCGATGCGCCGGGGGTCCACCCCCAGCCCGGCCGCGTGCTCCACCAGCCAGCGCAAGGCTGCGTAAACGTCTTCGACCGGTCCGATTCCGGGGTTCTCTGGAGCGAGCCGGTAATCCATCGACAGGAACGGCACGCCGGAGTGCGCGACGTAGTCCGAGACGACCGGATCGTAGAACGCCACGCTGCCGCTGATCATGCCGCCCCCATGGGCGTAGAGTACGGCGGCACCGGAGGACGGACCCGTAGGGCGATACCAGCGCAGAAGCAGCGCAGCTTCCTTGGTTGCCAGCGCGAAGTCCTCCGTGGTCACCTGCGGGTGCAACGTGCGCCGGGCCGTCACCGCCTGGTAGAAACCGTTGGAAAACTCCCGGTAGCCCTGCCAGTCGCCGCGCGGCGGCGGCGGGGGGCGGGTACACCACCGAAGAGGTCCGCGAGGGCTTGTTTGATTTCGGGGTCGAGCGAATAGGTCATGCGTCTAATATCACAACGACCACTCCGTAATGCAAGAGACGTTGTCACATTGATCATTCCGTAATGATAGGTAATATATTCACCGATGGATGATTCGACGACAAAGCAGGGGCGGCGGGCCGGGCGGCCCCGGTCCTTTGACCGCGAGACGGCGCTGGCCCGGGCGATGTTGACGTTCTGGCAACACGGCTACGAAGGCGCGTCCATCCCGACCTTGACCGCCGCCATGGGCATCACGCCGCAGAGCCTCTACGCGGCGTTCCAGTCAAAGGCGGCACTCTACCGCGAGGCGCTGGCACATTACGCTGGCGGCGTGGGAGCCTACGCTGCCCGAGCCTTGAGCGAAGAAGCCGACATTTTCGTCGCGCTGGAGCGGATGTTGCGCGAGTCGGCGGAAGCGTTCACCGCAAAAAGGTCGCCGCGTGGCTGCATGATCTCGCTGGAAATGCTGAGCTGCTCGCCGGAAGGAGAGGCCGTGGCCGTCCACGCGAAAGCACTGCGCCGCACGGCGGTCACACGGCTCCGGGTGCGGCTGGCGAAAGCCAAGCGCGAAAAACAACTGCCGGGCAGCGCCGACCCGGGGGCGTTGGCGCGGTTGGTCTACGCGACTGTGCAGGGCATGGCGAGTCAGGCCCGGGACGGAGCCAGCCGGCGGGAACTGCTCGCGATGGGAAAATTAGCCCTGCAAAGTTTCCGCGGTTTGGGGCGGCAGCCCGATCCATCATGAGGACACGATGCCGCCGTCGACGCGCAGGTTCGTCCCGGTGATGTAGCGCGGGGGGCTCGCCGGGCAGCAAATCCTAGCCGTCGTGGGTGCGCTCTGGCAGGAACGCAAGCGACTGGTGAGCGGCGGTACCCGCCGTCGCGCCATCGGCCACGGCGAGGGTGATGCTGTGCATGGGCCGCGCGATGTCGCCCGCCGCGTACACCCCGGCCACCGTGGTTTGCTTGAAGTCATCGGTTTTCACGCCAGGCCCCATCGGCCCCTCCTCCACCACGCAGCCGAGGCTCAGCGCGAGCGAGCCAGTGAGATGTGGGCGGGGAGCGACGAAGACGGCACCCAACGGCACCACCCGGCCATCGGCCAAGCGCACGCTCGACAGGCCGGGAGCGTCCCCACGCAACTCGACGACCGGCGTGCGCTCGACGGCCACGCCGCGCCGGGCGAGCAGGGCCGTTCGCTCCGCGTCCGGTTCGTACTTGCCTTGAGTGAAGAAGGTCGTCGGCCCCCAGTCCGGCAGCAGGACCGCCGTGTGCGAGGACATGGGGTGGTTGGCCAGCACGCCCAGGGGCTGGTCGCGCACCTCGTAGCCGTGGCAGTAGGGACAGTGCAGCACGCTCCGGCCCCAGCGTTCGCGCAAGCCCGGGAGGTCCGGCAGCTCGTCGCTCAGGCCCGTGGTCAGGATCAGCCGCCGGGCGTGGACCTCGCGGCCTTCGGACAGGGCCACCGCGAAGCGGTCCGCCTCCCCGCTTGCCGCCGACGCTTCGCCGTGCAGGATCTCGGCCGTCGGGTAGGCGAGCAGTTGCGCGCGGGCTTCCTCCAGGATGGCACCCGGCGTTTTGCCGTCGTGTCCCAGGAAGCCGTGGGCATGGGCCGAGAAACGGTTGCGGGTCAGGCCAGCGTCCACCACCAGCACGCGGCGGCGGGCGCGGGCGAGCGGCAGGGCGGCGGCGAGGCCGGCAAAGCTGCCGCCGACGATCAGGACATCATAACGCATGGGGTGGTTTTCCTTTGGGTGGGAGGGTGGATGAGGATGAGGAGGAAGCGGAAGAAGAGGGCAGCGAGGCGAGATAGGCGGTCATCTGCGGACCGACCTTGGCAGCGAGGTCGGCCAGGGTGATGCGGGCCAGGCGGGCGTGGAGCACGCGCTCGGCTTCCTGCATCGTGCCAGCCAGGGCTTCATCGACCGCGCGTTCGACCAGGCAGGACGCCGCCGGGTCGGGCTGACCCAGCGTGACCACGCTTTCATGCAGCGCGGCCTGGATATCGGCCAGGGTGATCTCTTTGGGCGCACGCCCCAGTCGCCAGCCGCCGCCGTGGCCCTTGACCGACGAGACGATGCCCGCTTCGCGCAGGCCCGCGAAGGAGCGCCGGATGACTACTGGGTGGGTCCCAGCGCAGCGGGCCATCTGCTCGGAGGTCAGGGCGTGGTCCGGCTGCTCGGCCATATGCAGGAGCACGTGCAGAGCGACCGAGAGCCGGCCGAAGCGTTTCATGTAATCAACAATGTTACATGAAGACGGTGTTGGCAACTCCTAAACTCGATCAAGCCTCGGCCGCCGCCGAACCCGGCTGGAGAATGTCAGAGTGAGACGCGGTGTTTACACCTCGTGGTGAAGCGCCACCTCGGCTGCGTGGGCTTTTTCCGCCTTCGGAGTGATCGGCGGTGCTTGGTTCCAAGGAGCTTTGGCGAGCATCCCCATGCCGCACGTGTCCGTGACGCCCGCCCAGTCACCGGGGGCAAAGAACCCGGCCACGCAACCCGTCACGAAGCGATTTTAGATCAGCGTCTGCCATACGATTCATTGGCGGGCGGCCATGTGCGGCGAGCCCTTCGGCAAACCAGGCCTGCCTGCGGACGGAGCGGCTTTTTTAGACCACGCTTCGCCGAACCCGTGCACCGCACCATTTACGGTCAACCTGGACCCGTCACGAGACGAGGACCGGAGCCTGCCCCCTGTATTGGCTGTCCGCGAGTTCCCGCAAGCACCAAGCCGCCACGTCGGCCCGGCTGATGCTGCCGGCGCAAAAGCCCTTCAGGTCGGTGACCGCCCGGACGGCGCTCACGCCCTTGGCGGCGGCGTTGGTCAGGATGCCGGGACGCACCAGCGTCCAGTCCAGCCCGCTGGCGCGCACAATGGCTTCCTGCCGGTCCTTGTCGTGGTAGACGCCGCGCAGCACCAGCGGCTGGACCAGCCAGTTGTACCACCAGGGGCCGTACCCTTTGGAGTCGCCCGCGCCGATGCCGGTGATGCACACCAGCCGCCGGGCCCCCGCTTCCTGCATGGCGGTGACGAGGTTTCGCGTGCCTTCCGAGAGCATCGTCATCTCCTTGAACGGTCCGGTGGCCGCAGATCCCAGCGTGCAAAGGACGGCCTCCTGGCCGGCGACCGCTTGCTGGAGACTGGCGGCAGCGAGCACGTCGCCCGCCACCTTGGTGACAGGAGGCGCGAAGCTTGCCTTGGCGGGGTCGCGTACGAGGGCGGTGACGGTGTGCCCCTGCGCCAGCGCCTGATCAACGATTTGTCTACCGGTCGGCCCGGTGGCACCGATGATGAGCAGTTTCATGAACTTTGATAAAGAAGCTTTTAAGGGCCAATCCCTACGACATGCTTCGATGGAAACGGCGAATACGTTTGGGTTAAACCCGAGTGTGAGCAAAAAGAGCGCGTGCTGAGCCAGACGCCTCATTCACCACCTATAAAGGAGACCAAAAGCATGCGCATCATCTGCCTGGAAGAACACACCAGCGACCCCACCGTCGCGCTCGCCGCCAAGCTGCCCTCCCTCGCGCATGCTCCCTATATCACCGGCGTCGGCAGGGACTACCACGACCACCCCGAACCACCCGACCGCCCGCGCTTGCTTGCTGCTCACCAGGCGACCGAACTCCTCGGCCAGCCGTTGGCCGACCGGCTGCCCGCCATGGATGCCGCCGGCATCGACGTGCAGGTCGTCTCGCTCGGCAGCGCGCCGCAACTCATCCCCCTGCTTGGGCCCAGCCTCGTGCGGGGAGCCAACGACCGCCTGGCGCAAGCGGTCGGCCAGCATCCGGACCGGTTCGCGGCCTTCTTCACCCTGCCGTGGCAGGACCCCGACGCCGCCGTCCAGGAGGCGCAACGCTGCGTCAAGGAGTTGCACTTGCCCGCGACGCTGCTCATGGGTCGGCCGGACGGGGACGTGATGATCGACGACCCGCGCTTCGAGCCCGTGCTGGCCAAGTTGGCGGAACTGGGCGCGCCGCTTTACATCCATCCCGGCCCGCCCCTGCACGCGGTGCAGAAGCCTTACTACGGCGGCTTCAACACGGAGGTGAGCGGACGGCTCTCGCTCTTTGGCTGGGGCTGGCACCACGAGGCGGGGGTCCAGGTCCTGCGCCTGATGCTCTCCGGGGCGCTGGACCGCCACCGCAGCCTGAAGATCATCAGCGGTCACTGGGGCGAGATGGTGCCTTTCTTCCTCCAGCGCCTGGATGACACGATCCCGCCGGCGGTGACCGGGCTGGAGCGCACGCTCACGCAGACCTACCGCGACCAGGTGTGGGTGACCCCCAGCGGCATGCTCAACCTGCCGCACTTCCAGTTCATCCGCGAGGTGCTCGGCAGCGAGCGCATCCTGTTCTCGGTGGACTATCCTTTCCTGACGATGAACGGCGCGCGCCGCTGGCTGGAAGCACTGCCGGTCAGCGAGCCGGAGCGACTGGCTATCGCGAGCGGCAACGCCGCTACCCTCCTGGGCCTCCGTTGACCCCTGCCTCTCACCCCGCGTGCGTTGCGAGCAGGACACGGGTTCACGAGTGCCAAACGGAACTTTGCTGCGCGAAACCACCGTTCGTTGACGAAGGGGATGGGTTGAGGGAAAAACCTGTGCATCTCTTGCACATCCGGCTTGTCCTGCTGGCACGGCGGCTATCGCAAAGCTCCTCATCTTACCCGGGGAGCTATGGGCCGCATGGTTTCACCCCGTTGCCTGGCGGATCAGCAGGTTGGTAAACGCTTTGTCAATCGGCTCACGCGAGAACCAGCGACGGTAGAAAAGCGGCCCGATGATGGTAGCCACCATGGTGTCAGGATCGATCTGCCTCGCCAGTTCACCCCGGCGTTGAGCACGCACGATCACCTCGCGGAAGGGGGCGGCGTGTCCGGCCTGGATCTGGCCGAAGACCCGGGCGGCGGCGGGGTCGCGCTCGGCGGCGTCGACGATGGAGGGCAGCACGCCCGTCCAACGCGCGGTGCGCAGAACTTTGGCTAGCGTCTCGATCAACTCCGCGATCTCCCGGGCAAAACTCCCGTGGTCGGGTGCCCGGGGTTCGGGCGTCAGCTTCACACAAGCCTCCAGGATGAGGGCCGAACGCACCGGCCAATGTCGGTAGATCGTCGTTTTCGCCACGCCGGAGCGACGCGACACCTCATCGATGCTCAGACCCAGACCCGCCTCGTAGAGCAGTTCGATGGTGGTGGTGAGGATCTTGTCCTTTGAATGCTCGACGCGCTTTCGCCCGGCGCTTGGCGGGCCGGGCGGCTGGGTGGGCGGGTCCGGCTTGGCAGCCTTGCGTGTTTTCATGTTGCACTCCGCTTATCGCTACGCTACCGTAGCGTAGCAATAACAATTTATCTGGTCTGGACCATGGAAAATGACGCGCGGTGGCTTGCCCCCGTGCTTCCGCGATGACGGAACGTCGGCGCAGTGGTCGCACGGGCCAGGACCAACCAGACTCTTTTTACCTTGGGAACGAAAGAAACTTCCATGAAATTTGCTTCCACTCGTCTCATCGCGGCCGACATCGGGCGGATGGTTTCATTTTACGAGATGGTCACCGGCCAAACCGCCCACTGGCTCGCCCCCGTTTTTGCCGAGATCGTCACCCCGGCCGCCACCCTCGCCATCGGTGCCGCCGAAACCATCGCGCAGTGGCAGGAAGGCAGCGCCGAACCCGCCGCGAACCGGACCGCCTGCCTGGAGTTCCAGGTCGAGGACATTGAGGCGGAGTACGCGCGCTTGAAGGACAAAGTGCCCTTGGTCCACGGGTTGAAGACGATGCCGTGGGGCAACCAGACGTTCCAGTTCCGCGACCCCGAGGGGACCGCCGTGTCGCTCTACATGCCCGCCACCGAGGAAGCGAGGCAAAGGTTCGCGGCGCGGTAAATTCCCGTCGCCTCCGCGCGAGGAATTTGCCCGGCTCGACCCGGGTGACAGTTAGCTTCTCTCTGCACCACCTGACGACAGCAGCACCGGTCGTTCTGCGCCGTCGCCACCCGGCCTGCACTTGGCCGTCTCGCTGCCTGCCCAGCCAGGGTCTATCTCCGTCAGGCGACCGTTTGCACCGGGAAATCGATCCGCTCCCAGCGGTTCCCGGTCCCGCCGTCGCGCACCCCTTTGCTCGCGGTCAATTCGTGCGGGTAACCGGGCGGCACCGCGCTCACCGCATCCAATGTGCCGATCTGCTCGCCGGTGAGCCGGATGGCGGCAGCGCCCAGATTGTCGTCCAATTGCGCGCGCGTCCTCGCGCCCAGGATCGGAACGACCCCCTTGGCGGCCACCCAGGCGGTGGCGACCTTCCCGGCGTCCGTGCCGATCTCCCGCGCCATCGACCCCACGGCGTCGATCACCCGGTCTTGCCGGGTGTGTTCGGCATTGCCGTGCTCCTGCCCACCCACGGGTTGACCGTCGGCACCAGGGCGGCGTTTGCCGGTGAGCAAACCGCCCGCCAGCGGCGAGTAGCCGAGCACGCCCAGGCCGAGACCATCGGCCATCGGCAGCAACTCGCGCTCGGTCGTGCGCTGGAGCAGGTTGTACTCGACCTCCATGGCCGCGAGCGGCACCCAGCCTCGCTCGCTGGCCAGCGTCGCTCCGACCGCCACCCGCCAGGCAGGGAAATTCGACAGGCCGGCGTAGAGGATTTTCCCGGCGCGGGCGAGGTCCTCGAAGCCACGGACGATCTCCTCAATGGGCGTCACCGCGTCGTTGAAGTGCGTGAAGTAAAGATCGAGGTGATCGGTGCGCAGCCGTTTGAGGCTGGCCTCGACCGCACTTGCCATGGCCTTGCGCGTGTTTCCCAGCACCCCGAGCGCCGGACTGCGCCCGGCGGTGCGGCCGAATTTGGAAGCCACCACGAAGTCGTCCCGGTTGGGCGCGATGAACTCGCCGATGATCTTTTCCGCCTCGCCGCCGAGATAAGCGTCGGAGGTGTCGATGAGGTTGCCGCCTGCCTCGGCAAAACCTTCCAGGACGCGGCGGGCTTCCGCCGGGTCCGTCTCTCCGTTCTTCGTCTGGCCCAGCCGCCCGCTGCCCAGCGCAAGCTCCGAAACCTTGAGGCCCGTGTGTCTTCCAAATATTTTGTAGCGCATAGAGGGATGTGCTCATTTTCAAACCGCTCACGACCGCTGGCAAGAACCCACTTTGAAGTAAGGTACCTACCAAAAAGTCAGTATGGAACGCATCTTTGAAAGCGCGGAAACGGTTGCAACGACGAAGAGGCGAACCATGCTCTGATTGATCCGATGAAAACATCCGTGCAAGCGAAGCATCCTCCAAAACGGAAGCAAGGGGCCGCGTCGGAATCTTTGGAACGTGCGAAGGAGTGCTCGCCGGCGGCAGCCGAGGAAGCTTTCCGACTGCTGGAAGGACGCTGGAAGATGGTCATCCTGTACCATCTTTTCTCCGCCACGGGCGCGTTGCGTTTTTCCGAACTGGAGCGGGCGATTCCGGCCGTCACGCAGAAGATGCTCATCCAGCAACTGCGGGAGTTGGAGCGGGACGGCATCGTGGCGCGCACGATTTACCCCCAGGTGCCTCCCAAGGTGGAGTACGCCTTGACGCCCGTTGGCCTGGCGTTGCGTCCGGCTCTGCACGCGCTGCTCGAATGGGCGGACCTGCGCCGTCGTCGTTTGGTATCTCGCCCCGCCCGCCCGGTGAAAGCGCCGGGCCGCTAGCGGGCGGCTCTTCGCCGCCGGGGTGTGTCGCGCTCCACCCCCGCCACGATGGCGAACGCGCGGTGGATATGCTCGACGAGATCCTTGCCGCCACCGCCTTCCAGCCAGTCATCGACCGCGACGTGCAGCAGGCGCAGGGTGATGGCACCGAGGATGCGCGGGCGCAGGTCGCTGGCCGCGCCGCCGTCTTGCCGCGCCGCCACCGCCTCCGCCAACCCCCGTTCGAGCGGCTCCTCGATTTCCTGCTGGTATGCCCGGAGGGTCGGCGTCACCCGCACGAGCTGCATCAGCTTGATGAAGTTTTTATCCTGGTAACGCGAGATGACGCTCAGGAGCCCCTCGCGCAACGCCGTCAGCGGAGACTCCGTCAACGGGCGCGCCGCCACGGCCTCCAGAATTTCGCGGTCGCGCTCCTGCTGCCAGGCGAAGAGGACCTGCTCCTTGCTGTCGAAATAGCGAAAGAAGTTGCGCGTGGACATGTCGGCGGCGTCCGCGATCTGGTCGACCGTCGTCGCGTGATAGCCCTGTTCCACGAACAGGCGCAGAGCCGTCTGGACCAGTTCCGCGCGAGTGCGGTGCCGCCGCCGTTCCCGAGGGGACGGCCGGTCGAGAGGGGGAGGAGAAATGAACAGGCCATCCTCTCGGACACCTTCGAGCCGTCGAAACGCGGCATGGGCTTCGCCATCTACGGCATGGCCGTCGTCTTCGCGCCCGCCATCGGACCCACGCTCGGCGGCTGGATCACGGACAACTATTCCTGGCACTGGATTTTCTTCATCAACGTGCCCATCGGCGTCCTGTCGCTGCTGTTGACCCAGCAACTCGTCGAGGACCCGCCCCACGTCCAGCAGGCCCGCGAGAAGTCCCGGAAAATCCCGATGGATTTCGTCGGGGCCGGGTTGATCGCCCTCGGCCTTGGCGCGCTGGAAGTGACCCTGGACTAGGGCCAGGAAGACGACTGGTTCGCCAGCCCCTTCATCACTTTCTTCGCCATCGTCTCCGCAGTCGCGCTGCTCTATTTCCATCGTCTGGGAATGGCGCGAGCGTCATCCGGTGCTCAACCTGCGCCTGCTCAAGAATTCCAACCTGGCGATTTCCTGCGAGCTGACCCGGACTCGGGTGCCTCTATGCACTGATCTCTTCCATTCCAACCACCTCCTCCCATGCCAGAAAATACTCCTGACAACCCGCCGCCCTCTCCCAAGGAGAAGGCATCCGCCGCGCTGAAACCCAAAAATGGGCAACAGAAGGAATCTCCGCCCAAACCGGAGGACGAGGGCGTCAGGAAGGGCAAACGCGTGCCGATGATCGTCCTGACGATCCTGTTCCTCGCCGCGGGCGTCGGCGGCCTGCTCTATGATCTGCACGCGCGGAACTTCGAGAAGTCCGACGATGCGTTCATCGAAGGGCACGTCAGCACCGTCAGCCCGAAAGTGGCGGCCCGGGTGCTGACGGTGCGTTTCAACGAGCAAGTGTTGCAGGCGCAGGCGCAGGCCGACCAGGCCGACGCGCAGTTGGCGCAGGCCGAGGCGCAGACCGGCCAGCAACAGGCGCAGTTCGACGTGGCCGCCATCAACTTCAACCGCAACAGCAGTCTCTACCAGCACGACCTGCGCGCCATCGCCAAGCAGGAGGTGGACACCACCAGCTCGAACAAGGACGCGGCCCGTGCCGCCCTGGCCGCCGCGCAGGCGAACGTCAAGGCCATGCGGGCCGGCGGCGAGGCCGCCCGGGCGACGCTGGAGTCTTCGAAGGCCAACGTGCGCAACGCGCGGGCGGTCGTCCACGACGCCGAATTCCAGCTTTCCTATACGAAGATCTATGCGCCGGAAGCCGGCCGCATCACCCGCAAGCAGGTCGAGCCGGGGGACTATCTCCAGACCGCCCCGGCCATTTGCTCGCTCGTGCAGCCTGACGTGTGGATCACGGCCAATTACAAGGAGACCCAACTCCGGCAAATGCGCGAGGGCCAGAGCGCGGAGATCAAGGTGGACGCCTATCCCGACCGACGGCTCAAGGCCCACGTGGAAAGCGTCCAGCCGGGCACCGGCTCACGCTTCAGCCTGCTGCCCGCCGAGAACGCCACGGGCAACTACGTCAAGGTGGTCCAGCGGGTGCCGGTCAAGCTGGTCTTCGACGAGTCGCCCGACACGCTGCGGCTGCTGTCGCCGGGGTTGTCGGTGGAACCCACGGTGGACCTTCGGTCAGGGGGACAGGAGAAGCGGAAGTAACCCTTGCATGAGTTCTATAACCTCTTGTCCGCAATGAAATTTCCGCCTCTCACCTCTGTTGTCTACCCGGTCTGTCGCGGCTGGACCGCCGCCCTGGTTTACCTTCTGGCGGGCTGCACGGTCGGTCCGAAGTACCAGGGACCGCCCACGACGCAGTCCCCCGGGAAGTTCAAGAATGCCTATGTCCAGACAAATTCCGGGGAGGCCGGTCGCTGGAAAATCGCGGAACCTGAGGATGGCGCGGACCGTGCGGCCTGGTGGTCGGTGTTCCACGATCCGACGCTCGACGCGCTGGAAACCGAGGCGGTCAACGCCAATCAGAAATTGCAGGCCGCCGTGGCGCGGATCGCGCAGGCCGCCGTGGCGCGGATCGCGCAGACCCGGGCGCAAACGCGCGTGGCCGCGGCGGATTTCTTTCCGGGCGTACAGGCACGGCCAGACTACGTCCGCCAACGCACGAGCAACACCGAGCCGATCCAGCGCGCGGCGCTCGTCGGGCAGCAACCGGGTCCGCTCGGGGTTGGCACGGGCACGGGCACAGGCGTTGGCGCGGGATCAGATGGTGGACAGCAGGCGTTTTCCTCGCAGCCGCTTTCGCGCACGTACAACGTGTTCAGCTTTCCTTTCGATCTCAACTGGGAGGTCGATCTCTTCGGGCGAGTGCGCCGCAACACCGAGGCAGCCCGCGCGAACGCGCAGTCCCTCCAGGCGGACCTGGAAAACATGCGTCTGAGCATCACCGCCAACGTGGCCGCGAACTACTTCAACCTGCACGCCCTGGACGCGGAAATCGAGGTGCTCGAACGCACGATCAAGACGCGCACCGAAGCCCTGCAAATCTCCCAGGAGCGGCTGGAATACGGCGTCACCGGCGAACTCGACGTGGTCCGCGCCCGCAGCGATCTGGCCGGCAACAAGGCCGACGTGTATTCCGTGCAGCGGTCGCGCGGGGAGATGGAAAACGCGCTGGCCATTCTCCTGGGCCGGGAGGCAAGCGATTTCCACGTCGCGCGGCGTTCCCCGCAAACCCTGCCCCCGCGCATCCCCGCCGGGCTGCCCGGCCAGTTGCTCGAACGCCGCCCCGACGTGGCCAGCGCCGAGCGCAGCCTCGCCGCCGCCAACGCGCGGATCGGCGTGGCGACGGCCGCCTTCTTTCCCACGGTGCGGCTAACGGGGGCGGCGGGCTTTGAAAGCGCCGATCTGGGCCATCTTTTCCAGTGGCAGAGCAGCCTCTGGCAAATCGGTCCGAGCGTCACGCTGCCGATCTTCCAGGGCGGGCGCAACTTCGCCAACCTGCGGGATGCGCGTGCCCGGTACGACGAAGAGGTGGCGCGCTATCGCCAACAGGTGCTTGGCGCTTTCCGGGAGGTTGAAAACGCCCTGGTTGACCTGCACACGCTCGGCGGCCAGGCGGAAGAACAGGCACGCGCGGCCGATGCCGCCCGCCGGGCCTTGCGACTCAGCCAAGAACAGTACGGCAAGGGGGCCGCGAGCTTTCTCGACGTGCTCGACGCCCAGCGCACCCTTCTCCTGGACGAGCGCACCAACGCCCAGCTTCTCGGTCATCGCTCCCAGGCCACCGTCCAACTCATCAAAGCCCTTGGAGGCCGTTGGGAGTAGTCCATCTTTTCGGTCGTCGGTTCGCCACCCGTTTGCTGGGCTGCTTGCCTTTTCGAGGCACCTGCCGCGCATACATCGCCAGAAACAAATCGACGCTCTTTTCTATCCGGGCAGCCAACTGTTTTTTTGAACGGGGCTGCGGAACTCCCACCAAAGCCCGCTGCATCGACAACCCGTGGATCAGACTCAGAAAGTGCTCTGCCGCCAATTGCGGGTCCTCCTTCTTCAAAACGCCCGGGTGGGCTGCTATGACCGTTCAGGTGGAATGGCCGGCAGCAGCACGTGGCTGTCGAAGCGGCCGCCCGTGTGGATGATGTGCCGACCTATGTTGCGCGTCTCGGGATGGATCGCGATCTTCACGCCCGGATCATCGGAGGGCGGGAAGGGGTCTCTCCCCATGACGACGACCCGCATCTGCTCGCCCGCGCGGAAAAGCGTGCTCGACGGCCAGATTTCAATCTCGACAGGCACGACCTGGCCGGGGGCGAGGAACTCCTCGCGCTGGTGCAAATGCACCGGCTGGTACGGCTTGCTCTTTGCCGTATCGAGTGCGCGGTGGGACACGCGCAGCCAGCCGTGCGCGGCGTGGCCAAAGCGGAACCGCGTGAAATAGTAGAAGTTCACGAGCGCGCCGGCGGCGTCGAACTTCTGGATCGATGCGAACAGGTCCATGTCGTTCGCGCCCTCGGCTTCGACCCAGAGCTTGAGCTTGTAGTATCCCGTCAGCTCCGTGTCTTGCGCAAACGTGTGCGCGAAAATGGCGCGTGGCTCCTGGGCGGTCGCGTTGTAGGCGATGGAGGCTTCGTTGCCCACGGGAGTTGCGCTCAGCGAACCGGCCGCCGCGTCCAGGTAGAACGGGGTGTACTCCGTGCGGGCGAGCGGCCACTCGGTCTCGGCGCGCTCGCTGCCCACGTCGAGGCGCTCGCGCACTTCCAGCCGGACCTTCGGCCATTGGTCCACCTCGTTGGGCGTGCCCTTGAGGAAACGATCAAAGAAGGCCATCTGCCGCCGCGTGCTCTCGGGGGTGTACATGCGCGCCCACTTGTTGCGCCCATGCACCTCCAGCCACTTCTGCGCCGACCCCAGGCGCAGGAAGGCCGCCAGCGAGCCGCGCGTGTAGATCGCGTGGTCGCTCCAACTGGCGACGACGTACGTCGGTACGTCGATGTTCTCGACCGCCGGAGCCCTGCTCTGCCAGAACTCGTCCAGGAAGGGGTGCACGTCGACCGCCTTCAGCCAGTCTTCCGCGCGGGTGTAGGAACTGCGCGTCTGGGAGTTCCAGAACTTGATGAACCCGTAGTTGGGGATGCCGCCGTGACGCGCGCACTCGCGGTAGAGATCGCTCATGCCGTCGTAGGGCATGAGCGCCGCGAGGTGCGGGGGACGGGTCGCCCCGGCGAACCACTGCACGATGGAATAGTAGGAACAGCCGCCGATACCGACTTTTCCCGTGCACCAGGGCTGCCCGGCGATCCACTCGACCGTGTCGTGGATGTCGTCGCCTTCCTGCGGCGACCAGGCCGTCGCCTCCCCCTGCGAACCATTGATGCCCCGGGGGGCGGGCACGACAACCGCAAAGCCCGCCGGGCACCACACGAGCGGGTCTTGCGCCTCGATGGGAGCATAGTCGGAAAGTTTCGCGCCCTGGGTGAACTGGGAGCGTTGGGGCTCGTGCCGGCGGGTGTGCTTTCCGTAGGCGCTCCAGAGCAGCATCGCGGGCAGCGGCCCCTCGACGCCCGCCGGCCGGTAAACGTCGGTGTAGATGGCCGCCCCGGCACGGAGTGGGAGGGCCACGTCGTAATCGATGACGAGCCCGTCGCGGGTTTCCTGGCGCGGATGCAAGCCCGGGTAAGCGCGAGCCTTCGGATCGAGGCCCGGCTCCATAGTGCATCGTCAATCCCGTTGATCAGCGTACTCATGTCAGGCTTCCTTTCTTTGAACCTTGCTTGTTCGTCTGGTTGCGTTTGGATGGATTCGCTTGAATGCCTTTCCGGTGAAAAGATGCGCGGCGGTCGCTCGGCGAATGCAGAAAACATACAGGCGCTCGGTCAGGGCCGGGTTCGCGTTATCGATGCTCATCGGCGTGATCGTCGGACGACGCATCGTACAAGTACCAGCCCTCGTCGGCGAGGACCGTGAAGCCTTGATCCGCATGCTGGCTCCCGCGCTGCAGACGATCCTGACGACGAGGACCGCACCCCATGCGGGTGGCCGCCAGGCGATCACCTCGACACCTGTCCGGTCGTGAACCGGTGTGAGGGGTCGCTCTCGTAACGGAAACGCCAACGGAACGGGGGTCCGACGACGATCATCCCGGGGAGGAACCTTCCGGGAACTCCGTCGATAGCGTGAGGTGGCGGTGCTTCGCCGCCTCCTCCGCGCGGGCCGTTTCGACCTGTTTGACGTAAGCCTCTGCCTGCCTGCCGAGGACCAGCCGCCTCGGCACATCTTCCAGGTTGGACAATTCCATCACCATCGCAGCGATCTTCTTTGGATCACTCTCCGAGTTTTCCGTCCCGGCAGTCATCATTTGGTAGATCGGGCCGACCGATGCTTCATACTCCGGCAGCAACTCGGGAAGCTCGTTGCCTGCTTTTCTTTTGAAGCCGGTGCGGATGCCGCCCGGCTCCAGTGTGCACACCTTGACCCCAAACGGGGCGACCTCGTCGGCGAGCGAATCGCTGAATCCGCCCACGGCCCACTTTGCCGCATGGTACGGGGAGTTGCCCGGGATGGTCACGCGTCCCCCGATCGACGATACCTGGAAGATGTGCCCGCCCTTCTGCCGACGCATGACCGGGATGGTCGCGCGGGTCGTGTACACTACCCCGAAGAGGCAGGTTTCGATGACATCGCGAAACTTTTCGGGGGGGGTCTGCTCGAATGGCGCGTTGTATTGGTAGCCAGCGTTGTTTACCAGCACGTCCAGCCGACCATACACCTCCACGGCTTTCCGGACGGCCGCTTTGGCGGCATCTTCGTCGCGCACGTCGAGCGGCACCGGGGTGACGCGTTCGCCGTACTGCTCCACCAGGGCATCCAGCTCTTCCAGCCGACGGGCCCCCGCCACGACCCGGTCACCGGCCGCCAGAGCGGTTTGCACGATGTCGTGTCCCAACCCGTTACCGCTCCCCGTCACCAACCAGACTTTGTCCATTTGAGGAAACATACGCAGCAAAATTTTAAAGTTTTCAGAACGGCTGTTTTGTTGTGAAAAGCACTTGGCAGGACCGATTGATCCGCCGTTGCCATTATTCTCGCAGCGTGGCGACGCGTCCAGCCAAACTTGCCCGTTATAGGCCAACCGACGCCGAGGTGGCCGACGCGGCGTGGCGGCTGATGCAGCTGCTGGAGCGTCCGGGAGCCTTGCCGGTGCTGCACGCGACGCTGACGCACGAGCTGCACTACTGGCTCTTGCTCGGTCGGCACGGGGCTTACCTCAAGCGTCACGGTGGCCAGAACGTGGCGGCGGTCAATCTGGTCGCCGTGGTCACTCGCTTCAGCCATCCCCCGGTCGCTGATGAGCCAAAAACGAGCGCGTTGTTCATCAAACAAAGGAATGGCGAAACGGCGCAGGTCATCTCGCGTGCACTTTGGTTTTTCTTTTGCCGGCGGCCGTGTTTGGCCTCGCGCCGTGGGCGAGCCCCCACGAGCGCATCTCACGCAATAAAGGTTGCAAAGTCCTGCCGAACGCCGTGAGCGAGTATTCCACCTTGGGCGGAACCTGAGGGTAGACTTTCCGCGCGACGACGCCATCGTGCTCCAGCTCGCGCAGATGCTGCGTCAGCATCTTTTGCGTCGCGTCGGGAAGCAGGCGGCGGATCGCGCCGAAGCGGTGTTTTCCATCCATCAGATGGACGATAATGATCGGTTTCCATTTGCCGCCCAGCACGCGCAGCACAGACCGGATCGGACAAGTTTTCACATCGACGGGATCGGATTCTTTCATGGTATCAAAATAGTGCCTACTTGCTGAAAAGAAACCGCGTCGCTAACTTTGGGCTTGGCCGCAGAGTTTTCCTCACGGCGAACCGGCCCCATCTCCGACAACTCCTGAACCGATGTTTTTCACTGCTCATTCGACCACAAAACCGTTGCCTGCTCCAACCCGGCGGCAGCTCTGTGGCAGCCAGATTCCCCGAGTCGGTCTCGCCATCGTCCTGTCGGCCGTCGGCCTGTGGATGGTTGCCGCCAACCCGTCGATAGCCGACGCGCCGCAGGTCAAAACGCAGGCCCCCGGTTACTATCGGATGATGCTCGGTGGCTTTGAAATTACCGTCCTCTCGGATGGAACGGTTTCGCGCCCGATGGACAAGATCATGAGCAAGCCGGAGCAGGTCCGCGCGGATCTGGCTCATGTGCACGAGTCCGTGGAACCCGAACTCTCGATCAATGCCTTCCTGATCAATACCGGGGAGAAGCTCATCCTCGTGGATGCGGGGGCCGGGGAACTGTATGGTCCGACGGCGGGCAAGATCGTATCGAGCCTGCGCGCGGCCGGCTACCAGCCCGAGCAGATCGATGCCGTCCTGCTCACTCACATTCATGCCGACCACTCCGGTGGATTGACGGTGGGCGGCCAGCGCGTTTTCCCCAACGCCCTGGTTTACGTGGACAAACGGGATCCCGAATACTGGCTCGATCCAGCCCACGAAAAAGCGGCCCCGCCTCAGAAACGGGAAACGTTTCAGCAGGCGCGCGCCGCCGTCGGACCCTACGTCGCGGCCGGTAAGCTTCGCCCCTTCGACGGAGAGAGCGAATTGTTTCCGGGTATCCACTCGGTTCCGGCGTATGGCCATACCCCCGGGCACACGGCCTACCTGGTGGGGAGCCAGGGCAAAAGTTTGCTTCTGTGGGGAGACATCATCCATCTGACGGAATCACAGTTTACGGACCCCGGGGTGACGGTCGCGTACGACGCGGACCTCGCCGCGGCCGCGGCCACTCGGATGAGATTGCTGATCGAGGCGGATCACCAGGGTTACGTGGTCGGCAGCGATCACATTTCGTTCCCGGGTTTGGGGCACGTTTGCAAGGATGAACGAGGTTTTCGCTGGATGCCTCTGCCTTACAATACCCGGCCATGATAGTGGCCGAATGGCCGGGATGATTGGCACAATTCTGACGCGGTCCCTGGTAGGCGAACGCTGTAGCCCTCCAAAACCAATGGATCAGTTCTTGTCATCGGCAGGCCGATGCTTTCCGCTCGCCGCCGCCAGCAGAAACGCTCCCGCCGCCGCGCTCCAAACGGAGTAGTCCAACGGAGCCTTTGGCCCGAGCACCAAGGTCATCGCCAACGCAAACGACGTGAGCAGCGCTCCCGAGGCCGCGGCCGTCCAAGCCGTCTGCCAAGGCAGCAAGAGCCCTACGCCCAGCAGGGCTTCGGCAACCGTGGCGATCCCTGCCACCAGGGGGCGCAGGGTCTCAGGCAGCCAAGGGTTCAGAAGGCTGAAATACTGCATGAAGTGCGGCCAGTCGCCCCACGCCACCCCGGGTGCGCCCGGGGCACCCCACAGGCCGAAGCGGTCGGCCACGGCGGAAAGAAAGGCGACAGACAACGCCACGCGCAGAAACCACTGCGCCGCGAGGTGGAAAGAGCGGGTCTGAAAGATCGTGGATGGATTGAAGCGTGTCATCTCCATGGATCGGTAGAACGACGGGCTGGCCTTTGCACGCACAAACGTCGGCGTCAGTTCGGCCGGGGGATCGGTGAGCGGAAAGGTGGTTCTGCCGAGTTCACAGTTTACACGTACTATTTTTGCAGCGACGCGTGCGTGTAAAGCCGTTGATCTCGCTGTGCGTGTATCCTCTCATTTTCAAGAGGTTCAATCTGCTTTGTCTATCTGCTGACCGTCGAGGCGCCGAAGCGCGGTGAGCAAACTGCCACCTGCCCCGCCCTCTTTACCAAACAATCGCCGCTGCACCTCGATCATCACTGGCAGCGCGCGGCGCAACGCCGTCAACCCGGTCGCGGTGACCTCGATCCGCTTGGCGCGTACATCCGATGCGCGGCGAGCCCGGGTGATCAGGCGCTTGTTCTCCAGTGTCTTGAGCATGTGTGAGACCTGCATCGGCTGGATGTCGCCCGCGCGGGCGATGTCCGCCTGAGTGACCACTTCGCCCGAACGCCCCAACCACGCGGCAAGGGCCAGCGTCATGAACTGAAGATTCGTCAGGTCAAGCGGGACGAGCGCGCGGTCCGCCTCCCGCTGGTAACGATGCACCACGCGCCAGAGCACGAAGCCCACCGCGTTTTCCGGCGCACCGAGCGAGACGGTTTCGAACAGGTGGGTGATCGCATGCATGGCATCACGCGCAACCGCGACGCCATCGACGTGATCCTGCGCTACCACCACGAGCAGGGCATCACCAAGCGACGCTTCCAGATCGAAGACATTTTCGTCCCCTACCTGCTCGACACCTGACCTTCCTACGCAAAGTCTTCGCTTGAGGGACACCGCCGTGGCGCGGTGTTCGCTCCTCCTTGCGTGGGCCGCTTGTCTGCGATGCGCCGGGCTTACCATTTTTTTTCGGCGACGGCCTCCAAAACCCGGTTCGTGAGCAGCGATTCGGCGAGCATCTTCTTTAGCTCGCTGTTCTCGCGTTCGAGTTCCTTGAGTCGGCGTGCCTCGCTCAACTCCATCTGCCCGAACTGTCGTTTCCAGCGGTGGAAGCTCACCTCCGAGATGTTGTGCTCCCGGCACACCTCCAGGATGCTCTTGCCCCGGTCGGCATCACGGAGGATGCGAATTTTATCTTCGGTCGTGTAGCGTTTGCCTTTCATGGCGTCTGAGGTCCTTTCGTTGACCCCAGACTAACTCATCACCCGGCTCGAGAAAACGGGGTCACTCCAGTCGCAAATGCGCTTCTCATGAGTGGAGAATCGGAGAGCGGTGAAGCCGACCATTCCACCGAAGTTCGGTCTGCGGGAGGGCATCGTCTTACGGGGACAATCCGTCTTAAAAACCACCGTTTTTTGACTCCTTGTAAGCCGAAGCGATGCTCGCATGTTTTGGCCGCTTCCCGCTGTCGATCCGCCGCCAGTCGACCATGGGGGGCGCGTCTCAGGTTTGCAGTCAACCGCACGCCACGACGCCCACGAAGCACGCGAGATCGAGCGCACACAGTGCATAGATCGAAGGCTCCGGTCGTCGTAGGTAATGGAGAAACCAAAGCCCCTTGGGAGCAAACCGGGAAACACGGCGGGGTTCATGGTGCTGGCCACCTTGTAGTAAGACAGCGACTCATTGCTGTCGGTCAGCGTCGGGAGGTCCGCAAAGCCCGCAGTATTGGAGGTGCCAAGCCTGCCAATGCGAGGTCACCGTACACACAGCTCTGGACCACCCCGGCTGCGGCCTAGCGCGCCCCACCGCTCAAACACACCGTCCATGAGACTACCTGATTCTTCAGGCAACCCATGATCGTTTTACGCCCTTCTTGCGCGGCGGCGCAGGGTCAATCCCATCGCGCCGAGCAGCAGCACGCAACCCACCGAGGTGGAAGGCTCGGGCACTACTAGGTCGGCCACGGCCACACCCGCTTGGCCATTGGCCAGGATGTAGGAAAAAGCTAGTTCGTTGCCGTCGAAGCCGCCCACGCTGACGGTCTGCACGGTGCTTCCGAACAGAATGTCGCCGGTGCTGATCACGTTGAACAAATTGCCGTTCGATTCCAGGAAAATGCCTGCGCCCGGCGATGTGGCGCGGGGGTCCAGCAGTGTGTCCACGCCGCTTGAGCCCCCGCCGGTCGAGCCATATGACCCGGTGAAGACCACGTCGGTGCCGTTGGTAGAAAAGGAGCCGAAGCGCGTGAAGGTCGTCACACCCTGGCCCGGCACGGTCGTCGAGGTGTCCGCGACCAGGCCCGGGCCGCTGCCCCCCAACGTGAGCTGGTAAATGCCGTTGCCTCCGTTGTAGGCCGCGGCGAAAAGCAGTTTGCTGCCCGTGAGCGTGCTGTTGCCAAAGCCGGTGAAGGTCAGGCCCGCACGGCCCGGCACGGCGGTCGTGGTGCCCGCCTGCAAGGTCAGGCCGGGCGAGCTATTGATGGTGGCGGTGAAGACACCATCCAAGGTCAGATTGCTGTCGGTGGCCGAGTGGTTGTAGATCGTGCTGAAGGAGGCGGTGCTGCCGCTGACTGACGTGCTCGCCACGAAGGTAAAGCCTGCGGTTTGTCCCGAACCAAACGTGGATGAAGCGTCTACCACCCGGCTGATCGTGGTCGTGCCATATGTATTCAGGTAGAGGCCTGCGCCGCCGCTGTACGCGCCGCCAAAGACGACGTTGCTGCCACTGATGGCACTGGGATTGAAGGAGGTAAAAGTCTGGCCGCTTTGTCCGGGCACGGCGGTACTCAGGTTGGCGACCAACGTGGCCCCGGTCATGCCCGCCGTGGCCGTGTAGATCCGCGAGTAGCCGAAGTTGGCGGAGGCATCGGCACCCACAAAAGTGAGGTTGCTGCCGCTGATCGCAGGCCCGGTGATGATGACGGTGTTCTGGCTGCCGCCCTGTGGGATGGTCGTATCGTCCGCCACCCTTGAGACCATGGGTGCGCCCGTGGTGTTGGCCGTATAGATGCCGTAGTCCACGGTGCCGCCGGAGCCGCGGATCGGGACGGCATAGCTGGCCCCGAAGGCGACCGTGTGCCCGCTGAGCGAGGTTCCCACCGCATCCGTGAAGTCATCGCTTTTGCCGGGCGCGACGGTGTTTTCGTCGGCGATGTTAGTGTAAGTGAATTGCTGCGCCTGGACTGGCCCGGAAGCGAACATCAAACTCAATCCTGTCACCGCAACAAAGCGTCGCAGTCGAGGTACGGCAGGGCGGACGGTGGCATGGAGATGTGTGGCTTGCATCGAAGGTTGCTCTCTTTGTGAATGGTGCGGAATTGCGGGCGTGCTTTTAAAACTGCGTCACTGAAAAAATCCCCGACGGCCACCCTGCTGCGGTGAAGCGAGCGAATAGCCGTCGGAGGGTTACCAATCTGCGGTTACTTCGTGATAATCTGGCCCGTGGCGAAATTATAGAAGTAGCGCACGCCGTTCGTGTCAGAGGAGGGCGGCGACTTTTAGGGGACGGAGAAAGTGAGAGATTTCATGGGTTGTTTGGTGATTTTGTGAAACTGCAAAGCGCGACGGGCAGCGAACGATGGGAAGCAATGCGGGATAAAAAAGCGTGATGAATGTTCTGCCGAGCGATGAGTCAGAACCGCGACGCACGTCGGCGCAGCACAAGAGCGAGTGTCCCGCAACCGCCGAGCACGGCGGCCCAGACCGACGGCTCGGGCACGGCATTGGTGACCACGAGGTCCACCTGCCCGGCGATGCTCGTGTCGATGGCGTAGTTGTAACCGGCGGGCAGCGTGCCCAGGTTCAGTCCGTTGTCGGTCAACGCGCCGTTGTAGTCGATCAATTCGTAGCGGCCCACGCCGAAACCGGCCAAGGCGTTGACGGTCAGCGTGCCGTCGAGCGTCAGCGCGCCGTTGACGGCGATCTGGTCGGAGGCGGTGACGGTGGCCAGATCGAAGATGAGGGCGGTGTTGCCCTGTAGCGCGACGTTTCCGTTGAACCCGAGCTTCCCGACCGCGGAGCTCACTCCCTGCGCGAAAGCGGAGTCGCCGGGGCGCACGCTCCCCGCCAGGGAGAACGAGGACGCGTTGAAGAAGCCGGAGCCCAAGAGGATGCCAGTCGCGGACTGCGTCAGCATACCGCTAATACCAACGACGCCGGTCCCCCCGGAAAAGCCGACCTGGAGCGCGCCGCTGTTGGTCACGGTCCCCTGCACGTGGAGGGTGCCGGCAGTCGCAGCGAGCGTTCCAGAATTGGTCACATTGCCCAGGATGGTGGCGATGCTACTACTTTCGACCTCCGTCAGTCCGGAGTTGTTGAGCGTGCCAGAGACCGTGAACCTGGAGTTACCGCTCACGTCGATCTCACCGGCGTTGGTCAGGGCACCTGCCGTGGTGAAAGCGCGACCGTTGGTCACGCCGAAAAAGCCGTTGCTCCCATTGATGGCGAGAGAGTTGACCGCGTCGAAGACGGACCCCGGGCCGTCGAGGATGATCGTGGCATTGTTGGTGACGATGCTCCCTCCGGTGAGGGAGAGCGTGGACGGGCTGTTGGCGCTGGCGGAGGAGACGCCATAAGCGCCGCCGGTCAGGGTGGTACCGCTCAGATTGGTCAGGGCGCCAGCAGGAACGGTAGCCGTAGCACCGCCGCCGACGTTAAAGTTGCCGTTGTTGGTCAACTTGCCGCCACTGGCATCGAAGAACTGGAGGACGCCATGGTTAGTCGCCAGCAGGTAGCCGTTGTTGGTGAAGTCCCCCGCGCCGCCACCGGGCTGGATGTTGAACATGAGGCCGATGACGCTGGCGCTGACGATTCCGTTGTTGGTGAAGGTGGTGCTGCCGCCGCCCAGATTGCCGGAGCCCGCGATGGTCTGGCCTGCGCCGATGGTCAACCGGTCGCCCGCTGTGTTGGAGACGATACGGTTGTTGTAGCCGTTTAGCTTGATGGTCCCGGAGCCGCTGAAGGTCGTCGGCCCGGCGAGATGCAGGACGTCACCGCTGCCGTCGCTGTTGAAATTGATCGTGCCGTTGTTGGTGAGAGTGTTCGTCAGTGTCGGCTGTGTGCCGTCGAGGAAATTCAGCGTGTCGTTCGTATCAAGGGTCAGCGAGCCGACCGTGTAGTTGCCGTCCATCGAGACGACGGAGTTGACGCCGGTTTTGCCGCCGTCGATGTATACGTTGAACCCGGCTCCGTCGGGCACGGCACCCGTGCTCCAGAGCGAGGCGTCGTTCCAGTTGCCCGTGCCGCCGTTCCAGTTGACAGTGGTCTGGGCGGAGAGAGGGGAGCACGCGCCGCCCGCCAGCAACCCGGCGGCGAAGAGGGCTGGGAGGGCGCGGAGTCTGATCGGTCGAAACGCGGTTTTCATGAAGGATGGTAGAGAGCGGCTCGTGGCGGTCCTGGCTGGGGCAGCGGCAAACGAAGGTGTCTCTCTTGAAGGAAAGCGGTGGAAAAACCGCCGGGCCTCACACTTTCTGAAAAAAATGTTTGCTTCCCGGCGGTCGGGAGGATGCGCTCTAGTACTTTGCCCAGGTAGTAAATAGTGGTAAGATGCTGGCTTATGCCAGCGAAAAAGCACGTCGTCATCCTCAGCGTCGAAGAGCAAGCCGCCTTGGAGCGGGCAGCACGCTCGAACAAGCGGTCCCTCCGCGAGCGCCAACGCGCGCGCATTTTGCTGGCCAGCGCCCAGGGCGAGAGGGATGCCGCCATCGCTGCCACCGTAGGCGTGCATCTGAACACGGTGGTCAACGTGCGGCGGCGCTTTGCCGCGGGGGCAGGCACCAAGAGCGTGCGTCGGGCCGTGCAAAACGTCGCAAAGCCCGCAAGCTCGATGGCCGGGCCGAAGCGCATCTGGTGGCTCTGGGGTGCTCGGCTCCGCCCGAGGGGCGCAAGATCTGGAGCATGCACCTGCTTGCGGGCCGGCTCATCGAGGCGCGGGTGGTGGACTCGGTCACCAGAGAGACCGTGCGTCAGACGCTCAAAAAATGCGCTCAAGCCTTGGCTAAAGAAGGGTTGGTGCATTCCGCCAAAAGCCAATGCCGAGTTTGTCGCGGCCATGGAAGATGTGCTGGAGGGGTACCACCGGCCCTACGATCCGGCCCGCCCGCAGGTCAACCTGGACGAAGCGGCCAAACAACTGCTGGGCGAAGTGCGTGCGCCCTTGCCCCTGCGCCCCGGCAGCCCCGAGCGGGTGGACGGCGAGTACACCCGCCATGGCACGGCGGCCCTCTTCATGGTCTGCGAACCCCGCACGGGAAAACGGCACGTTTTCGTGCGTGCGCAACGCAAACGCCAGGACTTTGCCGCCGTCGTCAAAACGCTCTGCGATGCGCTTTATCCCGTCGCCGAAAAGATCGTGCTGGTGATGGACCAGCTCAACACCCACGGCGTCGCCAGCCTCTCCGCGGCCTTCCCACCTGCCGAGGCAAGGCGGCTGGCCGAGCGTCTGGAGATCCACCACCCGCCCAAGCACGGAAGCTGGCTGCACATGGCCGAGATCGAACTCAGCGTGCTCGCCCGCCAATGCTTGGCCGAACGCATGGACAACCAGGAGCACCTCACCACGGAAGTCGCCGCTTGGGAAGACGCGCGCAACACCGCTGCCACCCGCATCGACTGGCGCTTTACCAACGCGGATGCCCGCATCAAACTCAAGCACCTCTACCCACAGACACTACCTTGCTGATGTAATAGTGGGTCGAGTGGCAGTTATGTTGCCAATGTTGTGCCCGCGGTGCTCGCCAGCGAGGCAGGCGGATGGCACGGGC
>CAHJWO010000016.1 GCA_903642295.1 PVC group bacterium | reverse complement strand
CTCCAGCGGTAGGATTCGAACCTACGACCAGGCGATTAACAGTCGCCCGCTCTACCACTGAGCTACGCTGGATTAAACCCTTGCACAGAGACACTTAACAAATCGTCGTCTCGACAGCGAAAAGGGGGAAGGCCAGACATTTACACTTTGTGCTGTCGGGCGCAAGCGGGAATTTCACGACAGGATCGTCCCCTCGCCCCTCTGCAACGTGCCCACCTGGCTTGAACTTCGGCCCAACATCATTCGACCACGCGTGTTCAAACCACCACAGTTTTTACCCGTGCTATCACGCCGTGTAACCCGGTCGAACCACGCGGCACCGGCGGGCGATCCTCCGCAATCTGTGGCTGACCATCGCCGTCCGTCGCCCGCACGATGATTCGCGTCCCGTCCGTCGCGTCCACAGGCATCCAACGATGCCGCCATAAGCTCCAACTGATTTTCGTGCCTGGCTGGTGGATTTCCGCCTCCACCCAGGTTTTCCCGTCGTTGGTACTGACTTCGACCCGTGAGATACCCCGGTCGCCGCCAAAGGCCATCCCGCGTAGTTCCGCAGCCTGACCTGCCGTGAAGGCCTCCGCAAAATGATCGCCTTCCACCCTGGGTGCATCAATGCGGCTGTGCGTGGGGACCACGTCTCCCGGCCCCCAGCCCTGTTCATGGTAAAAGCCCAACCCATGGGGTCGCTGAAGCCGCGGGTCCGAGCGATCCACCACTTCGATCCGGGTAAGCCACTTCGCGCTTTTCTCCCCGTAGAGGCCCGGCACGATCAGACGCAACGGAAATCCGTGCCGTGGCGGCAAAGGTTCGCCGTTCATCTCGTAGGCCAGCAACGTGCTGGACTCCAACGCCTTGTCGAATCGAAAAGTCTCGTAGTATCCGTCGGCGGCATGAAAAAGAATTGCCGAGTCGTCGCCCCACGGCTTGACCTCGTCGAGCAGACGCACCAGCGGCACCCCTTTCCAGCGTGCGTTGGAGCACAAGCCGCTGCCCACGCCGTAAGAGATGCACATCAGCGTGGTTTCCTGCGTCACCGACGGCAGCGCGGCAATCTCGGCAAAGGTGTACGAACGCGGCGTGTCCACTTGCCCGCCGATCTCCAGCCGCCACAGAGAGCGCACCGGGTCGGGATCAATCAGATTCTTCGAGACCTGGTAGAACTCGTCCTCCGGTCGGATCGGCGTGATCCGCTGCACACCGGGGCCGCCGTACTGCCGTCCGTCATAGGAAAAAGTGCCCAGTCGGTAGAGCCGGTGAAGCAAACCGCCCAGCGCTAGCGACAACCCGACACCGACGCCCCCCGCCAGAAACGCGCGCCGACCCATCCCCCGACTCGGCGCGTCCGCTGCCACGGGGATCGCCGGGTCCCCTTGTTTGCCACCCAACAACCGGTAAAAGGCGATCAGTCCCAGGCCGCACACCGTGAAGGAGAGCAACATTCCCACGCTGCTGAGCAGGCTGGCCCGGCCGGGCGGCAGCCCCCGATACGAGGTCAGCAGGTTGGGCCAGAGCAGGACCACGAAAAGCAGCGTTACCGTCAGGACGCCCGGCACGACGAGCACGCCCCCACCCCTCGCGGGACGCCTGCGCAAATACAGCGCATACACCATGCCGCCCACCCCGGCGACCAGAAGCTGGCCTGCCAGTGCCCCGTAGACTCCTTCGAGCTTGAGCGGCGTGTACCCCCCTGCCCGCACCAGGGAGCCGATGAAAAAATCGACCGTCAACAAGGGGAATATCCGGTCAAAGATCATTTCCATCGGGGTAGGCACACCCGCGAACAGCCTCAACCCGGCCATCACGATGAGCATGAGCAGCCCCGCCAGTACCCCGGCGGCAAAACCCAGGGCTAGCGTACCGACAAGCGAGCGACGGGTGGATGAGGAAGGCGTGGGGTCCATAGGAACAAGGGGGGGAAAACGATCCCCGAAAAAGGGGTCAGCGGATTTCTGTCGAAAAAATGCGAACAATCACGGCGGAATGTCGCAGAGGTCGCAGACGTCGCAAATCACGCCGCAAAGCGCGTCATTCAGATTCAGGTCAGAGTTGCGCTCCGGCGAGCACGTCCGTGGATTTCAGTTCCAAGGCAAACGGTTCCAGCGGCATCGGATCGTCGTGGTCGAGAAAGGTTTTGCACACCCGGAAGAACTCGTCCGGGGTGCTCACGCGCCGGATATCGTGCAAAAAGCGGCCTGCCGGGTCCACGCCCAAACCCAGGAAATTCGTGTAGCGCTTCATCTTCTGGACGGGCGCTGATCCGGTCATGTCCGGGTCGCAGGCCGCTTCATAAAGGGCGTGGACATAAGCGAGCACGTCCCGTCCCCGGGGTGGCGGCCCGGCCGGTTCACCGCGCAGGTGGCGGCGGATTTGTTCGAAAAGCCAGGGATTGCGGATCGCGGCCCGGCCGATCATGAGGCCCCGGGCACCCGTGCAAGCAAGCACGTCGGCAGCCTTGCGCGGGGAGTAAATGTTGCCGTTGGCCAGCACGGGGCAAGGCAATTCGGCCACGGCGCGGGCCATTGGCGCGTAGTCCACCTCACTGCGGTAGCCGCCGGACACCGTCCTGCCATGAATCGTCAGCAGGTCCAGTCCGTGCCGCGCGAAGATCGGCAGCAGATTCTCGAATCCGCCGGGGTCGTCGAACCCGAGGCGGGTCTTCACCGTGAAAGGGATGTCCAGGGCGTCGCGCAGGGCACCGAGGATGCTGTCCACCCGTGCCGGGTCGCGCAGCAACCCGCCCCCGGCGCATTTGCGGTACACCACGGGCGCGGGACAGCCCAGGTTCAAGTCCACGGCGGCCACGGGATAGCGCTGCAATTCCCGGGCGGTGCGCACGAGGTGAGGCACGTCGTTGCCGATCAGCTGCGCGATGGCGGGCCGTCCGGTGGGATTTTCGGTGATGGAAGCGAGGATGGTTCGGTCGAGCCGCGAAGTCGGCGTAACGCGAAAATATTCCGTGTAGTACAGGTCCGCCCCGCCGTAGCGGGTCATCAGCCGCCAGAAGGGTAGATCCGTCACCTCCTGCATGGGCGCGAGCGCCAGCACGGGCGCGGCCTGCCGGAGCACTCCGGCCAGGGAAAGAGACTCGTCCATGCCCGAATCTGCCACGGACATGCCGCTTCCGCCAAGGGCGCGGACCCGCCGCCCGGCACCCTGCAAAACCGGTGGCGGGATGAACAACCGCGGCCGCCCCGAAATAGTGCTTCCCGTCCCGCCGGGAAAATGCCAGCCTCGTGGGATGATCACATGCCCGTGAGCAGGCAGCCTTCCGACCGCCGGACGAACGGTGCGCCCGTCCTTGCTACGCCGGTGGACTTACCGGTGCGTCCACCCGGGTCCGTGGAAGATTTGCGGCAGAAACTTCACGACGGCCTGTGTCAGCAACTCGCCGGGAGTGCGCTGCTGCAAGCCGCCCTCGTCAATCGCCTGGAGCAGCTTGGTCGGGGCATGACTGCTGCCACCGATGATTCCTCTTACCGCCGGGAAATGGATTCGGCGTTGCAGGAGATCCTCGCGGAAGCGCGGCAAGTGGGAGATCTGCTTCATGCCGCGCTGGTGGAAACCCGGACGATCATGCAGGAACCGGACTGACGCAGCCATCCACGGCTCCCCGCGCGAAAGCGAGTCGCCAAGGATGAGAAAGCGGTTGAAATGATGCAATTTCCACCGGTAGGAGCCAATCTGCGGCGGCCAGGCGGGCTTCCCAGCAATGGGCGTTTTTAGACGATTCGCACACCCAAAATTGGACGGAACCCATAAATAAGGTAAACTCCGTATAGACAAATTCGAAAATTCTTTCTCAAAAATGGCATTTTCTTACTTGGCAGACTGAAAACTCGTTGTAATTGTTGGCCCATGACACTTGGAGAGAAACTAAAAACTATTCGTCGCGATTGCGGACTTTCCCAAGAAGCGATTGGGGCGCAGGGATTTGTTTCCGCCCCCGGTTGGATCAAATTGGAAAATTCCCAACGTTCCCCCAGCGAGAAATTAATCAAGCACCTCGTTAGCTGGCTGGTACAGGACAAGCACGTGAAATCCGCGGCGGCAAAACGCCTGACGGAAGAACTGCTCACCCTCAAGTACCTCGGCAGCCCTTCGAAGTTCGTGCACGACCTCGCCGTGAACCACGCCAAATCGATGCCAGGCGCCGAAGCCTTGTTGGCACCGACCCCGGCGAGCGCCAAGCCGAAGCGCGGCCGCCCGAAGCTGGAGCCCAAGAAGTAAAGAGCCCGGGCTGCAAGGACGGCTCAAGGTTCTGTACTCAGGGAAAAGAGAGAAGGCCAAGGACACTTTGGCTGGAACGCTGTCTGGGCTTGCGTCTGACACGGAACTGACCTTTGTTCTCTCCGCTGACCCGGATGCAGGCGTGAAGTACCCGCGACACCTCTGCGCCATCGTCAGAGCTTACCGCTGACGCTCCGGTGCCATCCGGACGGTGGCGGTATGGTTCTCTACATGGAACCTGGCAAAAAAGTGTTCTACGCGTTCACCGATGTCCGCCGGCCGTTTTGTCGCTGATGCCGAGGCTGGCACTCATCTCGCCGTTCGTTTTTCCCGGCGTAAGCCGATGGCGCACTTCCCTGCCGCGCCGGGTTCATAAAAAATCTCGCCTTTCGAAATCCGCAGATATTTGCGAGAAAAATTATCCATCGGCAGATAACTGCCTATTCGAAAAACCCGGTTCCCAGCCCCGGCAGGGGCGGCAGAGTTTAGCCCGGGGCGTAAGCCCCGGGGAAAAGCGCCATTCGCCCGAAGCCCCGGCAGGGGCGTAAGAAAAAACGCGTGGGTTTTCCGGATAGGCAGTAAGTTCGGGTGCGCCCTTGGCATCATCTTTCCGAGCGAACGTTACGTCGCGCCCTCATTGGACTTCCGAAAAAACTCGGAAACTGTCCGCAGATTCCGCAGATTTTCGCAGATTGAGGAGGAGGGGAGCGACCGCCTATCCCCTTTGCTCTCCCATCTGCAAAAATCTGCGGAATCTGCGGACACTTCTCTCTCTCTTGGGAGCACTTTTGTCAAAGATCTATTCGATGCCAGCATCCCGCCACGCGGCGGTCAACCGTTGGTCTATAGAGAGCAGATGCAACGCTGCGGAGCCGGAAGAGGTCCCGGACTCAGCCGATGAGAGGGGAGTTTTGCCTGACGCCGCATAACAAAACTTCTTCAAAACCCTTCATTTCCTTCCTGTTCCTCAAAATCAAGACCGCCAAGAAGTAGGCGTGTTGCCAAGAGGTAAATCCCTCGAAATGAAGGCATCAAAAGAAATGGCTAGGGAGGGAATCGAACCCCCGACACGAGGATTTTCAGTCCTCTGCTCTACCGACTGAGCTACCTAGCCGTTTTTGAAAGGGGACGATTCATTCGCGTAAACCATCCCTCAACGCAAGCGCAAATATCGGGAATTTGGCTCCGGACGACCGCCGTCAGGCCGGGACGTTCGGCGTGGAGGGCACCGGGCGCTCAGCATTTTCCCCCGCCCCGCGCGGAGCGGTGCCCCAACTGCGCCAGCCTTCCGTCGCCTCCAGCCACATCCATGTGGCCAGCGCCTTGAACAACGGTTTGGAACTCCCCGCGCTAAAGCTAAAGCCCGGGAACAGAAACCGTTTTCCGGCGTTGTTGCGCCCGAGTACACCCCGCGACCGCCGGGAACGTGCCATCGCCGCGCAACGGCTGTTGTACAGGCGCATCAGGTAGAAGAACGGCGTGGACGGCGGCAGCGAGTAGATGGGCCGGATCAGCATTTTCGCCCCGTGGCGGAAAGGCTGCGACGCCACGAAGAGATAGTACAATCCGAGGTCGAATAAGAAGGCGACGCGGAACAGATCGAAGTCGCCCATGTACTCGTATTTGTCCTTGTAAATCGCCTCGAACCAGCGGCGGTAACAACGCGTGTAATCCTGGTTGTGCCGCGCCAGCCGCGCGGGGATGTCGTCCTCGCCGCGCCGTTCGGCCAGGATCAGGTCGGCGGTGGCGGAGGCCGTGTAGCTGATCCAGTCCATCCCGGGGCTGTAAAACGGGTCGATGAACCCGGCGGCGTCCCCGACCAGCGAGAACCCGTCCCCGGCGAAGGTCGTGCTGTAGTACGGCAGGTTGCGGCGGTAATGCACGTCGTCCTCGCGGTAACGGGCGTTTTCCAGCAGTTCGCCCGCCATCGGATGGTTTTCGAGCAAGAACGACCGCAGCCGTTCGCCCAGGCTCGCGCCGGGCGGCAGCGTCATCAGGCGTTGGTCGTAAACGAGTCCGATGCTGACATCGCCGCCCTTGAGCGGAATCCACCAGCTCCACCAGCCGTCGCCAAATAGAT
The DNA here is from genome assembly GCA_903642295.1 of PVC group bacterium. Lineage (GTDB taxonomy): Bacteria > Verrucomicrobiota > Verrucomicrobiia > Chthoniobacterales > SZAS-18 > CAHJWO01. The sequence continues at coordinate 22,562 of CAHJWO010000016.1, read as the reverse complement.
GATTGGTGGCCATGTGACGCATCCCGTAGGACGCCGCCGCCCACTCGGGATATTTCTTCTGCAGTTCCAGCCCGTCGAAATTCTTTACTCCCGTCCAGCGCGACCAGACCGCCGCCGTCGGGTGTTCGTCATTCTGGCGGAACCAGCCCTCCTGCCGCGCCAGCAGCGCGCGGACGCCCGACGCATCCACGGCCCAGCGGGCGCGCACTCGCTCTTCGGTACCGTCCGCCGCGCGCACCGTCAGAAGTTGTTCGCCGCCAGGGTGCAGCTCAATCTTCGTCAACTGCGCCGGGCGGCGGCATTCCGCGCCAAGTTCAATGGCGCGCCGCAGCACCTCCTCGTCCAGGACGGCGCGATCCACCATGAAAGCGGGCACGCGGGACAGAAACCGCCCGCCGATCTCGCTGCAATCGTCGAACTTTTCCACCCGGTCGTTCGTGAACCAGAAACGCAGGCCCTGCTTGACGTAATGCTTCTCGTTGAGATGGTCAGCTAACCCCAGCACGCGGGTCAGGAAATACGTGCTGATCTCGATGGTGGACTCCCCCACCCGCCGCTCGAAGGCCGGCGAGCGCTCGATGATCAGCACGCGCAGCTTCGGATTCCCTTGCAGGAGCAGCGTCGCCGTGGAAGCTCCCGAGATCGCTCCGCCGATGACGGCGACATCGTAAACGCTCTCCGTGCGTCCGCCGCCGCCAGGCGCGGAGGGCGCTTGTTCCTCAGGCATTTGCGAGATCATGATCTATTTTCTAGCCTTTAATCAGGACGACAACAAACCGTTTGTTCGGTATTTTCAGTGGATTCGGACACCTTACGCCGCAGATTTAAGCCCGGGCGCTTGCCTTGACGAAAACCAACCGGACACCGTAAGCTGCCCGGCCCGCCTCACCACGATGCCTCGCCCCGTTCCACCGCCCGAAGTCCTTGAACCGCAACTCGTCGTGCTGTTGCGCGAGCGTTTGTTGGATACCCCACAGCCGTTTGACGCGACGGCGGACCTCTACAGCCTCGGGATGGATTCGATGGCCATCATGCAACTGCTCATCCTTATCGAGGAGGAGTACGGCGTGGCGCTGCCGGAGGCTGGCCTGACGCGGCAAAACTTTACCACCGTGCGGCAGTTGGCCCACCTCATTCTTGCCCAGCGCCCTACCCCGGCCAGCTAGCGAGGACGCCGCCATCATGCCCCCGCAGGCCGAGGCCGAGACACGCGTTCCGTTCCAGGTGGCGGATAGTTTCGTGCTGGCTTTGGACGACTTCATGGACCGCACCCGGCAGGGCGGCCACGTCAGCCAGTCGGTGCTGGAACTCGACCGCGCGCCGGACCTCGAAAAACTGCACGCGAGTTTGCGGCGGCTCGTGGCCAAACACCCGCTGCTCGTAGCGACCCCCCGGCGGAGTTGGAAAACCCTGCTGCCGTACTGGTCCGTGCCGATCCCGCCGCCGGGGGGCAGCCTGCCGCTTGGCTTGTGGCGTGAGGAGGGAGCCGCCGCCGATTTGCCAGGCTCGCGGGTGATCCCCGACGCCAAGGATTTTCTCCAGGCCGAGATGATGGAACCGCTGCCGGGGATTGGCGCGTTGCCGTGCAACGCGCGTCTGGACGTGGTCGCACTGCGCGGCGGGCGATGCCTCATCGCGCTATCCTGGTCACACCTGCTGGTGGACGGCAAGGGCGCGGAATTGCTGCTGGAGGAGATCGGCCGGCTCGCCGACGGCGTGGACCTGCCCGACGACGTGCCCACGCCAGCCAAACCCGCGCTCAGTCTGCTGGAAAAGTTCCGCAAGACGAAACCGGCGATGGACCACCTCACCGGTTTGCAGAAGACCGGCACGCCCTCGCTGGGCGGTCCCAAGCCCCGGGGCGGGCGCGGTTTTTACGAGGTGTTGGCGCTGGACCCCGAGCAATCCGCCGTGGCGCAAAAGCGGATGGAAAAGCTCGGCGGCGGGTTGTTTCCGCTGGCGTTTTTCGTGGCCTGCGTGGCGCGGGCGCACGACCGGGTGTTCCGGCACCGGGGCCGCTCGCCGGAGGGTTATGGAATCAGCGTACCGACCCAAACCCGTCGGCGCGGGGCGCGGGGTCCGTTGTTTCATAATCACGTTGCCGTCCTGTATTTTCATCCCCGCCGCGAGCACCTCGAAAGCCTGGAAATAGCCACGGCGGCGATGCGCGAGCAGTTTGCCGCCATGATGCGCGCCAAGATCAGCGAGTCCTTCGACGCGGTGTTGGACCTCATGCGCCGCGCGCCCACGCGGTTGTTCCTGTGGATCATCCGCGCGCAGTTCCGGGGGGAAATCTGCTCCTGTTTCCATTCCTACACCGGCCCGTTTGCCGCGACGATGACCCGGTTCGCGGGGTCGCCGATCACCAACGCCTACCACCTGCCCTGCCTCGGCACGCCGCCCGGCACCGGCATCTTTTTCGGCGAGCGCGAGGAGCGCCTCAACATCACCATCACCTGGCGCGAGGGCGCGCTGACCGACGAGGAAAAATCGTTGATGGTGGCCCAACTGCGCGCCGATCTGCTCGGCGAACCAACGCCATGAACGAGGATTTCGACGTGTGCGTGGCCGGGGGCGGCAGCGCGGGCCTGGCGGCGGCCATTGCGGCGGCGCGGGTGGGGGCGCGGACGCTCCTCGTCGAGCGGCACGGTTCCCTGGGCGGCATGGCCTCGGCGGCGTTCGTGCATTCCGTGTGCGGCCTGTACCGGCTGCCCGCCGCCAAGGACGCCGAAGCGCAAATGGCGAACGACGGCTTTGCCGCCGAATTTGGCCGCCACCTGCTCGGCACGCGGGACGCGGACGGCCCGGTCCGCATGGGACGGGTGGACGTGTTGCTCCATCGTCCGGCGGCTTTCACCCGGCTGGCCGACACGCTGACTCGCCAGGAGTCTCCGAACCTTTCGGTGCGGCTGCACACCGAGATCGCCGCCGCCGACGCGGACACGATGACCCTTGCCTGCCGGGGCAGTTTCCGGCGGATCCGGGCGCGCGCCTGGGTGGACGCCACCGGCGACGCCGTGCTCGCCACCCTGCGCGGCGCTCCCTGCGAAACGGAATCCTCGGATCGCCTCCAGCGTCCGGCATTTATCTTCGCTCTGGGCGGGGTCGCCGCCGATACCTTGGGCGACGACGCCCGCCTGAGATTGGCAGGGCGGCTGGTCCTGGCGGTCAAGGCAGGCGCCTTGCCGGACGCGATTTTGGGCGCCCACTTCCGCGCCAGCCCGCAACCCGGCGAAGCGTTCGTGACCATCGACCTGACCGGCGGGACGGACTTCGATCCGCTCGACGCCGCCTGCCTTTCGGCCCTCGAAACCGAAGGCCGTGATTTGGGCGAATGCCTGGTCGAATTTTTGCGCGCGGAAGTGGCCGGCTTTGCCGCCGCCTACGTCGCCGCCTGGCCAGGCCGGGCCGGGGTGCGCGAGAGCCGCCGCGTAATCGGTCGATACCGGATCGAGACCGCAGACGTGGCCGCCGGGGCCGAGTTCCCCGACACCGTCGCTCATTCCGCCTGGCCGATGGAACTGCGCGAAACCGCCAGCGGCCCCAAGCTGCGTTTCCCGGCGGAAGGCAGGAACTGCGGCGTGCCGCTCCGCGCCCTCCGCGCCCGGGACGACGAATCGCTTTTCGTGGCGGGCCGCTGCCTGTCGTGCAGCCACGAGGCACAGGCTTCCTTGCGGGTGATCGGCACCTGCCTCGCCACCGGCGAAGCCGCCGGACTTGCCGCCGCGTTGCAGGTCGCGCATGGTGCGTGCGACGCGAAAGGCGTCCTTGCCGCTCGCACGCAAATCGCCCGATGAACATCGTCGAAAACATCTTCCGGGATGCCGACCGACGCGCCGTCGCCCTGGTTTGCGACGACGAGGAAATCAGCTACGGGCAACTGATCGCGCGTGTGGAGCGGGCGATGGTGCCCATCGCGGCGTTGTCGGGCGGACGGGTCGGGCTGGATTGCCCCAACGGCATTGCGCACGTCGTCCTCGCTCTGGCCATCGTGCGCGCCGGGAAATGCCTCGTGCCGCTGGCCAGCGAACTGGCGGCGCCCGAGCGCGAACGCGTGATCCGCGAAACCGGTGTGAGCGCCATCGTGGATGCCACGGGCCATCTCCGCGACCTTCCGCTCGCGGACGACCCCGGCTTCAGCGAGGAAGCGCTCGCCGCTCTGAACCCGGCGTTCATCCGCTTCAGCAGCGGCACGACGGGCACCAGCAAGGGCGTCGTCATCGCCCACGAAACGCTCCTGGCGCGGGTCACGGCGGCGAATCGAGGCCTGCAAATCGGCCCGGCGGACCGCATCGTCTGGATTCTCCCGATGGCGCATCATTTCGCCGTGTCCATCATGCTCTACCTGCTGCACGGGGCGACCACGGTAATCGTCAATTCGCACACCGGCGACGACGTACTGGCCGCCGGGCGCAGACATGGCGGCACGGTCCTCTACGGCGCGCCGTTTCACCACGCGCTGCTGGCGGCGGAAGGTTCCGGCTTGCCTTGGCCGACGCTACGCTTGGCGGTGTCCGTCGCCGCGACGCTCCCGCTGCAAACCGCCCGGGCATTCGACGCCCGCTACGGCGTGCCGCTCTCGCAGGGTTTGGGCATCATCGAAGTCGGCCTGCCGTTACTTAATCTCCACGCCGCCCGCGAGAAGCCGGGCTCCGTGGGCCGCCCGCTGCCCGATTTCCAAGCGGAAGTCCGCGCGAACGACGAACTCTTCGTGCGGGGACCCGGCATCTTCGACGCCTACCTGCAACCTTGGCGTCTCCGCACGGAAGTCCTCCACGACGGTTGGTTCAAGACAGGCGACCTTGCCCACATCGACGAGAACGGCGACATCTTCCTCCTCGGGCGCAGCCATTCGGTGATCAACGTGGGCGGCCTGAAATGTTTCCCGGAGGAGATCGAAGCCATTCTCAACGAAATTCCCGGCGTCGCCGCTTCTCGGGTGGTCGGACGCGAGAACGCCCGCTTCGGCGCGGTGCCGGTGGCGGAAATTGAAGCACGCGATCCATCAAATCCGCCATCCGCCGGACAAATGGCAACGTACTGTCGTAAAGCCCTCGCCGGATACAAGGTACCCGTATCGTTCCAGATTGTAGAAACCATCCCACGAACCGCCAGCGGCAAGATTCAACGATGAGCCGAATCTGTCCGCAGATTCCGCAGATTTTCGCAGATTAAAGAAGCAAGGGAGGCCAGGCATTCTGTTCTTTCTTTTCCCATCTGCAAAAATCTGCGAAATCTGCGGACCATCCCCATGAAAACCCAAGTCAAAACGGTCGGCATCATCGGCGGCGGGCCCTCGGGGCTCGCACTCGCCTCGATGCTGGCGATGAAGGGCATCGACACCACCGTCTTCGACGACGGCAAGCGCCCCGATCTTATCGTCGGCGAATCACTCGTGCCCGGCGTCGTACCCGTCCTTCGCAAGCTTGGATTAGAAGAAAAGGTCAAGGAAATCGGGCTGCACAAACCCGGGGTGAGCTTCACGATGCCCGGCAAGGAGCGCGTCAACTTCAACTTCCGCAACGTCTCGCGCTGTGGCCTGCCAGAATACGCCTACAACGTCCCCCGCCCCGCCTTCGACCGCCTGCTCGACGACCGCGCCACCGAACTCGGCGCGCGCCGCGTCCGCGCCCGGGTCAAAATCGAAGTCCCTGCCCCCAACCGCCTTCAACTTGCGCCGGAATCCCTCGCCCTCGCGCCGTGGCTCGACGGCCAGCAGCCCGACCTGCTCGTGGATTCCACGGGCCGCGCCCGCCTCTTCGCCCGCACGATGGACATCCCCGCCACCGCCGGTCCCCGCAAGGACGTGGCGCACTTCGCCCACTTCGAGGGCTTCGACGAAAATGAGCCGCGCGGGCAGGTCATCATCGGCTGGCTGGCGCGCGGCTGGAACTGGCGTATCCCCCTGCCCGGCCGGCTCTCGGTCGGTGTCGTGATGAACCGCGACGACGCCGCGAAGCTCGGCGACACGCCCGAGGAACGCCTGGAAGCCGCCATCGCCCGCGACCCCGTGCTCGCGGCGGCGGGCACGGGTCGGCGGCGCGTCACCGACGTGGCGACCTACACGAATTATCAGCTCATCAGCGCGCGCGGCTTCGGCCCCGGCTGGGTGATGACCGGTGATGCGTTCGGCTTCGTCGATCCCATGCTCTCGCCCGGGTTATGGCTGGCGTTGCGTTCGGCGGAGTTGTTGGTCGATCACCTGGACGACCTGCCCGCCTACTCGCGCCGGATGCGCAAGGAACTCAAGTCATGGATGGAGATGATCTCCCATTATTACAGCGGGCGGATTTTCTCGATGTACCACAAGGGCGTCAGCTACGGGGAGAAGTACCCGAGCGACTATTGCCGGGCGATCCAACTGCATTTCGACTCGCTGGTGGCCTGCATGGCCTGCGGGGCGACGACGAGTTCGCTTTACGGACGCGGGATGCTCAAGGTGATGTCGAGCCCGGCCGTTTGGGGCCGCGAGGCGAAAGAGTTGGCGATTAAATGAATGGTAGGGCGACGGGCCCCGTTGCCAAGGTCAGGACGCACCCCCCCGCTTACACCGCCAACAAACTCCGCACGGAAACATCTTCATCCACCTCGTCCCAGTGGATGCCGACCCCACGACCGATCAGCCGCCAATTCGCGCGTTGCTCAGGGGGTGGCGCTCAACAGGCGCGGAAACCATTCCTTCCCTCTGCGCTTTCGCGTTCCCTCTTCCGCATGTCCGACGCTCCCTCACCCGTCCTCCTCGTCAGCACGGACTTCGACGGCACGCTTGTCGAGCACGGCGTCCCCACACCCTTCTCGCCGCTGCTCGTCGAAACCTTTTCCACCTTGCGCGAGCGCGGGGTGCGCTGGGTCATCAACACCGGGCGCTCCCTGTCCTCCCTGGAAGAAGGCCTGGATGCCTTTGCCTTCCCGATTCACCCCGACTACGTCATCACCACCGAGCGCGAGGTCTTCCGACCCGCGCCCAACGGCCACGGCTGGGTGGACTTCGGCGACTGGAACGCCCGCTGCGCCCGCGCCCACGACGCCCTTTTCGCCTCCGTGGCGCCCATGCTCCGGGAGGTCGTCGCCTTCGTGGAACGCGACACCCGCGCCGACATCGTTTATGGACGCCGCACCCACGGACACGGCATCACCCGCGAACCCGCCGGCGTCGTCGCCCGGAACGACGCCGAGATGGACCGCATCGTTGCCCTGCTCGACGGCTTCCGCGCCCGGATGCCCCAGTTCTCCTACCAGCGTAATTCCATCTACCTGAGCTTTTGCCACGTGGACTACGACAAGGGCACCACCCTGGCCGAACTGGGCCGTCTGCTCGGCGTCGGCCCGGAAAGCACCTTCGCCGTGGGCGACCACCAGAACGACCTGCCCATGCTCGACGGCGTCCACGCGCGGCACGTCGCCTGCCCGGCCAATTCCATCGAGCGGGTCAAGGCGGCCGTCCGCGCGGCGGGCGGGTATGTGGCCCGCGATCCGTACAGCGCCGGGGTCATCGAAGCCCTGCGTTTCTACTGCGGCGGCGGCGCGAGTCGCAGCGAGCCGGGTGCCAGGGACTGAGGGACCGGCGCTGGGGCTGGCGGGGCGGGGGCGGGCGTCGGTGGCGCCTTCCGGTCCAGGTCCCCGTTGATAAAGCTGCCCCCGAGCAACTGCTTGGACGCTTCCAGTTTTTCCCGTTTGGGCACCTGGATGAGATCCCACGTCGGCTTGTCGAGCAGCGTCAGTACGCCGCCCTGTTCGTCCGAGCCGTTTTTCATCACGCAATAGACGCGGGTGGCCGCCCACTCGCGCACGTCCATCGTCGCGTTCACCTTGGAGAATGGCAGGACATCCAGCGTGTGGTCTTTGCCGTAATTCTGTTCCAGTAACTTGATGATACCCTTGACGTTGCCCTTGCCCTGCACGTCGAGGTTGATGGAATAAAGCCGGTCCTTGAAGAAGTTGTACGTGATGCCCGTCACCGCGTATTTGCCGTAGCGCAGGGTGTCCGCAGGCCGTTTGAAGGTGAGCCAGCGACCCACGTCCTCGGTTTTCTCCAGGCCCTGGAACGATGTGATTGGCGCGCCGAGTTGCGCGGTGGGCAGGCCGTTGTCGCGGTCGAGGTTGGCCAACGTCCCGGCGGCCTGCACGCGGAGGATTCCCCAGGTCAACGTCCATAGCACGACCAAGAGCCCGCCCCGGAACCGGCGCGGGCGGCAATCGCAGACGTTCGGAAGGGCGGATCGAATGGAAGACAGGACAGGACTCATGGCGTTGGCTGTACACTGGATAACCTATTGGCTCCGCTTCTGGCAAGCCCAAGGGCAAGGCGGCACCGGGCGAACGCCGACTTCCGACCGATAAAGCCTACGCGCGCGAGGGACGGTTCCGGCGATTCTATCACGCCATGATCGTCCCCCGCCCCCCCTTCCTGTTTGCTCGTTCGCTGTGGATGCTCGCGGCGGCTGCCGCCGGTTCCGTTCCCCTGTCCCTGCCCGCCCAGGACGAAGATATCGCCAAACGCGCGGGCCAGCCCCCCGCCGCGTTGGCCAAACAGGCGGGCGATTGGACCCACGACGCCCCCGGCACCAAGCACCGCGTCGATCTCAACGAGCTGCCCCCACCGTTTGCCACGGGTTCGTCGGTCAACGGGCCCAGGCTGGTCAAGCGTCCCGACAACGCCCAGCTGCACGTCCCGCCCGGCTTCAAGATCGAGGAATACGCCAAGGGTTTCCAGAATCCGCGCTACCTGCTGACCGCGCCGAACGGCGATATTTTCGTGGCGGAAACCGGATCGAGCAAGATCAAGGTGGTGCGCGATGCCAAGGGCGACGGTCAGCCCCAGACCACCGAAACTTACGCGGACGGCGGCGTGTTGAACCGACCGTTCGGACTGGCCTTCTATCCGCCCGGGCCGAACCCGCAGTTTCTCTACGCCGCCAACACGGACGGCGTGGTGCGCTTCCCGTACAAAGCCGGCGACCTCAAAGCCGCCGGCCCCGGCGAAAAGCTCCCCGCCAAGATCGTCGGCGGCGGGGGACATTCCACCCGTGCGCTGGTCTTCTCGCCGGACGGCAAACGGCTCTACGTCACCGTGGGCAGCGGCTCCAACGTGGACGAAGGCAACCGCCCGGTCGAGCGCGAGCGCGCGCTGGTCTGGGAGATGAACCCGGACGGCACCGACCAGAAAATCTTCGGCTACGGCATCCGCAATCCCGTCGGCATTGCCATCCGTCCCGGGACGGATGAGGTGTGGGTGAGCACCAACGAGCGCGACGGCCTGGGCGACGATCTCGTGCCCGACTACGTCACCCGCGTCACGCCGGGCGGTTTCTACGGCTGGCCCTGGTATTACATGGGCAATCATCCCGATCCCCGCAAACAGGGAATGCATCCCGAACTGGCGGAGAAAGTCCTCCAGCCGGACGTGCCCGTGCAGAGTCACAGCGCGTCGCTCAACCTGACGTTTTACAACGGCGCGCAGTTCCCGGCGGCGTACAGAGGGGACGCGTTCGCGGCCTTTCACGGCAGTTGGAACCGCGACAAGCGCACCGGCTACAAGATCGTGCGCGTGCCCATCAACAAGGACAGCGGCAAGGCGCGCGGCGACTACGAGGATTTCGTAACCGGCTTCGTCAACCCGGACGGCAACGTCTGGGGGCGTCCGGTCGGGGTGACGGTGGCGAAGGACGGCAGCTTGCTGTTCAGCGAGGACGCCGAGGACATCATTTGGCGCGTGAGCTACGCGGGAAACTGAGCCGGGAGCCGATTATTCTTTACCATGCGCCTCCGACCAACCTGCCTTCACGCCAAGTTTTCTCCCCTGCTGCCCACGCTGGCCGCCGTCCTCTTGACGGTGGCCGTGTCGGTCCCGGCGCGGGCCGGCGATCCGATCAAACCCAACGAAACCCCGGCACGCGGCAAGGAAGTGCTGGTCATCAAGGAAAGCAAGGAGGCGCAGGTCTTCAACGCCGAGGGCCAGGATGTAACCGTCAACGGCAACCATAACCAGGTGTCGATCAAGGGGACCTGCCACGCGCTGACCGTCAGCGGCAGCAACAACGTGATCCAGGTGGCATCGGTGGCGAGCATTGCGCTTTCCGGCACGGACAACGAGGTCACCTGGGGCACGGCGTCCGGCGGCGAGAAACCGCAGATCACGGACCTCGGCAAGAACAACCGGGTGTCGCACGCCGCCGCGAAGTCGGAATAGCGTCTGAGCGGGTGCGCGGCGGTGGACGATCCACCGCGGAAATCGCTGGGATTACCCGCTTCCCCGGAAGGCAGCCACAGAAATCGCTTTCTCTTTGGCACGCCACACGCTTCACTCCCGCCATGATCATTTTGCTAGGTGGCAGCGGCTACGTGGGGCAGGCTTACCAGAGTCTGTTTGCCCGGGAAGGTCTCGACTTCCGCAACGTCGCACGCCGGGAACTCGACTACGGCAACCCCGCCGCCCTCACCCGCTTTCTGCGCGAAACCCGCCCGAGCTTTCTGATCAACGCGGCGGGCTATACCGGCAAGCCCAACGTCGATGCCTGCGAGAACGACAAGGCCGCGTGCCTGTTCGGGAACGCCGTTTTGCCCGGGAACGTCCGCGCGGCCTGCAAGGCGACGGATACGCCTTGGGGCCACGTGTCGAGCGGCTGCATCTTTTCCGGCGGACGCCCCGGGGTAGACACCGGCTGGCGGGAGGAGGACGCGCCTAACTTTTCCTTTCGCGCCAACCATTGCTCGTTTTACAGCGGCACCAAGGCCCTGGGCGAGGAAGTGCTTGCCGGGGCCGAAACCCTTTACCTCTGGCGGCTGCGCATCCCGTTCAACGAGGTGGATGGCCCGCGCAACTATCTCTCCAAGATGCTGCGTTACTCGCGGCTGCTCGACGCGGCCAATTCGCTCAGCCATCTGGACGAATTCTGCCGGGCGACCTGGGAATGCTGGCAAAAGCGGGTGCCTTTCGGCACCTACAACGTGACCAACCCCGGTCAGGTGACCACCCGCGAGGTGGTCAGCCTCCTCCGAGCGAGCGGCGTGGCACCGGGCAAGGAATTCTCCTTTTTCGACGATGAAGACGAGTTCATGGCCAAGGCCGCCAAGACCCCACGCAGCAACTGTGTCCTGGACACGAGCAAGCTCCAGGCGACCGGCATCCGGATGACCGAGGTTCACGAAGCGATTGAGCGCTCGTTGCGCGCGTGGGTCCGCGAGACGCCGATGGTTCCCGCCGGTGCCACGGACGCGTTGGCCTGATCTTTTCTGCCTCTCCCGTTGTTCATGGACTCAGACCCCCGTTCCACTCCCACGCTTCTCGTCACCGGGGGCGCGGGATTCATCGGCTCGAACTTCGTGCGTCACGTGCTGGGCGTGTCCTCTTTTGAGGATCTTTCCAGGCAGTCACCGGGCGTCGCCGCGGACGCTTCGCCTCTCGCCGACGTACGCGTGCTCAACTTGGATGCACTCACCTACGCGGGCAACCCGGCCACGGTCGCCGCGCTGGAGGGGCATTCGCGCTATACGTTCGTGCGGGGGAGCATCACCGACGCCGCGCTCGTCAACCGGCTCTTCGCCGAGCACCACATCGTCGCGGTGGCCCACTTCGCCGCCGAGAGCCACGTGGATCGCTCCATCGACCGGCCCGAGGATTTCCTCGACACCAACGTCATGGGCACCTTCCGGTTGCTGGAAGCGGCGCGCCGCCACTGGATGAGCCTGCCCGCCGCCCAGGCCGAGGCGTTCCGCTTTTTGCATGTTTCCACCGATGAGGTGTACGGTACGCTCGCGCCAGACGCACCCGCTTTCACCGAGGAAACCGCCTTCGCGCCCAACAGCCCGTATGCCGCCAGCAAGGCGTCGAGCGACCACTTCGCCCGCGCGTTTTTTCACACCTACGGGCTGCCGGTGCTCACGACGAATTGCTCGAACAACTACGGGCCGTGGCAGTTCCCGGAAAAGTTGATCCCGCTGATGATCCTCAACGCGCTGGAAGGCCAGCCGCTGCCCATTTACGGCGACGGCGGCAACGTGCGCGACTGGCTTTACGTGGAGGACCACTGCCGGGCGATCCTGCGCGTCATTGCGGCGGGCCGGCCCGGCGAGACCTACAACGTGGGCGGTCGGCACGAACGCACCAACCTGGAAATCGTCGATACCCTTTGCGCGGCCCTAGATCGCCTCGCCCCCCGGACGGACGGGCGGAGCTACGCCGAACAAAAGACGTTCGTGGCCGACCGGCCCGGACATGACCGGCGCTATGCGGTCGATGCCGGCAAGATCGAACGCGAACTCGGCTGGACGCCGCAGGAATCCTTCGAGAGCGGCCTGGAGCAAACCCTGCGCTGGTACCTCGCCAACCGCCCCTGGTGCGACACGGTCGCCGCGTCGAAATATCAGGGGCGTCAACGCCTCGGTCTGGGGAAAGGATGAAGGATGAAGGATGAAAAGAGGGATAGCCGTCGCGGCCGTTCCTTGAACATCTTGCCCCTACTTTCTGCGCGTTTCTAGAAGACGTTCCCTCCGCTTGATCCGCTTTCGCCTTCATCCTTCATCCTTCATCCTTCATCCTTCATCCTTCATCCTTTCCTTCATGGATGTCCCCCATCGTCCCACCCGCTCGGCCTTCAAGGGCATCATCCTGGCGGGCGGCAGCGGCACCCGGCTCTATCCGCTGACGCGCTCGGTGAGCAAACAGCTCATGCCGGTGTACGACAAGCCGATGATCTACTACCCGCTGAGCGTGCTGATGCTCTCGGGCATCCGCGAGGTGCTCATCATCAGTACGCCCGCCGACCTGCCGCAGTTTCGGAAGCTGTTCGGCGACGGCAGCCAGTACGGCTTGCAGATCGAGTACCGCGAGCAGCCGCGTCCGGACGGTCTCGCGCAGGCGTTCGTCATCGGTGCGGAGTTTCTGGCGGGCAGCCCGGCCTGCCTGATCCTGGGCGACAACCTTTTCTACGGCCACGATCTTTCCGAAGCCCTCCAGCGCACTTGCACCCGCACGGAAGGCGCGACGATCTTCGGCTACCGCGTGGCAGACCCCACGGCCTACGGCGTGGTGGAGTTTGACGCCGAGGGCAAGGTCCTCTCGCTGGAGGAAAAACCCGCGGTTCCCAAAAGCGACTACGCCGTACCCGGCCTGTACTTTTACGACCGGGACGTGAGCGCGCTGGCCGCCGGGCTCCAGCCCAGCGCGCGCGGGGAATACGAGATCACGGATCTCAACCGTCTCTATCTGGAGCGCGGCACCTTGCAGGTCGAGCGGCTGGGCCGGGGGACCGCGTGGCTCGACACCGGCACGCACGACTCGCTTTTGCAGGCGGCAAACTTCGTCCAGGCCATCCAGGCCCGGCAGGGCCTCAAAATCGCCTGCATCGAAGAGATCGCCTTTGAACAAGGCTGGATCGACCGGGATGGCCTGGCCCGGCTCATTGAGGGTCTGGGCAAGACAGAGTACGCCATCTATCTTCGAAATCTGTTGGCCAGCAGCAGACCTTGATTGTCCGCAGATTCCGCAGATTTCCGCAGATTACCAGCGGCAAAGACCTTTTCTCTTCTCCTCTTGGCATCTGCGGAAATCTGCGGAATCTGCGGACCTCTCTTAACTAGTTTCCCCGCCGCCGCGTTCCCGGTAGTATGGGAGCATCCGCCGATGCAGGTCTCGATCATCACCCCGCTTTTCAATCGCCTGGACCTGACGCGCGCGTACCTGTCCAGCCTCGAAAGCACCCTGCGGCAATGGCGCTACGAGATCATCCTGATCGACGACGGCAGCACCGACGGCACGCGCGACTTCCTGCGCACGCTCCCACCCGAGCGCTGCCGCATCGTCCTGAACGACGCGCCCCAGGGCTACGCCGCCAACAATAATGCCGGTGCCCGGCTCGCCCGCGCCCCGCTGCTTTGCCTGCTCAACAACGACACGGTGCTCCTGCCGCGCTGGCTCGAACCGATGGCGCGGCTGGCCAATACGCTGCCCGACGTGGCGTTCGTCGGCAACGTGCAGCGCGAGCCTGTCAGTGGATTGATCGACCACTACGGCATTTTTTTCGATCACGAAGGGCAGGCGATCCACGCCGGGAAAAACGCCGCAATCGCACCCGCCGAGGACTACCTCGAATGGCCCGCCGTGACCGCCGCCTGCGGCGTCGTCCGCCGCCAGGTCTTTCTCGACCTCGGCGGGTTCGACGAAACGTTTCGCAACGGCTTCGAGGACGTGGACTTCTGCCTGCGTGCCCACACGCGGGGCTACCGGCATTTCGTCGCCAACCGCAGCGTAATCTACCATCACGTCAGCGCCTCGCCCGGCCGCAAAGCACACGACCAGCCGAACTTTCGCCTGTTCCGCGAACGTTGGCTCGACCGGCTCACGCAAGATTTTCGCGCCCGCCAAACGCTCCCGGCCCGGCACGCGGAGGGCCGCCGCTACCTCCGCAAATACCGATGGCAGCCCTGGCGCTACAATTTCTGGCGGTTCGCGCGCGCGGTGGAACAACGCTGGTGGCCGGTGCCGCCGCCCCGCCGGTTGGATTCCCTGCCCCGGGCCTGGTTTCGATGGCAGGACCGGTGGCGATTGCGTTGTCTTCAGCAGGCGGCCCTCCCGGCCGGTCCGACCGACCCGATCCCCAGCGCCCTGATTTTTCTGATCGTCGGCAATACCGCGCAAAATCCGGCCCACAACGGAGTTTCTTCCGTGGTGAGAAACCTCGCCGGTGCGTTCGGCCGGATCGAGGCACCCGTCCGGCTGGTGCATTGGGAACCGGTTTCCCGGACCCTGCGCCTGTTGCCGCCGGACTTCTCGGTAGGCCTCGACGCGGAAAGCCTGCGCGCATCCCCCATCCCCCGGGCGGACTCGGCCTCCGTCCCCTCGTTGTTCGATCCCGCCGCCGCCCGGCCGGACGATCCCCTGGCTCTCGCGCCGTCGCTGCACGAACTCCCCGCCGCCGTTCCGCCGCCTGGCGCGTGGGTGCTCCTGCCCGAGGTGCCCACCGCCCACCAGACCGCGCCCATCGTGGAATACGTGCATCGCCACGGCTGGAAGCTGGCAGTCGTTTTTCACGACGCCCTCGCCACCAACGAACCGGCATTCTTCGCGCCGGGAGTCCCGCACGCACACGCCGCTTATTTGCAAGCCGTCAGCGGCGCGGACCTGGTTCTGCCGGTGTCGGATTTTTCTGCCGCCGACTGGCAGCGCTTCGTCGCGGAAAAGTCCCTCCCGCAGCCACCGGTCAAAACCTGCCGGCCCGCCGCCGACACCTGCGTCCGCGCGCGCACCACGCTCCCGCCGTCCCACCGGGAGCAGGGCGCGCCGATTCGCCTCCTCTGTGTGTCGGCGGTGGCTCCGCGCAAGAACCACCGCGCGTTGCTCGCGGCCTACGAGCTTGCCATCGCCGCGCGGCCCGACCTGAACCTCGCACTCTGTTGCGTGGGCGAATACCGCGTCAGCGGCGACTACATCGACGCCGCGCTCCACGCCGCGATGGAGCGCTACCCCGGAAAAGTGACGTGGTACGAGCAAGTGGACTACAGCGCGCTGCGTCGGCTCTACGAAGATTGCGCTTTCACCGTGTATCCCTCCACCTTGGAAGGATTCGGCCTGCCGATCATCGAAAGCCTGTGGTTTCGCCGCCCCTGCATCTGCGCGAACACCGGCGCGACGAACGAACTCGCCTACGGCGGCGGTTGTCTGACCACGGACGTGCGCGATCCGCAAACCCTGGCGGACGCCATTCTCTCGCTGGCGGATTCGCCCGAACGGCTGGCGGCCCTTTCCAACGAGATCGACACCCGCGGGCTGCGGTGCTGGGAGGAGTATGCGCGGGACGTGCTGACTTACCTCACCCCGCCGGCTGCCTCCTGATTCTCTTATGAGAAGCTTTCCACCCGCAAGAGCGCGGGCGGCGGCGTCACGCAGGCCAACTGCAAAATGTCCGCCAACGCCGCCTGCATCTGACGCTCGCTCGCTTCCGCCAGCATGAAGACCAACTGCGCGCGGTCCGCCGCGTCGTGGGTCTCCGGCTGCACCACCGACGAAATGCCGATGTCGTGCTGACCCACGATCCCCGCCACCTGCGCGAGCACGCCGGGCCGGTCGTCCACCGCCAGCCGCAGGTAATAGCGCGAGCGCACGTCCTCCAGCGGCTTGCACGTCCCGTACAGGCCATGCGGCGTGAAGCCGTAGGTGCGGTGCTGCCCGCCGAGCGCGATGGCCGCTTCCGCCAGGTCGCTGATCACGGCGCTGGCCGTCGGGTCCTGCCCCGCGCCGCGTCCGTAAAACAACGTCTCGCCCACCACGTCGCCGCGCACCGCCACGGCGTTGAATACTCCGCTCACCGACGCCAGCACGTGGGTCTTTGGAATCAACGTCGGATGGACGCGCACCTCAATGCCGCCGCTGTTCCCCGCGCCGCCGTCCGGCAGGCTGGCGTCGGCCTTGATGATGGCGAGCAATTTGACCCGGTAACCCAATTCGTCGGCGAACCGAATGTCCGTCGCGGTCAGCTTGTCGATGCCCTCGACGAAAATTTTGTCCGTGCCCACCCAAAAGCCGTACGCCAGCGACGCGAGGATGATCGCCTTGTGCGCGGCGTCCCAGCCGTTGATGTCGAACGTCGGATCGGCCTCGGCGTAGCCGTGCGCCTGGGCTTCGGCCAGCGCCTCGGCGAAGTCCAGCCCGGCGTCCGTCATGCGGGTGAGAATGTAGTTGCTCGTCCCGTTGATGATGCCGTGGATGGAGACGATGTGATTGGCGACCAGCGCCTCGCGGATGGTCTTGATGATCGGGATGCCCCCGGCGGTGGAAGCCTCGAAAAAAACCGGCACCTTTTTGTGCGCCGCCAGGGCAAAAATTTCCTGCCCGTGCTCGGCCAGCAGCGCCTTGTTGCCGGTGACCACGATCTTCCCAGCGTTGATGGCGGCGCGGATCAGCGCCAGCGACTCGTCGATGCCGCCCATCAGTTCCACGACGATCTGCACGTCCGGGTCGTCGATCAAATCCTGCCAGCGGGTGGTCAATTCGGCGGCGGGCGGTCCGGCCACGCGCGGCTTGTGCACGTCGCGCACGATGGCCCGACGCACTACCAATTCCACCCCGAGGCGTTCGCAGAGCAGCGCGCGGTTTTGTGCGACGTGCTTGTAAACCCCCGCCCCAACGGTGCCCAATCCCGCGATGCCGATGCCGATTTGACGCATGGCACCGTCCTTAACCGATGCGGCGGGCGGTGTCGAGCGCGGGGACGCTGTCCAGAAAGCTCCGGTCAGCAAAGCTGAAAATTTTTGACGAAAAACCAATCGACTCTCGGGGCACCCGACGAAGCAAGAGGCAGCAAACAAAAGCCCTGGCAATCCGAACAGGTGCCGGAGCTTTTTAGCGGCCGGCCGGTCATGGCTCGCACCGCCGTGTCGGCGCTACAAATCGCCCGCCCGAAAACGAAATCGAACAAGCACCATTCACCTGAAATTCCTCCTATGAAGCACTGGTTCTCCCTGCCGCTCATCGCGGCTCTCTCCATCTTCGCGTCGGCGGTCAGCGCGCGCGCGCAAGCCACACAACAATTTACCGCCACCGTCAACGGCGCGCAGATCGCCTACACCGTCACGGGCAGCGGCAGTCAAACCATCTTCCTGATCCACGGCTACCCGCTCAACGGCGAACTCTTTGCGAAGCAAAGGAAAGCCTTGGGCTCGACTTACCGGGTGATCACGGTGGATCTGCGCGGCTTCGGAAACAGCATCGCGCCGGACCAGCAGGGAAGCATCGACCTCTACGCCCGCGACATGCTTGCCTTGCTCGACCAGCTGGGCATCCAACAGGCGATCATCGGCGGGCATTCGATGGGCGGCGCGATCACGGTCCGGCTCTACGAACTGGCCCCCACCCGTTTCCTGGGCATGATTCTGAACGATGCCGCGGTGTTTCCGCCCACCACGGTGGAACAGAACATGTGGATCGGTTACCAGCAGCAAGCGCCCGTCCTGGGCGCGCCGTCTCTCCTGCCGTTGCTGCTGCCCGAATTCCTGACCGGCCATACCCGCAGCACCCGACCGGGGCTCGTCGCCAAGGTCTCGCAGTTGGTCGAGGCGGCCTCGCTCAACGGCCTGGTCGGTGGCGCGCACGCGTTGCAGACGCGCCCGGACTTCAGCCAGACCTTTGGCACCATCAGCGTGCCGACGCTCATCCTGTACGGTGAGGAAGATTCGCTGACGCCGATGGAACAGGCAAAGATGCTCCACGTCGCCATCGACCCCTCGGAATTGGTCATCATCCCGGGGGCAACCCACGGCGTCGTCCGCGAAGCACCGGCCGCCGCCAACGCCGCGATCACGGACTGGCTGTCGCGTCACTTCGGCAGCTAAAACTGCCTTTTGCTCGCAGGGCACCGGTTGCGCGGCGTCCGGCAGACCCCGGTGCGATTCGGCGGGTCGCAAGATTTCAAAGCAGAAAACCGCTGGAGACCAAAGCCTCCAGCGGTTCACGGCTTGCGAAACCCTGACTTTTAGTGGCCTCGTTTGGAAGACCCGCCGCCATGACTGACCTGGCGGCCCCCACCTTGGCGACCCCCACCTTGGCGGGCACCGCTCTGGCGAGCGCCGCCGCCGCGACGACCGCTACCGCGGTCTTGGTAGCCGCCGCGGCCGTGGGACGTATGTCCGCCGCCGATCCGCCGCCCATTATGGTAACCATGACCTTCCCGCAAATGCCTGATCCGGCGGCCATGCACGGTCGTGTAATAGTAATATGGTCCGTCGTCATAATAATATTCCGGCCCATCATCATAAACGGGACCTTCGCCGCCGACATTTACCTGGATTGACGGCGGGGGCGGAATGAAGGCTCCGAAGTGGACGCCGGCGGAGGCCGTGGTGGCGAGCGGCGCCGATGCGAAGACCGCCGCAACGGCGAGGAGAGATAACTTTTTAAACAACATGATCGGTGAATTCTCTGGTTCAGTGTGGATGTGAATCGAAACTAACGGTTTATAGATAGGAAAATAGTGGAATGGCCGTCAACGACATTCGACGTGATAAGGGTTGGTCCAACGGTGTGAAAGAATGCGGAGCATCCGTCCGCTTAACCCTCTTTGAACCTGGCGGGAAAACTCGCGGCCCTCCGCTTGGAGAAAGCCTCGAAATTCTTCACCTCGACGCCGATCATCGAGCCCGTCGACGGGCGCGCGCAGAAACTGGCCGAGTCCCCCGCGTCAGGGGTCGTGTGGTCACAGCAAGGCGGTGCGGATCGCAAATCCTTGCTCCAGCATCCCACCGGGCCCGATCTCCTGAATCCCCGCTTTCCGTTCGAACGTCGTCTGGTCGGCGGCATCCGGCAACCCCCAGCATGGTTCCAGGCAAATGAAGTCGTGCCCGTCGCTCCAGAGCGTCAGGTACGGCGCCTCGGGACAGTCGAGTTCCATCCGCCGCCCGCCGATGGGATCGACCAGCGTGAACGTCTTCCTATCGTCCATCCCCACCGGTTCCAGCAGGAACGAATCCGGCAGTTCCGCCTTGGCGAAAGGCATCGGGCCGCCCGGGTGCTGGATGTCCACGGTTTCGCCGGACAGAAAATTTCCCGGCGCGAGGTGGCGGCGGTACGTCCCGGCGGGCAGCCGCACCTCCGCCGCCGCCAGCGAGCCCACCGCGAAGCCCGGATGCAGTCCGAACGAGACATGCACCGACTGGTCCGGCTCCTGGTTCGTGAAATCGAAGCGCACCAGCAGCGTACCGCTCGTTTCGAGCGTGTACGTCAGCTTCATCGCCACGCGGAACGGATATTCCTCTGGGCCGTAGCCGCCGGGCGGCATCGTGTAGATCAGCGAATGCCCCCTGGCCTCCGGGGCGGCAAAGATCTTGTGCCGCAGGAAACTATGCGTGCCGCCCCGCATGGGATGCCCTCGATAGGTCGTCCGCTCGTCCTTGAGCCGGTGGACGTAAAAACCCATGACCGTGGCGTGATTGTTCCAGCCTTCCGCCGCCTTGGACAGGTCGCCGTCGCGCCAGAGGAAACCCTTCCATTGGCCGTCCGGCCCGCGTCGGGCGAGGCTCACGGGTTCCGCTCCCTGCCGTGCCACCATCAGGCGGGTGCCGCTCGCCTCGTCGGTCAGCACATCGACGGTGCGTCCCTCGCGTTCTTCGGTGGTGTGGACGGTGCTCATGCTGCAAAGGAAACCCTTCGCTGACCGATGGCAAGCGGGATGCGTGCGTCATTGACACGGTACAGCAGCCCCTATACGAAGGAGGCTCCCCCATGAAACGCCCCCTGCTTCTTTCCCTTTCCATCGTGCTGGCGCTCGTCGTCAGATCGGCCCCCGCACAAGCTCCGGCGGACGATCAGCCACCGGTGTACAAGGACGCACAGGCCAGCGCCGAGGCGCGGACCGAAGACCTGCTCAAACGCCTGACGACGGAGGAGAAGATCAAGCTGCTGGGCGGTCAACACGACTTTTACACGCAGGGAATCGAGCGTCTGGGCCTCCCCGCGTTCCGCATGAGCGACGGCCCGCAGGGGGTACGTTGCGCCGGTCCTTCGACGGCCTACACGGCGGGCATCGCGCTGGCGGCGTCGTGGGACACGGAACTTGCCCGCAAGGTCGGCGCCTCCTACGGCCGCGACGCCCGCGCGCGGGGCGTTCACTACCTGCTGGCACCCGGCATGAACCTCTACCGCGCGCCCATGAACGGGCGCAACTTTGAATACTACGGCGAGGACCCGCTGCTCTCCGGCCTGACCGCCGCCGCATTCGTCCAGGGCGTGCAAAGCCAGGGGGTAGCCGCGACCATCAAGCACTTCGCCGCCAACAACCAGGAATACCAGCGGCACGACATTTCGTCCGATCTGGACGAGCGCACCCTGCGCGAGTTGTACCTGCGCAACTTCCAGATCGCCGTGCGCGAGGGTCAACCCAAGTGCGTGATGAACTCTTACAACCCGATCAACGGGGTTCACGCCACGGAGAATCCCTGGCTCAACAACGACGTGCTCAGGGGTGAATGGGGATTCAAAGGATTGCTGATGTCCGATTGGGACGCTTCCTACAACGCGGAAGGCATGGCCAACGGCGGCCTGGATCTGGAAATGCCTTCGGGCAAGTTTTTCAACGAGGCGAAGCTCAAGCCGCTGCTCGACTCGGGTAAGGTCAGCCTGGAGACCATTGACGAAAAGGTGCGGCGGCAGTTACGCGTCGAGTTCGAGTTGGGCTGGTTCGACCGCCCACAAGAGGATCAGTCCATCCCGAAGGACGATCCCGCCAGCGTCGAGGCGAACATGGCGGAGGCAGCGGGCAGCATCACGTTACTTAAAAATGAGGGGAACCTGCTGCCGCTCAATCCTGAAAAGTTTAAAAACGTGGTGGTGCTGGGTCCCAACGCCTTCCTGCCGACCACCGGCGGTGGCAGCGGCTTCGTGTCGTATTTCCACGCCCTCGGCGCGGTGGCGGGGATCGAGGACGCGGCGCACGATGCGCGCCACAAGGTGATCCCGCTGACGTGGGAGCCGGAGCAGAATGTTCCCGCGAACGGCGAGGAGGGGATTGCGATGGTGCGTAGTGCGGATGCCGTGGTGATTTGCGTCGGGTTTAACGATCCCGGTTGCTGGCAGGTGGACCACGGCTCCGCCAACGAGCGCGAGGATCAGGACCGCCGCTACGACCTGCCCCCGGAGCAGGACAAATTCATCGCGCGGGTGGCCAAGGTGAATCCGCACACGGTGGTCGTGCTCAACGCGGGCGGCAGCGTGGCAACGGCTTCGTGGATCGGCCACGCGGCGGCGTTACTCCATGCGTACTATCCCGGCACGGCGGGCAACCTGGCGCTGGGACGCATTCTCTTCGGCGAGGTCAATCCTTCCGGCAAGCTGCCGTTCTCATGGGAAAAACGCTGGCAGGACAGCGCCGCTTATGGAAATTACCCGAGCAAGGAACATCCCCACAGCAACACCTACAAGGAAGGCGTCCTGCTCGGCTACCGCTGGTTCGATGCGAAGGGCACCGAGCCGTTGTTTCCGTTCGGTTTCGGTCTGAGTTACACGCAGTTCGTCCTGTCCGATCTCAAGGCCGAGCAGAGCGGCGAGGATGCGGTGAATTTCTCGGTGCAGGTGCGTAACTCCGGCGAGCGGGCCGGGGCGGAAGTCGTGCAAGTGTACGCGGCCCCGCCGGGCGGAGAGGAAGGGCGGGCGCCGCGCGAGTTGAAGGCTTACGGCAAGGTGCTCCTCCAGCCCGGCGAGACGAAAACCGTCATCCTAAAGACGAAAGTTGCCGACCTGATGGTCTGGGATTCAGCCGCCAAGAAATGGACGCTGCCGAGCGGAGATTACGTTTTTCAAGCGGGAGATAGTTCGCGGAACCTGCCATTGAAGACGACTCTGGGACTTCACCAGGGGGGAGCGTGATGAAAGGACGGTAGCCAGGCTCGCGCGCTTGCTCACCAGGTCGCTCGCTGGTCCGGCCCGCGCGACCCATCGAGCGGTTGCGACCAGCCGACCCCATCCTCATCAAGGTCATTCAATTTGGCACCAGTAGGTCCGTTTTGGGGAGCGCACGCGCCTCGCGTGCTCTCTTTGGCGCTTCGCCAAAGAGCGGGGGGCCGCCCACCGGAGCGAACGG